>JAKPQT010000063.1 GCA_029555885.1 Chloroflexota bacterium | reverse complement strand
GCACGATCCGCCGCCGCGCCGCGCCACCCGCGCGCAGGCAAACAGTATACGATCCGCTGGCAGGGCGACGAGCCGGTCGGCTACGAGGTGGACGGCGTCCGCTACAAGACGCTCGACGACGTGCCCGACCCAGCGGATCGGGACAAGCTGATGTCGCTCGCGGTGGGGATCGACGACGACGACTTCGACATCCCCGCCGGGCCATCCATCCCGCTGGACCGCGTGCTGCTGACCGTGTTCATCGGCGTGGCCGTGCTGATGCTTGCCATCGCGGTCTACAGCGCGACCGTCGTCGGCCGCGGCCTGGCGCGAGAGCAAGAGACCTCGGGTGAGGTGCTGGACCTGATCACACGCCGCGACGATTCCGGCACGCAATACACCTATCCCATCGTGCAGTTCACCTTGCCCGACGGCACGCGCAAGACCGTCGAGATGCGCGAGGGCAGTTGGCCGCCCGCGTATGAGCTGTTCGAGCAGGTGACGGTGCGCTATGACCCGGCCTTTCCCGAGGGCGCTTATATCAAATCATTCAGCGACACACTCACCCGTTACACCGTGACCCTCGTGACCGGCATCCTGGCCGTCGCGTTCGTGCTCGCGACCCTGCTGACCGTGTGGGTGACGAAGCAAGTACCGGAGATCGACGCGCAGCCTGAAGAGCCGGCGGAATGACCCTCGATGACTTCTTCGCAGGCCGTGAGGCTTCTCGACGCCTCTTCGATGCCGTCGCCGCAGCCATCGCAAGCGTGGGTGAGGCCGCGCTGCGCGTCAGCAAGAGCCAGGTGGCCTTCATCCGCCGCCGCGCGTTCGCCTGGGCCTGGCTGCCGGAGATGTACCTCGGTCGCGGCGCGCCGCTCGTACTGACCGTTGCGCTGCGCCGCCGCGATGCCTCCCCCCGCTGGAAGCAGGTGGTTGAACCGGCTGCGGACCGCTTCACGCACCACCTTGAGCTATACGCGCCGGAAGATGTGGATGCGGAGGTCGAGAGCTGGCTGGCCGAGGCGTGGCGCGATGCTGCGTGATTCCCGACAGAGGTTGTCAGTGCAGATTCTCGAAACCGAACGGCTGCTCATGCGCCATCTCGCCCCGAAGGACCTGGACGAGCTTTACGCGCTGTATCGCGATAAGGAAATCCGGCGCTACTTTCCGGACTTTACGCGCACCTACGAGGAAACGCGGGAGGAACTGGAGTGGTTCCTCCACGGGCATCCGCGGCACCCGGAGCTAGGGCTCTGGGCGACCACCCACAAGCCGACCGGCCGGTTCATCGGGCGCTGCGGCCTGCTGCCGTGGACCATCGACGGCAAGCTGGAATCGAGATTGCCTACATGATCGCCAAGCCGTTCTGGCGGCAGGGGTTGGGCGCAGAGGCCGCGCAGGCCCTCGTGCGCTACAGGTTCGAGCAACTCGGCCTGACCCGGCTGATTGCGCTGATTGACCCGGAGCACGAGGCCTCCATCCGCACGGCACAGCGCGCGGGGTTGCGGTTCGAGCGCGAGATTATGATGGACGGTGTACTGAGCGCCGTCTACGCCATCGAGCGGCATCCGGTGCAGGAGCATCGACCTTGACCTTCACCTTCCAGCGCGACCGCTTCACCTGGCTCGCCTACCTGTTCCTCGCGTTCTACGGCTACTTCCTCAACATCCTCGGCCCGATCACGCCCTACCTGAAAGAGGAACTGGGGCTGTCCTACACGGTCAGCAGCCTGCACTTCACCGCGTTTGCGGCCGGGATGCTGGTCATCGGCCTGACCGGCCACCTGCTGATCCGGCGCGTGGGCCGCGCGGCCGCGCTGTGGATCGGCGCGTTCGGCATGAGCCTGGGTGCGCTGCTGCTGCTGACGGGCCGGTCGCCGGTTGTCACCATTCCCGCGGCATTCTGCACGGGGCTGGTCGGCTCGCTGATCCTGGCGATCATCCCGTCGGCGCTGGCCGACCGGCACGGCGAAGGCCGCGCGATTGCGCTGTCCGAGGCCAACGTGATTTCATCCATCGCGTGCGCGCTCGCGCCGCTGATGGTCGGCTGGACGGCCGCGCTGGCCGGCGGCTGGCGGCTGGCCCTGGCGCTGGCCGCGGGCACACCGGTCCTCATGTACCTGGGGTTCCGCCGCGCGACGCCGCCGCCTGCCGCCTCGGCTGCAGTGCAGCGGGCAGCCCGGCCCCTGCCGCGCATCTACTGGGTGTACTGGGCCGCGCTGGTACTGGCCGTCTCCATCGAGTTCTGCATGATTTTCTGGAGCGCGGACTACCTGGAGACCAGCCTGGGGCTGCGCCGGGTGGATGCCGTCCGGGCCGTCAGCCTGTTCCTCGCCGGCATGATCGCGGGCCGGCTGGCGGGCAGCCGCCTCGTGCAACACTACCCGTCGCGCAGCCTCGTGCTGGCTTCGACGCTCGTCGCGGCCGCGGGCTTCGTCCTCTTCTGGATAACGGGCAGTGCGACGCTGGGGCTGATCGGCCTGACGATCGCGGGGTTGGGGGTTGCCAGCCTGTATCCGCTCATCCTGGCGCTGGCGCTCGGCGCGGCCGGCGCGGACACCGTGCAGGCGGGCGCGCGTGCCACGCTCGCCTCGGGCACGGCCATCCTTGCGCTGCCGCTCGTGCTGGGCCGGCTGGCCGACCTGGTGGGGATTCGCCCGGCCTACGCGGTGGTGGCCGTCCTGCTGACCGGCGTGTTCGCCATCATCGCGGCGACGGGAAGGCGGGTTCATGCAGTGCAGGCGGCGTGAAATAACCGCGGGCGCGGCCCACAGACTCTTCTCATTCACGGTTGGCCGTGCTATACTATAAATATGAGGCTGTATCTTGACACCTGCAGCTTGCAACGCCCGCTTGACACCAAGGGGGAGCTTCGGGTTGCGCTTGAATCAGAAGCGGTATTGGGGTTATTGGCACTGTGTGAGTCTGGGGAAATCGAACTGCTGTCGTCAGAAGCTCTGCTTTTTGAAGTCGCTAAGAATCCAAACCTGACGCGCCGACAATACGCGCAGGGAGTGCTCATTCACGCGCACTCGTTCGTCATCTTAGAGCAGCAAGTCGAAGATCGTGCCCAAGAGCTCGCTAAGTTAGGCTTCAAACCACTGGACGCCCTACACCTGGCATCAGCCGAAGCTGGTTGCGCGGACTACCTGTGCACCTGCGATGACAGGTTTCTTAAACGAGCCAAAGCTATGAAGGCTCTTAGAACCAAAGTTGTATCGCCGATTGACTTGATAGGAGTAATAGAAGGATGGTAGTTCAGACTAAACCTTTAGCAGAAGTGACCCAGAATGCAATTCGGATATTGCTCAGGGAAATCGGCCCTGTGGATACCGTGCGATTCGTGGGGCAGTTCACTGCTGGCTACGGCAACTACACCGAGGAACGCGATACGCTGTTTGCCGATATGACCCTGGACGATATGATTGCAGAGATCAAGCGCCTTCGCGAAAGGTAGACGCAGACTAAGTGTGCTCGCTATCTGGTGCAGGCTGGCCGGGCAGCCAGCGCGCCCGTGAGAGCGTATACCCCTGCACCGGCCCCGCACCTGCCGCGGCCAGCGCGACCGCACATGCCTCCAGCGTCGCGCCGGTCGTGCAAACATCATCGATCAGGATGACACGTTTACCTGTTAAGTCCCCCTCGCAGACGAACGCGTCCGCGACGTTGGCGCGACGCTCCTCCGGCCCCAGTCCCACCTGCTGCCGCGTGTGCTTCCGGCGGACCAGCGCCCGTTCATCCACAGGAATATCCAACGCCTGACCGAGCTGCCGGGCCAGCAGCGCCGACTGGTTGTACCCACGCTCGGCCAGCCGCCGCGCGTGCAGCGGCACGGGCATCAATACGTCCGCGGCCAGCCCCAGGCGCGGCCAGGCGTCGGCCATCACCCCGGTCAGCGGCGCGGCCAGGTCGCGCGTGTTGTCATACTTGAACCGGTGGATGGCCTCGCGCAGGGGCGGCGCAAAGAGCGCGGCGGAGGCGACGGCGGTCAACCGGGCAGGGGGGTGGCGCGGCTCGATCGCGTCGATAACCTGGATGCGCGCCCGGCAGTTGTCACACAGCAGGACACCAAGCCGGCCGCAGCCGGGGCAGGCCGGCGGAAACAACAGGTCCAACAGCACGCGGCCGGCTGAGGTCAGCCAGGCCGCGCGCGCACGGACGGGGACGCTGTCCACGGCGGAAGGCCGCGTCAGGAGCCGCCGGGGAACAAGCCCTGGATCGTGTTGACCACCCACAGCCGCAGGTCGTCACCGAGGATCAGCAGGATAGCCATCACAATAATGGCGATGAGCACGATGATCAGGGCCAGCTCGATGAGGCTGGCGCTCGATCCCTGGTTGCGCATGTTCGTCACCTTAACCTATGAGATGAACCAGCTTGCGGGACCGGCGGCCAGGTTTGCCCGCACGCGCCGCCCGGCGCGGCGCAGCCTGCGCACGGCCATCCGTGCCACCGTGCGTCCCGCCTTGAGAATCTCGCCCTGGGAAATCTTCGACTGGCCGAGCCGCCGGTCGGCAAAGATGATCGGGACCTCGCCCACGGTGAAGCCCTGTTCCTGCACCCGGTACAGCATCTCGATGAGATAGGAATAGCCGTCCGCCCGGATGGTGGCCGGGTCCACCATCTCCAGCACCTTGCGCCGGTAGCAACGGAAACCCGCCGTGCAGTCGCGCGCGTGCAGCCCCACGATCAGATGCGCGAGCCGGTTCGCGCCCCAACTCAACAACTTGCGCTCCGGCCCCCAGTGCTCAACCCCGCCCCCGCGCACGTAGCGCGAGCCGATGACCAGGTCATACCGGCGGCTGGCCTCCAGCATTGCAGGCAGGTAGCGCGGGTGATGGGAGAAATCCGCGTCCATCGTCAGGATGACATCCGCGCCGTCCGCAATGGCCTGGCGGAAGCCCGCCACATAAGCCGTACCCAAGCCGAGCTTGCCCGCGCGGTGGATAACCGAGACGCGCGGCGACTGGACCGCCAGCTCATCCGCCAGCGCGCCGGTACCATCAGGCGAGTTGTCATCGACGACAATGATGTGGATGGGCAGGTCTAGCGCTTGAATTGCGGCCACAAGGGCCGGCAGGTTCTCGCGCTCATTGTAGGTGGGCAGCACCAGGGTCGCCCGGAGTTCCGTTGATGCCAAGTGCGTGTACCTCGCAGGGGGATTGGCTGCTGGACTCATAACATCGGCCGCTCGACACACTGCATTGAATTCTAGCACAAGGTGGCCGTTCGCGCCAGTTGGGGCGACCTCCTCGGACGGTTGGCATGCCAGCACCCCGTTTGAGCTACCCCGTCACCTGACGTATAATGACGGACAGCGTAGGCCGACAACCGGCGTTCACTCGTTACTCGTCCATCACCGGAGACCCGCCATGCCCGACACCATCGCCCAGCTCGCCCACCTGAACGAAATCGACCTCGCCGTGGATGCGCTCAAGGCGCGGCTGCATGAGATTGCCGAGGGCCTGCGTGAGCCGGCTGCGCTGGTGGCCGCACGCCAGGCCGCCGCGGACGCAGAGGCCGCGCTCCACCACGCCCGCGCCGCCCAGCGCGACCGGGAGCTCGTCCAGCAGGAAGCGGCAGAGAAGCTCAAACGCAGCGAACAGAAGCTGTACAGCAGCCAGGCCCGCAGCTCGCGGCAGGTGGAAAGCGAGCAGCTCGATGTCCAGCAGCTCCGCCACCAGCTCGCAGACGCCGAGGAACACCTGCTGGAAGCCATGCTGGCAGCAGACGAAGCCGCACAACAGCACACCGCAGCCGTGGCCGAGCTCACCGCGCTGACCGAGGCGTGGCAGGCCCAGCACGCCGCGTTGACGCGCGAGCAGGCCCAGCTCAGGGCCCAGGCCCCGGCGCTGTTGCACCGGCAGGCGGCTGCACGCAAGGCCATCGCCCCGGACCTGCTGGCCGTGTACGACAACCTGCGCCCCCGGCGCGGCGGTCGCGCGGTCGCGCGCATCGACGGCGACGAGTGCAGCGCGTGCAAGGTCGCCATCCCGCCGAGCAAGCTGGCTGAGGTGCGGAGCGCAGCAGCGCTCGTCTACTGCGGCAACTGCGGCCGTCTGCTATGGGAAGATTGACCCCTGAACAAATGTGTAACCTTTGTTATTGTGGTGTTCAATTATTGACACTCATCCCTGATGCCGCTATAATCGCGCTGTCGCGATAATGTCCTGCTGTGCCCTATCGCACAGTAACCCGAACACTTTCAAGGAGGTGATGCGCCCCGGTGATACGAAGCTCGTCTATCTGATCGCAGCATTGAGCATAAGCAAGCGTTCGTACCGCACCACTTAGAACTGACAAGGAAGGAAGGCACCGCGCAATGGGTCGAAAGTTTTCACTCCTCATGATCGTGGTTTTGCTGGCAGGCATGTTCCTCATGCCGGCCACGGCTGGCGCAGAGGCAGTCATCACCGACGGAGAACAGACAGCCGCCCCGCGCTATTCGCATCGCCTGATTGTCGAACTCGCCTCGCCGCCCTTGGCCCTGCACGACGGTGGCGCAGCCATCTCCGCCGCAGGCGGCAAGATCGACGTCAGCTCTCCCGCAGCTCAGCAGTACATCCAGCAATTGCAGGCCGAACAGCAGGCATTCGTGGCGACCATGACCCAGGCTATCCCGGGCGCTCAAGTCGCGACCTTCGTCAACGAGAACGGCATTTCCGTCCCCGCCACCTACCAGGTCCTGCTCAACGCCGTGTCGGTCGATGCGGGCAAGGGCGCGGATCTGCAGACCCTCGAACGCCAGTTGCGCCGCCTGCCGGGCGTCGTGCGCGTCTCGAAGGACTGGGCCCACGATCCGGCGATGTACGCCAGCCTCCCGCTGATCAACGCACCGGTCGCCTGGGACAACGTCGCCATCGGCGGCAAGTCGAATGCAGGCGCGGGCATCAAGGTCGCTTCGATGGACGGCGGCGCACACAAGGATGCGCCGATGTTCGACGGCACGGGTTACACCTACCCGGCCGGCTTCCCCAAGGGCGACACCCGCGGCACCAACGGCAAGATTATTGTGGCGCGGGCCTATTTCCGCACCTGGGATCCGCCGTCAGCCGGTGATGAGAACGTCTGGCCCGGCACGCGCGGCACCGAACACGGCACGCACACCGCGGCCACCGCTGCGGGCAACGAAGTGCAGGCCAGCTATCTCGGCGCCGCACCTGTGACGCTCAGCGGCGTGGCTCCCAAGGCCTATGTGTTGAGCTACCGTGTGTTCTACAACAGCATCACGAACGACGGCTCCTTCTACAACACCGAAGGCATCAAGGCGCTGGAAGATATCGTGAAGGACGGCGCCGACGTTCTGAACAACTCCTGGGGCGGCGGGCCGGGCAGCCTGGGCGGCGAATTCGACGCCCTCGATACGGCCCTGATCAACGCCGTCAAGGCGGGCATCTTCGTCAGCATGTCTAACGGCAACGCCGGCCCCGGCAAGGGCACGGGCGACCATCCGTCCGCGGACTACATCAACGTCGCTGCGACGACGACGACCGGCACCTATGCCGCGGGGCGCCTCAAGGTCACCGCACCTGAGCCGGTGCCTGCGGACCTGACCAGCATGGCCTACGGTACGGCGCAATTCGGTGCACCGCTGCCGGTCGGCTCGCTCCTCGGGCCGTATAGCTATGTCCCGGCAGAAGTTGTCGCGCCAGCCAACATCGAAGGCTGCAGCGCTTTCCCGGCCGGCGCATTCGACGGCAAGGCCGCACTCATCCGCCGCGGCACCTGCAACTTCAGCCTGAAGGTGCTCAATGCCCAAAACGCGGGCGCCAGCTTCGTGGTCATCTACAACCAGGCCGCGGCCGGCAACACCCTCACCAATATGGCCGCGGGCACGGGCGCTGCCCAGGTCACGATTTCGTCGGTCCTCGTCGGCAACACCAACGGCGTCAAGCTGGTGAACTGGTACACGACGAACGGCGACGCTGCGCAGTTGGCCCTGGACACGGTCGCGTATCAGGCCGGGAACACGCCCGACATTGTCGCGAACTTCTCCTCGCGCGGCCCCGGCGTCGGCAACGTGCTCAAGCCCGACATTGCGGCTCCTGGCGTCAACATCCTGTCGCAGGGCTTCGCGCCCGGCGTGACGGGCGAGGCGCGCCATCTCGGCTTCGGCCAGGCTTCCGGCACCTCGATGGCGGCCCCGCATGTCACCGGCGCAGCTGCCCTGCTCAAGCAGATTCACCCGAGCTGGTCACCGGCCTGGATCAAGTCCGCGCTGATGAGCACCTCGAAGTACATGGACATCTACAACCAGGACGGCACCCCCGCCCAGCCGCTCGACATCGGCGCGGGCCGCCTGGACCTGACCAATGCCGCCAACCCCGGCGTCATCCTCGACCCGCCGAGCCTGAGCTTCGGCCCGGTGGCGATGGGCATGACCAAGTCCCTCGATGTCCAGGTGACGAGCGTTGCAGCCAGCACCGAGACCTACGATGTCAAGACCCTCTACACCGGCATGGGCTTCGGCTCGCTGACCACGGTGGACGGCATGACCGTCAGCCCGGCCAGCATCACGCTCGCTCCGGGCGAGACAGCCACGCTCACAGTCACATGGGACACGACCGCCGCTAAGGGCGAGGGCGACAACCAGGGCTACGTCCTGCTGGATGGCGCCACGTATGATGCGCACATGCCCGCCTGGATGCGGGTCATCTACGCGCCCCAGCCGACCGTTTTCGAGGCCGACCTGACGCTCGAAGCGGGCAAGGACTACAGCGTCGTCGCGGCCGGTGAGCTGGCCGCGGGCGGCATCCAGCCGGTCGTCCTCGACGACACCGCGCTGAACGCCGCGCCCAACGCGGGCGAGTTCAAGATTCGGTTCGTCCATCTCTCGCCGGATGCACCGGCAGTAGACATCGCGCTGAAGGGCGGCGCGGTGCTGTTCGGCAACGTCGCGTTCAAGGAAGCGCAGGACGGCGCATTCCCCGCCGGCTCGTATGAGCTCGAGGCGCGCGTCGCCGGCACGGACACCATCGCCCTGGCCCTCCCGGCCATCAACTTCGAGGCGGGCAAGATTTACACCGCCTACGCAATGGGCAAGCTGGTCGGCCCGGACGGCAAGAAGCTCCAGGTCGTGCTGGATGTCATCGACCCGACCACCCCGCTGGCTGGCAAGGCGCGCGTGCGCGTCGTACACAGCGTCGTGGATGCCCCGGCCGTCTCCATCTTCGTCAACGATGGGCTGGCCTTCTTCAACGTGGCGTGGAAGGACGTGACACCGTACGCGGCGCTCGATGCCGGCACGTACAACGTCAAGGTCAAGCCTGCGCTCGGTGAAGTGCTGATCATCGACAACGACGGCTCCAGCAGCCTCGGCCTCGACGACTACACGCCGTTCTACACCGGCGCGCTGGACGAGCTCGGCGTTACCTACGATGTGTGGGACGCGGATGCGATGGCCGGCAACCCGGTCAGCATCCCGGATGCCGCCTACCTGGCCCAGTACAAGGCCATCATCTACCAGGGCGGCGACAACTTCCGGCCCAACGGCAGCTTCACCGTCCCGACCCCGCCGACCACGCTGGACATGAACCGGCTGGTCGAATACTGGAACGGCGGCGGCCACATCATCGCCTTCGGGCAGGACCTGGCTTCCCTGACCGGCAGCAGCGGCACGAGCAGCGCGTTCTTCTACGGCGCGGCGCTTGGCGCGCGCTACCTGCAGGACAGCGTGAACGGTGAGGTCGTGTTCGATGATTCGGCCCAACTGCTCACCGGTGTGCCTAACACGCCGTTCAGCAACACGAGCTTCGATATCAGCGCGACCGGCGACGGCACCGGCACCAACTACTACGTCGATGAAGTCGGCGCCAACTGCACCGATCCTGACTTCACGTTCTGCACCGTCACCCCGCTGCTCAAGTACAGCGTCGGCGGCAACAACGTGGAAGAAGGCTACGTGGCGCTGGCGAACCGCGACTACGTGACCCTCGAACGCCCCGGCGTCAGCAACATCGGCAAGGCCGTCTACTTCGCGTTCGGCCTGGAAGGCGTCAACAGCGACACGGGCTTCAACACCCGCAAGGACCTGCTCGGCGCCGCGCTGAACTGGGGCTGGGACGTCGCCACCGCGACGATCGATGCGGATGTCAATCCGGTCGGTGACGTGAGCTACTTCACCGCCATGGTGGATTCCACCTACGGCGGCGACGGCGTCATGTTCCGCTGGGACTTCGGTGATGGCACGCCGTTCACCAACTACTACAGCAGCGCGACCGCCGGCCACACCTACGCCAAGGGCGGCGAGTACACCGTCCGCGTCGAGGCCGTCAATGCGCTAGGGACGCACACCATCGCAGAGACGACCGTCACGGTCGGCCAGGTCTACACGGAACCCGTGACGACCATCTTCCCGGCCGCAGCCGACACCTTCATCCACTCCGGCCTGCAGACGAGCAACTACGGCACGAGCCCGCTGCTCTATGTCGGCCACAACGATGTCAACCGCACGATCATGCGCTTCGACGTCAGCAGCATCAACCCCGACTATCCGGTCGAGAAGGCGGTGCTGTGGGTGCACGTCAATGCGTATAGCGGCGGCGGCAGCGTGGCGGACATGCAGGTCTTCGAACTGACGAAGGCATGGGTCGAAAACACGGCCACCTGGCGGATCCCGTGGACCGTCCGGGGCGGCGACTTCAACCCGGCGCCGGTCGCCAGCCTGCCCATCGTCAAGACCGATGTGGGCAACTATATGAAGCTCGACATCACCCCGCTCGTGCAGAAGTGGGTGGCGGATCCCGCCAGCAACAACGGCGTCATCATCCGCCTGCAGAACGAGACGAGCCTGACCCTCTACCGCCTGGGCAGCAAGGAATACTGGGACAAGAGCCAGCGCCCCGGCCTCGAGGTGACGTATCTGAAGCCGTAGTTTGCGGCAGTGGCCGGGCGGCGCTGCGCGTCGTCCGGCCACGTAAGGGGCGGGCCGGGGCTTCCGGCCCGCTTTTTTTGTGCCGTGTATAGTGGAGTAGAGGCTTCAGCCGGTCAGGGTGGCTACGCACGTACACTGCCAAACCGGCTGAAGCCTCGACTCCAATCTACGACAGGGCACGACGCTTGGAATCGCTGTCACCTCGGCCAAAGGATTGACACGCCTGCCCCTTCGGCCTATAATACGCGCGCTCACTAAACACGCGCGCTCACTCAGCGCGTGCGCTTAGGAAGCACGTCGCCCGCATGTGTCCATTCCTGGCGGGCCCCCGCCTGATGTGAAGTTGAAACCGCCTTTACGCCGGAAGAACGCAAGACAGGCCCTTTTCGACGTACCGGGACTCGCGGAAAGGAGGTGATCGGCCACCGATATCATCTCACGGCTCCAGGATCGCATAGACGCTTTGTTGTTCAGCCGATATAGGAGTAACCCACATGTCCCTGAAATCGCGCAAGTTATTGATGCTTTTGGTGATCCTCACCCTGGCACTTCCTCTCAACCTGTTGCCAGCCAGCGCAGCACCCTCCGCCGAGGCAGGCGTCGGGACCGTCACAACGGCCAGCTCGGCCTATTCCAGCAAGATTTACGCCCCCTTGAAAGCGACAATGGCTGCGGCCGCGTTGACCGATGAGATCAACCTGCTGGTGTATGCCCGGAAGGGCGCCGACCTCAGCCGCTATCTCGATAATTACCTGGTACGGCCGCAAGTGCTCCCCAACGGCACCACCGCCCATTATGGCCGCGCCAAAGTCTCGCAGATCGGCAAGCTCGCTGCCCAGCCCGACGTGGCCTTCATCCAGGAGATGAAGTTCCCCGGCGACCTGCCCAAGCTGCCCGAAGGCCCCGCGCCGCGCGTCAACACCGACCTCGGCGTGCTGAAGGCCCGCCTGGCCGCGCTGAAGGCCGGCGCACAGATTGCCACGGTCACCCGCCCAGCTGCCGACCCGGCCCGGATTGCCGACTGGTTCGATGTCCTGGACGTCCACAAGTCAAAGGCCGCGTGGGACCTGGGCTATACCGGTGACGGCGTCAAGGTCATGGTCAATGACTCCGGCATCGACTTCGCCCACCCCGACCTGCAGGGCACGATGGCCCGTGACACCGACCCGGCCTCCCCTTACTACGGCTGGCCCATCGCGTTCGACTCGGCCTCCATGCTGAGCCTCGCGTATGACTACTATCTCGGCTACACCTTCATCAAGGACGGCATGGGCATCGTTGGCGCCGCCCCGGATTATGCCGACACCAGCACCACCCGCTCCGGCGATGAGCTGACGACCAACCCGGACGGCACGTTGAGCGCCACGTTCGCTCCGCTCGGCGGCGGCGACCACACCTACACCTTCCCGGCCACCAGCAAGAGCGGCGTCTACCACTTCGGCTCGCATGTCGATAGCGTGCTGGAAGCCCTGCTCGAAGAGCGCGCGGCCGTCCTCGTCGTCGACGAGAACGAAGCCGGTGTGTATGACACCGTCTACGTCGACCTGGACGCCGACTACTCCTTCGTCGGTGAGAAGGCCGCCCGCAAGGGCAGCGAGGAAATCTACAAGGACCTGGACGGCGACGGCTATGCCGACCTGTCCGGCGGCAACATCTACTGGATCAGCGACGGCGCAAACCCGCTGCCGGCCTCCGACTGGCTGTGGGGCATCGGCGCGGACGTGGCCGGCCCCGGCGACCTGGTCGCCTTCACGGTCATGGACTGGTCCGAAGGCGGCGGCGATCACGGCCAGCTCTGCGCTTCGGCCGTGGCCGCGCAGGGCATCATCGACGGCGGCTCCCCCGACTGGAAGCCGGTCGGTGACGGCATGCCCTTCACCGGCATGATCCAGGGCGCAGGCAAGAACGTCGGCCTGGTCGCCTCCGGCAACTACTATGTGGCCCCGGATGCCACCGAAGGCTACCTCTTTGCCGCCCTCGGCTATGACGGCTATGCCGACACCGAGGATGACATCCAGATTATCAGCAATAGCTGGGGCTACTCCGGCACGGACAACGATAGCTGGGACTGGCTCTCCCGCACGGTCGACAGCATCCTGCGCTATGTCAACCCGACCCTGTCCGACATGAACTCGACGGGCAACGGCGCGCCGGGCTACGGCACCGTCACCTCGCCGGGCGACACCCTGGGCATCTCTGTCGGCGCATCGACACTGTACGACTCAACGGGCAGCTTCGACAGCATGACAACTGTCGACCAACTGGTCTACAATGACCTGATGAGCTGGTCGAACCGCGGCCCGACGGCCATGGGCGACAACGGCGTGAGCGTGCTGGCCGAAGGCGCCTGGGGCGCGGGCGCGCTCGCGTTGAGCGAGACGCTGGACGGCTGGAACGCCTGGGAAGTCTGGGGCGGCACGAGCAAGTCCACCCCGACTGCCGCGGGCAATGTCGCGCTCATCTACGAGGCCTTCAAGGCCAAGCACGGCCGCTGGCCCACCAACATCGAGGCCCGCGCCATCCTGATGGCCGGCGCTGACAAGGCCTACAACGACGGCTTCTCCGAGGGCGCAGGCACGGTCAACGCGCTCGAATCGGTCAAGATCGCGGCGGGCCTGGCCGGTGCATACGCGACGCCCGATAGCTGGACCTTCGGCGACTTCCGCGGCACCGAGTACGAGGCCTTCGCCAAGATCATGCACCCCGGCCAGACCTCGACCAAGGCGTTCACCGTCTTCAACCCGGGCGCGGCCGACATCACCCTGCAGGTTAAGGACGAGTGGCTCGTCCGCACGGGCCAGAAGACCATCGACATCACCAGCAAGGACCGCACGCTGGAAGAGGGCAACCTCAACCGGGCGGACTACCTGGTGGAACTGACCGGCATGATTCCCGCGGGCACCGACATCATCGACGTCCGCCTGACCTATCCGTTCGAGCAGTTTGAGCCGGAAGGCGACTACAACGTCAACAACAACTCCCGCTGGCGCCTGCACGTCCTCGACTGGACCGACGTGAACGGCGACGGCAACCTGTGGGAAGACCTGAACGGCAATGGGGTAGTCAACTGCCCGGGCAGCTGGGGCTCTGTTGGCTGCGAGATCGATGGCGGCGAGTATGTACGCTTCGGTTACGGCTACAACGCCGGCAATGCAGTTGCGCAGCGCGTCAAACAGCCGCTCAACCGGATGCACGACGGTATCTTCGCGGCCCTGCGGCACTTCAGCCGGCCGGCGACGGTACCCATCACCGACCTGAAGCTGACCGTGACGTTCTATGACATGGCCGACTTCCCCTGGCTCACGGCGGACGCCAGCGTCACCGTGCCGGCGGGCGGCAGCGCCACCTTCAACGCCACGCTGGCCGTGCCCGCGCTGGCAAACGTCGGCCTGTATAACGGCTTCCTGCGCCTGACCGACGAAACGACTGAAATCAGCATCCCGGTCGTCGCCAACGTCGCGGCCTTCAGCACCGACTTCCTGTTCGGCGGCCTGCCCAAGAGCACCGCGCCCTATGACAACGGCGAGGTCTACGGCCATGCGGACTGGACCTGGCGCAATGAGTCCGGCGACTGGCGCTTCTTCTTCGTGGACGTGCCGGACAGCACCCCGGCCGGCACCAACTTCCTGATCGACACGAAGTGGACCGGCGACAAATCCGACATCGACACCATCGTGATGGGTCCGCAGGACGACTGCTTCAGCAACGGCGTCGGCTGCGAGTTCCCATTCTCGAGGTTCCCCGGCGACCCGGATGTCTACGGCCCGTACACGCTGGCCCCGGTCGGCGGCAGCAACCGCAACTACATGGGGTCCGGCAAGTGGCTGTGGGACACCTCCACCGGCGGCCCACGCGAGATCGTGGCAGCCCCGGCCGAACCCGGCCTCAACCTCATCGCGCTGCAGAACGTGCTCTTCGATGGCTCTGAGGCCCAGGAACGCTTCCAGGGCCAGGTGGGCACGATCGCCGCGATGCCGAGCTCGCCTGACTTCTTCGTCGGCAATGCCACCTCCGGCAGCTTCCCCATGACCGTCAAGTCATCGCTGCCGCTGGTCGGCCTGGTCGCCGAAGGCTTCGGCATGAGCGACACCATCAAGGACAAGCAGCCGCAGGTGCAGGACGACCCGAACGATCCGAGCACGTCGACCTACAAGTACCCGTTCACGCTGGAACATGCAGCGCGCCTGGATGTGCAGACGTCCGGCGCTGCGGGCGACATCGACCTGTTCGTGTTGTACGACTTCAACGGTGACGGCGCATTCAACTTCAACAGCGAGGTTGTCGGCTCCTCGACCACCTCGACCGCGAACGAATTCGTCAGCATCGTGATGCCGCCAGACGGCAACTACATCGCCGCAGTGCACGGCTGGAACGCGGCCAACACCACGTTCGATATCGCGATCACCGCAGTCCAGGGCTATGACCTGAACGTAACGAACCTGCCGGCCGGCCCCTACCAGCCCAACACGCCCATCAACTTCACTGTTGAGTGGCAGTTGGATGCGCCGCTCGCGCCAGGCGAGGTCGCTGAGGGCCTGATCCTGGCGGGGCCTCCTGGTGCGGAGGCTGCGCTGCAGATTCCGGTGCGCCTGCACAACATCACCACCGGCGTTGAGACCGTGACCCTCGCGGCCACGGAGGACACCTACATCCAGGCCGGCACGCCGAACCTCAACTTCGGCGCCTGGGCCTATCTTTACACTGGCGGCAGCGACGTACTGCGGTCGCTCGTCAAGTTCGACACCGCGGCCATCGATGCCATGTACCCGGTCAATTCGGCCAAACTCCAGGTGTGGGTGGACGGCTACGGCAGCACCGGTCAGCCGCACACGCTGATGGCGCACAACGTCCTCACCCCCTGGACCGAAATGACCGCCACTTGGAAGACGCCCTGGGCGACCCCCGGCGGCGATGTCGATGTGAACCCCGCGGGCCAGGCATCCATCAGCAAGACGGATGTCGGCAAGTGGGTCGAGGTCGATGTCACGCCGCTGGTTGCTCAGTGGGTTGCCGATCCCGCCAGCAACAACGGCGTGCTGCTGCGCGCGGTCATGGGCGCGGCCTACTCGACATTCCGCCTGGCCTCCAGCGAGTACTACTCGCCTGACAAGGCCCCGCGGCTCGTCGTCGAATACGCGATCCCGTAACCATCAAGACCGCGGAGTTTGCATCTTGAGATGCAAGCTCCGCCTGGAAGTGAGGAGTCCGCATCTGAGGATGCGAACTCCTCACTATTCTCCTGTTCTCCCGTTCACCCTGTCACCTCTTCACCCCGTCACCTTGTCACACCCCATCCCGCGCGGTATACTACGTGCGTGCCTGAATTGTCGCAATGGAATGAGGTTGACGCATGATGTTGCATAAGACCGCGCGCCGGGGGATGCGCGGTAAGCCGACTGTTCTCCTGCTTTGCAGCAGCTTGCTGCTCGCCGCCACCCTGCTGCTTGGCCTGGGTGCAGTAACGCACACAGCGGCAGCGCACGCAGCCGCCTGGCCCGCCGCAGCCCTGCCGCCCGAACCTGACGTCGCCGCGGCTGCGCCCGGCCATCTGGTCATCGGCGTGCCGCCCGGCCTCGATGCCGCGGCGGTGCAGCGCCTCGCCGCGCGCCACGGCGCGACCGTCGAACGGTGGCTGCCGCGGCTGGGGCTGGCCCTCCTGCGCGTGCCTGCCGGCGCAGAGGCCGCGGCCCAGGCAACCCTCGCGACAGAAGACATCGTCGATTTCGTAGGTGAGCACCGCCCCCTTGCCCGCATTGCGGACACGCCGGGCGACGAATATTGGGATCAGCAGTGGGGTCCGGTCAAAATCGAGGCGCCGGCCGCCTGGGATCTCACCTGGGGGCATCCCTCCGTCGTCATTGCGGTCATCGACACCGGCGTGAACTACCTGCACGCCGACCTCGAAAGCCAGATGTGGTATAACCCGGGAGAGAGCACGCTCGACCCGCTGACCGGCCGGCGCACCTGCAACACGCCGCTGGCATTCAACGGTGTGGACGACGACGGCAACAGCTACGTGGACGACTGCCGGGGCTATGACTTCGTCATTCCTGACAACTCCCCCCTGGACGAACACTCTTTTGGGCACGGCACGTTCGTCGCGGGCATTGCAGCCGCGGCCGTCAACAACCCGGACACCCAGATCCCAGGCGGGTTCGAGGGTGTGGCAGGCATGGGGCGGAACTCGCGCCTCATGGCGCTGCGCGCGCTCAACCAGAACGGTGCGGGCTACACGCTGGACATCGCAGAAGCCATCGATTATGCTGCGGCCAACGGCGCGCAGGTCATCAACCTGAGCCTAACCTACCCGCCTACCCTGTCCGACGGCTCGGACGATGCCAACATGCTCCGGCGGGCGATTGCAGCCGCGCAGGAACAGGGTGCGCTGGTAGTTGCAGCATCGGGCAACGAAAACTATCCTGCCGTCAGCTATCCGGCAAGGATCGCCGGCGTCCTGGCCGTCGGTGCGAGCACGACTGGCGACAACCGCGCCTACTTCTCCAACTACGGCGCGCGGCTGGACCTCGTTGCGCCCGGCGTGGGCATCTACGGCGTGCTCAGGCAGCCGGGCACCCGCACCTACGGTTATTACGGCGGCGACCCGGCCTCCAGCAGCGGCACGTCGTTCGCCGCGCCCCACGCAGCCGGCGTTGCCGCGCTCGTGCGGGCGCTCCGTCCCGACCTGTCCCAGGCCGCGGTGTATGACCTGCTCCGGCAGACCGCGGACGATGTCGGCACGGCCGGCTTCGACACGCTGACCGGC
>JAKPQT010000062.1 GCA_029555885.1 Chloroflexota bacterium | reverse complement strand
CATGGAGGCCATTTCCGGGTTGAAGCTGAGCACCTGCTCGGCAGTGGGCCGTTCGTGCAGCACCTCGTGGGCCAGCTCCTCGAAGAGCTGTGGGCTGAGGTTGTAGGCCCAGTAGAACTCGGTCAGGCTGTCGCGTATCTTCGACAGCCGCCGCTCCCAGACCTCGCTCGATTCCTCGATATACGGGTTCGTGATGCCCTCGCGGCGCTGCGACTGCCGCGCTTTTTCGCGCACTTCATCCTCGAAGTGCTGCTTGTTCAGTACGCCGCGGCGGCACATCTCCTCGCGCATGCGTTCGCGCATCACGTCGCCCAGGATCGGGTACTGGCCGAGCATCATCTGCAAGCGGTGCAGCTTTGGGATATGACGGTCATCAGGCATACAGGCTTCCTCGTGGCCGGGGTGAATGCAATCGTCTGAGAGTATAATCTGTTCCGGCAGCGGCGGCAAGCATCCTTTTCTCCGGTTTGCCGAAGTTCAACCTCCGGCGCGACAATGCACCTGACACTTCACACCGCGAGCCGCTACCCTCAATGACGCTCGTTTACCTCTCGGTTGCGTGGGCCTGCGGTATTTGCCTGGCGCATCTTCTCTGGTCGCAGGGCGCGCTGAACTGCGCCAGTCCGGCCTGGCCGGCCGCGCTCTTGGCCGGCCTGCTGGGGGGCCTGGCGATCATGCTGCGCCGCTACGCGGCCGTCAGCCGGGCTGCCATCCTCCTGCTGTTCTTCCTGTTGGGGCTCGCGCGTTACCAGGTTCAACCGTTCGCCGCGTGTCCAGACCCCGATGACCTGGCCTTCTACAACGACAGCGCGGCAGATGCCGCCATCGAGGGCGTCGTCGCGGCCTACCCCGACCTGCGTGACGTGACCGCGCAGTACGAGGTGCAGGTCGAGAGTCTCACGGTTGAGGGCACGCCCCGCGCTGTTCGCGGTCGCTTGCTGGTGCAGGCCGCGCGCTGGCCCGCGTATCGCTACGGCGACCGGTTGCGCGTGAGCGGACGGCTGGAGACACCCCCTCTGCTGGATAACTTCGACTACCGCGCGTATCTGGCGCAGCGCGACATCCACAGCGTGATGTGGCGCGCCCGGGCCACGCTGCTGGCCGAAGGCCAACGCCAGCCTTGGCGCGCGGCCCTTTACCGCGTCCGCGAGGAGGGTTCGGCGCTGCTGAACCGCCTGCTGCCCGAGCCGGCCGCGGCGCTGGCGAACGGCATCCTCCTGGGCATCGAGAGCGGCATCCCGGCAGACCTGGATGAAGCCTTCCAGCGCACGGGCGCCAGCCACATCATCGTGATCTCGGGCAGCAACATGGCCCTGTTCGCGGGGCTGTTCATGTCTATCCTCAGCCGGTGGGTAGGCAAGCGTCGCGCGGCCTGGCCCGCGCTCATCCTGGTCGGGCTGTATGTTCTGCTGGCCGGCGACGGCCCGGCTGCGCAGCGTGCAGGGTTGATGAGCGGCCTCTTCATCCTGGCGGCCTACCTGGGCCGACATAGCACCGCCTACGTCTCCCTCTGTACGGCAGGGCTGGCGATGACTGCGGTCAACCCGCTGGTGCTGTGGGACACCGGCTTCCGCCTGAGCTTTCTGGCGACGCTTGGCATGGTCCTGTTCACGCGGCCGCTGAGCCGGCCGCTCGCCGCGTTCCTGGCGCGGCGGCTGCCTTCCGCCGCATTGAAACCGATGCTGGACCTGCTCAACACCGCGCTCGTCGTCACCCTCGCGGCCCAGGCGCTCACCGTGCCGCTCATCGTGGCAGTATTTGGTCGGCTCTCGCTCATCTCCCCCATCACCAACTTCCTGATTCTGCCTGTCCAGCCGGTCATCATGACCGGCGGGCTGCTGGCGCTGCTCGGCGGGTTCCTGTGGGAGCCCCTGGGTCGGGTGCTGGCCGTGGTGCCGTGGCTATTCCTGTCATACACCACGGCGGTCGTGCGCTGGACTGCCTCTGTGCCGCTGGCCGCGGTGGAGGTGAGCCCGCTCGTCCGCAGCCTTGCCATGCTGCCGTATGTCGGTCTGGCGCTTTACGCGGCGGTTCGGCTGCTGCACGATCACGGCTGGCAAGTACGGTTGTCGCGGCGGACCGCAGCCTGGACCTTCGGCTTGTTGGCGCCGTCGATCCTGCTGGCGGGCGTGCTGGCGGGTCTGCCGGATGGCCGGCTGCACGTCCGCTATCTGGCAGCCGGAGACGCAGAGGCCGCGCTCATCATCACGCCGGGCGGTCAGCGGGTGTGGGTATGGGATGGCCGCGGCGACGGCACAGAACTCGCCCGGCTGGCCGGTCGCCGGATTGACGTTGCGGTGGGAGCCGATGCGGCGGCGCTCTGGCCGGATGCCCGCCCGGTGACATCCGTAGACCTGCCGCCAGGAGGTTTGGTCAATTTGGCGGATGGCGTGACGCTGACGCGGCT
>JAKPQT010000048.1 GCA_029555885.1 Chloroflexota bacterium | reverse complement strand
TGTAGCCCGGGTCATGCACGCGACTGAGTAGGGCATCGTCCGCCGGTCGCGCGGGGATGGGCTGCATCCGCGCCAGCAGAGCGGCGGATGACAGCTCCGCTAGGATGGCCGTGAGCCGCGCGCTGCTCTCCGGATGACCGGTTAGGTCATGCTCCAGGAAAAGCGGGTCGTAGACGTAGCCAATTGCGTCCCTCATGCTACGGCTCAGGGCTGAAATACCACATCCACTTGCTCCCGCGCATCTCCTTGATAATGTGGCCGGTTGTCAGCACGCCCAGCGCGCGCAGACCAGCGTCGCCGTGTTCGCTGACGACCAGATGTGAAATACCGCGCTCGATCATAATGCGGACGGCCTCTTCAAGCTGCATGTCCGGCGGGATCGCGAGGACTTTCGTCCGCATGACCTCCCGAGCCCGGATGCCCTTGAGCTCCTGACCGTAGAACTGGAGGACATCCATCTGGCTGATGGTGCCAAGAGCTTCCTCGTCCGGGCCGGTGACGACGAGTACCTGGACATTGGTGTCCGCCATGATGCGCACGACCTCTTCGAGCGTCGTGCTGGGCGTGCAGCCGATGACGCCCTTGTGCATCACGGTTCCTACGAGGCAATCAGACGACATTGTCCACCTCCTGCTCAACCGCGCGTAGCGCAAACACGAGACTCTGCTATGCGCCAATTGAGACACGACTATCTTAGCAGACCGGCAGGCAGTTGTAAAGTATCCTGCAGGGTATAGCGCAAAAGTGTCGGAACATGGTAAGGGCGGTAGCTGAGGCTGAGCGTTGTTGGGCCTATGCTGGGAAACAGAATCTGTTTGTGAGGAGTGCGCCATGGCCCCGACCAAATCCCGCAGTCAACGCAAGGCAGCGTTTTTGCAGGCCGCCGGTGAGATGTACGAGCGGCTGGAAGCCTGGTATGACGCCCACCCGGCGGCCACGTTTGAAGAGCTGGAACAGGCGTTGCGCCAGCAGCGCCGGGAGTTGATGGGAGGTGCGCTGGCGACGCTGGTCGTCGGTCGCGACAGTGGCTACCAACCTGACGCCCCACGGTGCCTCCAATGTCAGCAGCCGATGCGGTTCGAGGGCTACCGGCCCTGGACGGTGAAGGGCCTGGAAGGGGACAGTGTTCTGGAACGGGCTTACTATACCTGCCCGGCGTGTGCCGGGGAGGCTTTTTCCCCCTCTGGATCAGAAACTGGCGTTGCGGGCTGACCATTGGAGTGGTGGGGTGGCGCGCGTGGCGACGCGGCTGGGTTTGCAGGCCAAGTCGTTCGATCTGGCTGCGGCCGGGTTCAGTGATGCCGTAGGCCGGGAGATTTCGGGCGATAGTATGGCGCGTTTGACGGAGGATTGGGGCCGCCGGGTGGCCGAGCAGCGCAGGGCGGAAGCAGACCGGGCTAATCGGCCCAGCCCGCGCGGCGAACGGTTGACGCAACGCCGCCTGCCCGAAGTCGCGCCCATCTCGACGCAAGCCAACATCTCGACCGACGGGGCCATGCTGCTGGTGCGCACCGAAGGTTGGAAAGAGGTCAAGGTCGTGGCGATCTCGGAAGTGCGGGTGCAAGCCGCCTGGGCCCGCTCGCCGGCCCAGCCCAGCCGCCGGGACGCCGACCCGCGGCTGACCTTGGCCCGGCACAGTTATCAAGCGGGCTTGTGGGATGCCGACACCATGGCCTTGTATCAGTATGCCGAAGGCCTGCGGCGCGGGCTGGACTATTGTCCCAAACGCAGTTCGGTCAATGATGGCGCCCTGTGGATCAAGCGCATCACCGACCTGAACTTCCCCGGTGTGCCCCAAATCGTGGACTGGTCGCATGCGGCTGCGCATCTCTGGGCGGTCGCCAACGCCGTGCATGGCGAAGGCACGGCGGCGGCCCAGCAGTGGGTGGAACCGCAGTTGGACCGGCTGTGGTGCGGTCAAGTCGCCCAGGTGGTCGACACCCTGGACCAACTCGACCTGCAACAACCCCGCTGGCCCGATCTGGTCCGCGAAGCGCCTGACTACTTCCGCGCCAATCAAGAGCGCATGCGGTACGCCGACTTCCGCGCCCAGAGTTACCCGATCGGCAGCGGCACCGTGGAAAGCGCCGCCAATACGGTCATCCATCATCGCTTGCGGCGGCCGGGACGAGGCTGGACGCGCGACAATGCGCAGGCCATGTTGGCTGGCTTGAGTGAGCTGCACAGTGGACGCTTTGAACATGCCTGGTACCATCTGGCTTTGAACTGAAAAGTCACCGACAGTTCTGCGCTATACTCGCTTCTCCCTGTCCATTTGACACATGTGTATTTTTCCGCTATACTACCGCAGCCTTAGTCACACATAGAAATCTACACTTTTGCATAGAAATGCATAGAATTGCCCTATGGCTGAATCAGTTGATCGCGCCGATTGGCTTGAGCTGAGCGAGGCGGCAGACTTTCTGGGTGTCCACTTTACGACGTTGCGCCGCTGGGCGGACGCGGGCCAGGTTCCCTGCATCCGCACACCTGGCGGCCGACGCCGCTTCAGCCGGCCGGAGCTGGCGGCGTTCCTATCCGGCATGCACCAGGGGCAATTCCAGGCCTACACGCGTATGCTAGGTGCGCCGTTGTCGCCGATGGGCGGGCCTGAACACAGCGAACTGCAACAGCAGCCGTGGTATGGCCGGCTGGATGATGCCCAGCGCGCGGCAATGCGCCATAATGGGCAGAGCCTGATGGCTGTGCTCATGCAGTATGCGACGCGGACCATTGGCGGCGATGTGTTTCTGGAGGAGGGCCGGCGCGTGGCAACCGGATATGGCCTGGCGTGCCAGCACACGGGCCTGTCGGTGCTGGAGACGCTGGAGACCTTTG
>JAKPQT010000030.1 GCA_029555885.1 Chloroflexota bacterium | reverse complement strand
GGCCGCTCACCACCAGCAGGTCGCGCCGGTCGGCAAGCAGGGCGGTCACGAATGCGCGCCGGTCCAGCGTGCCGACGGGTGAGGAGGTGCGGGTATTCATGGTCAGCGGGTCCATTGTTTGCGCCCGAGCATGCGCTGGGAGATCAGGATGGCCACCGCCTGGTCGGCGGTGAAGGCATCGTCCAGGCCGGCCTGGACCTCATCGGCCATCCGGGCAGGGTCGTCGACGCGGCGCACCGAAACACCCATCAGGCTCATCGAGGCAGCCACCGATCGGCCCATCGGCACCTGCCAGGGATTGAACTCACCCCATTCGCCCCGCATCGTGACCAGTGTGAGCAACGGAAAGCGGCAGTTCTCGATCAGGCTCAGCATGTTGATGCAGTTGCCCACGCCGCTGGACTGCATCAGCAGCACCGAACGCTGGCCGCCCAGCCACGCGCCGCAGCTGGCGGCGATGCCTTCCTCCTCGGTGGTGAGCGGGTACGCGTCGATCTCGGGATCGGCATGGGCCAGCGAGATCAGGCGGCTGTGGCCCGCGTCGGGCACATAGCAGACCTGGCGGACCGAATTGCGTTTGAAGGTCTCGAAGACCTGATCGCGCCAATCGGGCGCGGCGGGGGATGCGGCGGACATGGGTCACCTGGAGGGCGCGCGGGGCAATCCCCGCTTTCTACCTGAGCCCGGGTCGACCGCAACACACTTTCCCTGCGCGCATTCCGGAAACGGGCTTACCGGGCGGGCGGGGCGGTATAGTGGGGAGGAAGGGGCGACCGATGCATACGCATGTTCTGCAACTCGACATCCAGGGAACGCCGCAGGCGTGGATCTCGCTGGAGGACGCGGCACTCGACTACGCGACGGATTCCGTCGCCTGGGAGGGCGGCGACGGGCCGCTGGCGCTGTTGCGCGGCGGCTGGAACGTTGCGGCCCGGCGCCGCTCGCAAATCGAGATCTACCCGATCATCGCGCTGCGCGGCGCACCGAGATTCAGCCTCTATGCGGTCCCCCCGCTGGTCTCCAAGACCAAGCTGTGCCGCCGCGACCGCTTCACCTGCGCGTATTGCGGTCAGCGGTTCCTCGAACGCGACCTGCAGTGCGAGCACATCGTGCCCGAGAGCCGGGGCGGACGCGCGACCTGGATGAACCTGGTCGCGGCCTGCGGTCCCTGCAACCTGGCCAAGGCCGACCGCACGCCCGAACAGGCGGGCATGCCGCTGCTTTACCTGCCTTATGTGCCGAGCCGGTTCGAAGCCTTCCTGCTGGAAGGGCGCAGCATTCGAGCCGATGTGCACGAATGGCTGGCCGCCCGTCTGCCCAGAAATTCCCGTCTGCCGCAGGTCGCTCGCCTGCAGTAGCCAAGCGGCGCGCACGG
>JAKPQT010000017.1 GCA_029555885.1 Chloroflexota bacterium | reverse complement strand
CAGGTCGTTGGCGGCCAGCACCCACACCGTTACGTCGCTTGCGGCCTCGGCGGAGGTGCTGTAATTCCGGCCCGAGATGGTGTCGGCCTCACCAAGCAGGCTGCCGGCGCTCAGGTTCGCGAGCACGGCGTACTGGTCGGTAACGAGGCGGGCCCAGCCGGACTTGATGAGGTACAGGGCGGTGGCCGGTCGCCCCTGTTGATAGATGAGCTCGCCCGCGCTCCGGTTCGCCAGGATCATGCGGCTGGCGATGATCGAGCGCTGTTCTTCTGTGAGCACAGAGAACAGCGGCGTGTTCTCCATCATGGTTTCTTTCACGATCGATTCTCTCCTCGCTTCCGATGGCGATTACGATTAGTACGCGCGACGGAAGGTCACGGTCCAGGAATGATGGCCGTTGCACCCCCTTCGCTTAAGGAAAGCGTCACAGGTATTGTCTTCAGTGCAGTATCCTGCGGCCATCAATATGTCTCTGGGTATGTCAGGTGATCTGGTAGTTAGGCCAGCGACATAGTCGCTGGTGACTGAGCGTCCATCGACATCTCGAACAATCGTTATCTCTTGGCCCCCACCAAGAACAAACTCAGCACTTCCCGGTACGCCCTTGTGTCCAGTTACCACTTCTTCCATGGCTCCGAGATTCGCCTTCACGGTTACACCATTCAGAGGGTTTCCAGCTGCATCGAGAACCGTCACATGAAGTTCACGTTTGTCACCACAATGAACTGAAGGGCCGTCATGACCTCCGCCATTCTCCTCAACATTCCAAAGTCGCTTTTCGCTAACTCTGAAATCAGGCCCGGAGATAACCGGCGGATTGGTCGGCTGCGGCGCGGCCGGCGGCTGCTCGGCGGGCGGCGTCGTGGGCCGCGGTGTGCTGGTGGGCGGCGGCGCCGGGATGTTGTTGGCGACCGCAACCGTATCGATCTGCCCCTGCAGCCGGACCGTCGTGCCAGACACCCACGCCTGGGCCTGCCCGTTCCACGCGATGCGCCACCAGTCGCCGTTCGCATTGCGGGCACTGACTTCGACTTCCTGCCCGGTCCGCAGGCTGCCGATGACCGGATAGGCCCGGCCCGGGCCGCTGCGCACGTTGGCGTTGGTGTTCGCCACGACGCGCGGGTTGGCCGGCGCTTCGGTCGGGGCAGCGGTGGGCGGCTCCACGGTGGCTGCCGGTGCAGTGGCCGTCTCGGTGGGCGGTTGCGCGGCCGGCGGCTCAGGCATCGGCGTCGCGGGTGCAGGTGTGTCGGTCGGCGGCACCGGCGACGGTGTGGCAGTCGGCGCAGCCGTAGGCGCAAAGTACGCCACCAGCTTGGGGCTGCTGACGCCCATGGCCTGTGCCAGCTCTGCCAGCGGCTTGACTTCATCGACCGGGCGACCTGCGCCCAGGTCGGTCTCGGCCAGGGTGACTAACAACTGGCCGGGATTAGCGAAGTTCAGCTCATCCAGGCGCGCCTGGGCTTGCGCCAGGTCGCCCGAACGCGCAAATTCCGCCGCGATCTCTCTCATGCTGTCTTCGCGGGCGGCGGGGGATGAGGTATTGGGCCTGGCGGTCTGGCCGCACCCTGCAGTCAGGACGGTCAGAGTGAGTATGACGCACAGGATCAAGGCGCCGCGCAGGGGTGACCAACGAACCTTTGTTGTCTCCCTGTACGGGTTTGACGCGGTCTGTTGCATTCAGAAAAGGTCCCCATGTGTTTGGGATGTAGGCTTTGGCCCGAACGCAGTAACGCTGCTATAATACCTGCACATGGGCTGTGCCAGGACGCGCGATAATGTGACGATAAAACCAAAGCGCCTGGCCGGGTGGGTAAGATGCCGAAGGTGGGATTCGAACCCACAAGGGCCAATGCCCAACGGTGTTTGAGACCGTCGCGTATACCGTTCCGCCACTTCGGCATGGCAAGAAACGAGTATAACCGAATCAGGGGTCTCCGTCAAGTTCGTTCGGTCTGACACAACAGGGCTGTGCGGTTTTCCAGTTGCAGGACGGGTTGCCAACCCGTCCTACGTTGTGAGTTTGTGTGATCGCATGGCACAACAGGGCTGTGCGGTTTTCCAGTTGCAGGACGGGTTGCCAACCCGTCCTACGTTGTGAGTTTGTGTGATATGGCAGCCTATTCGGTGGCTTGATGCTGAACTCATTACTGCATCGTTTGTTGCTCTGGTCAGCGCCCCTGCGCGATGGATGGGAAGGCCGCAGCACCCGGCCGACGCCGCCTCAGCGTCCTGAGTTCGACGAGGCTGCGCTCATCGCCGCCGCGCAGAAGGGGCATCTGCCTTCATTTAACCAGCTCATCCTGCACTACCAAAGCCTCGCTTACAACGTGGCCTATCGTGTCATGGGCGACAACGAGCTGGCCGCCGATGCCACCCAGGATGCCTTCATCAAGGCCTTTCAGCGGCTCGACCAGTATCGGGGCGGCTCGTTCAAGGCATGGCTTCTCCGTATCGTCACCAACACCTGCTACGATGTCCTGCGCGCGCGGCGCCGCCGCCCGACCGTGCCCCTGGAGAGCGACGACGACGAGAATGACCCCGAGTACGACTCTCGGCTCATCGACAACTCGGAACGGCCCGACGTCTTCGTCATGCGCCAGGAACTCGCCGCCGTCATCCAGGTGGCGATCGGTGAGCTGCCGCCCGACCAGCGCACGACGCTCGTGCTGGCCGACATCGAAGGCATGGACTACCAGGAGATTGCCGACACCATGGGCACTGCGCTGGGTACAGTAAAATCGCGGTTGAGCCGCGCGCGTGCCAAGCTGCGCGATATGCTGCTCGAGCACCAGGAACTTTTACCTTCCCAGTACCGTCTAGGTGACAGTTAGCACGTTTTGCTAGACAACCTTACGTTCTTGAAGATGCCGATGAAACGACCATTTGCCAGCCCGAACACGCCACATCTGGATGTCGAACTGCTGTCCGCTTACCTGGACCGGCAGACGACCGTGGCCGAACGGGCGCGTGTAGAAAGCCACTTGCAGACCTGCGCTGCTTGCCGTGCCGAGCTGGAGAGCCTCCGTCGCACGGTGGCGGTGCTGGCTGCCATGCCGCGCGTGCCGGTGCCGCGGGCGTTTACTTTGTCCGAGGCCCAGGTGGGACTGCGGCGACAGGCCGCGCGGCCGAGCTGGTATGGTGGGCTGCTGCGCGGGCTCGGCGCGGTGACCGCGCTGGCATTGGTGGTGGTCGTGACGGCGACGTTAGTCAGCCGGCCGGGATGGACGCCGGGCGCGATGACTGCGCGGCAGGCCCCGGAGCAAGCTCCGACACAGATGGTAGCGATGGAAGCTCCCGCCCCCGCGCCGGCCGCGACACAGGCCGAGCCGGCGGCTGAGGCTGCCCCGGCTGCTGTCGCGGCAGCCGTAGAGGAACCCGCTGTGGCAGCCCTCGAAGCGCCGGCTGAAGTCGAAACCGAGAGCGCGGGAGCCGGAGCCGCCGTCCTGCAAGCGCCTGCACCCGCGCAAGCCGACGCGCCGGCGGCTGCTCTGGTCCAGGAAAGTGCACCCGCAGATGCGGTTGCACCTACTACTGAGCCCACGGAAGACGTACCGACCGCTGAAGCGCCCGCGGCCATGGCGGCTGCGGCCGCTGAAGGGCCGCTCAGCGGCACGCCGACCGGCACGCCGGCAGACGCAGCCGCACCGGATGCCAGCCGCATGGCGGTGGCCCCGACGACTGCACCGGAACAACCGGCTGCAAAGGCTGGGCCGGTGGGCGCTGCCGAAAGCCAGGCGCCGCTGGGCATGGGCGGCGGTGGGTTTGGAGGCGGTGCTGCTGACGTACCTGTTGTGCCGGGCGCCGTTCTGACGCCTGCACCGTTGCCCGAGACGGCTGCGGTACGGGATGTCTTGCCAGCGGGCGCGCGGGTTGCCTACACCGACTTTGCATCCGTCTGGGCGATTGATCGGGCCGGGGGCGCGCGCAAGCTGCTCGACGCGAAGATGGCCGTGACGCCCGTCATTTCGTCCGATGGCGCCTGGATTGCCTACAAGGATGTCAGCGAAGGCTACGCCGAACTGTGGGTCGTGCGCTGGGATGGCTCCGAGCCGCGGCGCCTGTTGGATGAGCGCACGCTGCCCCAGGAGAACCTCGGTGCGAGCTACTCTGCGCGCATGTTGCAGAGCTACCGCTGGATTCCACGGCAAGCGGCCCTGGCCGTCAACCTGGTGGCCGTGCCGGTGGCAGGCGCGTTGCCGCGCATCGAGCTGTGGCGGCTGGATGTTGCGACCGGCGACCTGACCTACGTCACAGACATGGGCCGCGCATACGCGCCGCTCTACTCGCCCGACGGCACGCGCTTCGCCCTGCTGCAATACGGCACGGAAGCGCAGCCGCAGGGTACGCTGACGCTGTTCAGCGCGGATGGCCGCGAGCGCCGTGTGGCGCTGACCTTCCCGGCCAGCCCGGCCAAGCCGCAGTATGACAGCCAGGTCCAGTGGATGTCCAACAGCCGCAGCCTGTGGGTTGCCATTCCGACTGTCGACCCGACCGGCCCTACTCCGGTCAGTGCAATGAACGGTGCGACGCTCTATCGTGTCCCCGTGAACGGGGAGGCGGTCGTGGCCGGCGAGGTGGATGCAATCCAGGTATACTGGTCTGCGGATGGCTCCCGACTGGCCTATACGCGGGCGGTCGGTGATACAGGTGAGGTCTACGAACTGTATCTGGCTGGCCCGGATGGCGCCGCCGCGCAGTTGTACGGCACGCTGATGAACGGCATGTTCCTGAGCTGGTCGCCGGACAGCCTGAGCTTCCTCTATCAGGATGGTTACCAGGTCTACGTCGGCAATGCGAGCCGCAAGCCGCAGTTTCTCGGCAACATGGTCAGCGTAGTTGACCCGCGATGGGTCTCGAACCGGCAGATTATCAGCCGCCACGACACCGGCTCCGGCTGGCTGCTGACGCTGCGCGGGGTGGATGGCTCGGCCTACGGGCTGCTGCCCCTGCCGCGTGAGGCTGAACTGGATGTCGCGCGACGTTGAGCGTCACCCTTGCGCCGGTGAGCGAACGGTCCACCGTTCGCTCACCGGCGCTTTTATTTTTGAGGAATCATGCCTGAACTTCCCGAAGTCGAAACCGTAGCCCGCGAGCTGCGGGCGCAGTTGGTCGGGCGGCAGTTTGCCGGCGCGTCCATCGGTTGGCCGCGCACGCTGGCGACCCCCGACCCTGACGCGCTGGCCGCGCGGCTGACCGGTCAAACGGTCGTGGAAGTTGGCCGTCGCGGCAAGTACATCCTGATTCTGCTCGACTCCGGCGACATGCTCATCATCCATCTGCGCATGACGGGCAACCTGACCGTGGTTCCCTATGCTGACCCGGCCGGCGAGAACGATCATGTGCGCGCCCGCTTCGATCTGGCAGACGGCGACCGGCTGGTGTTCACCGATGCGCGCAAGTTCGGCCGCGTCTGGTTGGTCAGCGATGCGAGCGCCGTGACCGGCAAGCTGGGGCCGGAGCCGCTGGCCTGGGATTTCACCCCGGAGGTGCTCGCGGCCCGGCTGCGCAGGCGGCGCACCGCGATCAAGGCGCTGCTGCTCGACCAGACGGCGGTGGCCGGCATCGGCAACATCTACGCGGATGAAGCGTTGTTCCGGGCGGGCATCCATCCGCTGCGCAACAGCGCGTCGCTCACCGACGCTGAGATCGCCGCGCTGCACGCCGCGCTCCAGGCCGTGCTGAACGAGTCCATCAACAAGAACGGGACCCTTCTGCGCGACTACCGCACGCCCTATGGCACCGAGGGCGCGTTTCGCGAGCAGTTGCGCGTCTACCAGCAGACGGGCCGGCCCTGCCCGCGCTGCGGCGCACCCATCGAACGCATCCGCGTCACGCAGCGCAGCACGCACTTCTGCCCCCAGTGCCAGCGGTAAGAGCCATTTGCCCGCTGTCCCGCCCTGACCTATAATCGCCCGCAGCAGTATCGTCGTATGGCTGTTGCGAGTATGTGAGGTCAAATGGAGAGCAGTCCCGCCGCGGTCGCCTATCCCCGCCCCTGGCACTTCACCCTGATTGTGTTCGTTTCAAGCGCCTGCACCATGATTCTGGAACTGGTGGCAGGCCGCATCGTCGCACCCTATGTCGGCGTGTCGCTCTATACCTGGACGAGCATCATCGGCGTCGTGCTGGCCGGCCTGAGCCTCGGCAACTACCTGGGCGGCAAGCTGGCTGACCGCTGGGGGTCGTTCCGGCTGCTGGGCATCCTGTTCCTGTCGGCTGGGCTGCTCAGCACGGGTATCCTGGCCGCGGATGTGCTCGGCCTGCGCGTGCCCGGCGACTGGCCCATTATCGTGCGCATCCTCGCGCTGACGGCCGCGCTCTTCTTCCTGCCCAGCGTCCTGCTCGGCACCATCTCGCCGGTCGTCACCAAGCTGGCCGTGCGTGACCTCGCGCAGACCGGCAGCACCGTGGGCCGGATCTCTGCCGCGGGCACGGTCGGCAGCATCGTCGGCACGTTCGCGACCGGCTTCGTGCTGATCTCGCTGTTCGGCACCCACCGGATCGTGTGGGGCGTGGCCGTCATCCTGCTGCTAATGGCGGCGCTGTTTCTGCTGGCGGGCGTGCGTCGGGGCCGGACGGCACTGGGCATCCTGGCCGTCGGCGCAGTGGTCGGGCTGTCTGCGCTCGTCCAGGCACAGGGCTGGCTCAATTCGAACTGCAGCGTCGAGACCAACTACTTCTGCATCAAGGTGCGCGACGAGGAACAGCAAGGCGAGAACGTGCGCGTGCTCATCCTCGACCGGCTGGTGCACAGCTACAGCTCGCTGGAGAACCCACGAAGGCTGGTCTATAGCTATGAGCGCACCTATGCGGAGCTGACCTCCTACCAGGCCATGCGCGAGACGGCGCTCTCCGCGCTGTTCATCGGCGGCGGCGGTTATACCTTCCCGCGCTACATGGAGGCGGTCTATCCGAGAAGCAGCCTGGATGTCATCGAAATCGACCCGGGCGTCACGGAGGTCGCCCACGACCTGCTTGGGCTGGCGCGTGACACGCGCATCGTCAGCTACAATGAGGACGCGCGCATGTTCCTCGCGCGGCCGCCCGTGCGCAGGTACGACCTCATCATGGGCGATGCTTTCAACGACTACTCCGTGCCGTATCACCTGACCACGCAGGAGTTCAACGAACAGGTGCAGGCGTGGCTGGCCTATGGCGGCCTGTATATGGTAAACCTGATCGACGGCCCCCGGCGTGACTTCCTGCGTGCCTACGTGCATACCCTGGAGCAGACGTTTGCGCATGTCTACGTCATTCCGACGATCCGTACCTGGCGTGCCTCGCCGCGCGTGACGTTTGTCGTCGTGGCGACCGACACCCCGCTCGTTACCGGCGACTTCCAGCTCATCGATGGCGGCGACGGCGAAAAGCTGGTGGCTGAGATGCTTCTGCCCGAGCGGGATGTGGCGGCGATTCTGAGCGAAGGCCGGCTCGCGCTGCTGACCGACCGTTTTGCGCCGGTGGACCAGATGCTCGCGCCGGTGTTCAGAGGCGAAGCACCGGAGCAGGAACCGGCCCCAGCCGATGTGCCCCAGGCAGGAGAAGTGCAGGCCGAGTGAAGACGTTCCACATCGACCAATTCACCTATCCGCTGCCGGAGGGCCACCGCTTCCCCATCCCGAAGTACGCGCTGCTCCGCGAGCGGGTGGAGCGCGAGCTTGTGCCGCCGTGCGAGCTGACCGTCCCTGACGCTGCCACGATCGACCAGTTGTGTCTTGTTCACGAGGCGAGCTATATCGACAAAGTACTGACCGGCACACTCAGCCAGCGCGAGATGCGGCGCATCGGGTTCCCCTGGTCGCCGCAACTGGTGGAGCGGAGCCGCCGCTCCGTGGGCAGCACGATCGCTGCGTGTCGCGCCTCGCTCGAAGTCCCCGTGAACGGCAGCAGCGGCGTGGCAGTCAGTCTGACCGGCGGCACGCATCATGCCTTTGCCGACCACGGCGAGGGGTTCTGTGTCTTCAATGATGTTGCGGTTGCAGCGCGCGTCGTGCAGAGCGAGCACAAGGCGGAGCGCATCGTCATCATCGACTGCGACGTGCACCAGGGCAACGGCACGGCCGCGCTGCTCGCCGCGGACCCGACCGTCTTCACCTTCTCCATCCATGGGGCGAAGAACTTCCCGTTCCATAAGGAACAGAGCGACCTGGACGTCGAACTGCCCGACGGCACGGGGGATGCAGCGTATCTGGATGCGCTGGACTATGTGCTGCCCGCAGCGCAGGCGGACCTTGCGATTTACCTGGCCGGGGCCGACCCTTACGAGGGTGACACGCTGGGCCGCCTCGCGCTCAGCAAGGCCGGGCTGGCCGCGCGGGATCGGCTCGTGTTCGACCGTTGCCGCGACTGGCGGCTGCCCGTTGCAGTGGTGATGGGCGGCGGCTACGCGCGCCACATTGAGGATACGGTGGATATCCAGTTCGGGACGGTGCGCCTGGCTGCGGGGTTAACGGAGCCGGCACGGTAGAGGTGGCCACTGTGGTGCGTCGTTTCGGGTCCGCGCTCGTCTGGCTGCTTGCCAGCGCATCCTTGTACTTGTACATCCTCAACCGCCGCCTCATCCAGGCGCGCGACGGGCCATACAAGAGCCCCGGCATCCGCATCGGTGCGCTGGCGATGGGCGCGGCCGCCGCGTACACGGGCTTCCGCGCTGCCGGAACTCGTTGGCTGGCCGTGCCGGTGACGGTGCTGGCCGTTGCGGCCGCAGGCGAGGTGCGGCGCTGGCGGCTGCGGCGTCACAGCCGGGGCGCACCGCCCGTGCAGGAGGAGAACGCCGGTGTGAGCCTCGCGCGACCGGACACGACGACCGACCTTGCGCTTCGCCGCTACGAGCTGCCGGTCGCGGGCTGGCAGGGGCCACGGCTGCGCATTGCGCACGTCAGCGACTTCCATCTCAACAGCCACCTGCCGCTCGCCTACTTCGAGTCCGCCATGCGGCAAGTTGCTGCGCAGGAGCCCGACCTGCTGTTCATCACCGGCGACTTCGTGACCTATCCGCAGTTTGCGCCGCTGCTGCCGGGGATCCTGGGGCTGGCGCGCGGGCGCTACGGCACCTTCGCGGTGCTCGGCAACCACGACGATTGGGCCGGGGCAGAGATTGTGGCGGAGGCAGTGCGCTCGGCCGGCGTGCATCTGCTCGGCAACGGCAGCACGCGCCTGGAGATCGCGGGCCAGCCCATCCTGATTGCCGGCTGCGAGCTGCCGTGGATCCGCGCAGCGTGGCAGCCTGTGGCCCCCGCGGCCGGCGAGCTGGCGCTGATGCTGACGCACACGCCCGATAACATCTACCGGTTGAGCGGCCGCGGCTACGCGGCCATCTTCGCAGGCCACTACCACGGCGGGCAGATGCGCCTGCCGCTGCTCGGCCCGCTCGTCGTCCCTTCCAACTACGGCCGCCGGTTCGATCACGGTCGCTTCGTCATCGACGGGACGCACCTGTTCGTCACCGCAGGCATCGGCTCTGCGGAGCCGCCGGTACGCCTGTGGTGCCAGCCGGACGTGCTCCTGGTGGACATCCTGCCGGAGAGAGCGTAGATGCCTGCCCGACCTGCCGTGCTGATTGTGGCCAACGATGCGCTGGCGCGCGCCGGGTTGGCCGCGCTGTTGGCGGATGAGCCTGCCGTCACGTTAGCCGGTCGCATCAGCGCGGGAGAGGACCTCCCTGCCGCGCTGGCCGCCTATGCGCCGGATGTCGTGCTGTGGGACCTGGGCTGGCAGCCTGAGCGGGCCATCGAACCTCTGCTGGCAGTGGCGGATGCCGCGCCGCCCATCGCGGTGCTGCTGCCCGACGGTGACTCCGCGGCGGCTGCCTGGCTGGCCGGCGCGCGCGGGCTGCTGCCGCGGGATGCGTCACCTCAGGTCATTGCAGCCGCGCTGCTGGCGCTGGCCGAAGGATTGACCGTGGTCGCGCCGGAGTTCGCACAGACCTTCGGCGTGCTCACGTCACCGCATATTCTGCCCGCGCCCTCGCAGGAAGTCGCGCCGCCCGTGGAACCGTTGACCGCGCGCGAACTGGAAGTGCTCCGCCTGCTGGCAGAGGGCCTGCCCAACAAGACCATCGCGCAGCGGCTGCGCATCAGCGAGCACACCGTCAAGTTCCACGTCAATGCCATTCTCGGCAAGCTCGGCGCAGCCAGCCGGACGGAGGCGGTCGTCCGGGCCACGCGGCTGGGCCTGCTGCTCCTCTAGCGCGATCTGATCGTTTTTCCAGGTTGCTCCTCTCCTAACAGGCGATGTGCCCACCTCCGATATGTCGTAAACTAGCGGCATATCAATGGAGGTTTCTATGACTAACGCACTCGAATCCCTTTCCGATGCGCTGGCCCGCGCAGTCGAGGCCGCCGGATCGCACATTGTACGCGTCGAGGGCCGGCGCCGCCTGCCCACCAGCGGCGTCGTGTTCGCCGCAGACGGCATCATCGTCACCGCACATCACGTCCTCGAACAGGACGAAAATATCGGGATCGGCCTGGCCGATGGGCGGACGCTCACTGCGACCGTTATCGGGCGTGACCCCACGACCGATGTCGCGCTCTTGCGCGCGCCGGTCTCTGGCCTGCCCATCGCGACGTGGGTCAGCGCAGACACGCTGCACGTCGGCCACCTCGCACTGGCGATGGGCCGGCCCGGCCAAAGCGTCATGGCGACCCTGGGCATCGTCAGCGCGCTCAAGAAGGACTGGCGCACGCCTGCCGGCGGCCAACTGGACTACTACCTACAGACCGATGCCCTGATGTACCCCGGTTTCTCCGGCGGGCCCCTGGTATCCGCCGACGGCAAGTTCCTGGGCATCAACACCTCCGCCATGCTGCGCGGGGTAACGTTGACCGTGCCTGCGGGCACGCTGCGCCGCGTGGCGGATGCGCTGCTGGCGCACGGCCGCGTGCGCCGCGGGTATCTCGGCGTCACTGCACAGATGGTGCGTCTGCCTGCCGCGCTGGCCGAGCAGGCCGGTCAGCAGACCGGGCTGCTGCTCGGCGCGGTCGAACCGAACAGCCCTGCGGAGTTGGGTGGGCTGTTCATGGGCGACACCATCATCGCGCTGGACGGCGAGCCGGTGCGCGAACTGGATGACCTGCTCGCATTGCTGAGCGGCGAGCGGGTGCGCCAGGCCGTGCCGGTGCGCATCGTGCGCGGCGGTCAGATCAGCGAGGCGCGGGTCGTAATCGGGGAGCAGGCGTAGGCGGGGGGGTGACGCGATGATGGCGGGTGTCCTCGAAATCAACGCCGCGGCGGGCAGTGTGGCCGACCGGGTGTACGAGAGCCTGGTGCAGGTGCGCAACGGCAAGCGCGGCGCGGGTGCCGGGACCATCTGGCACCCGCAGGGCCTGATCGTGACCAACGCGCATGTGGCAGGCCGCGGGCCGTTGCAGGTGGAGTTATCCGACGGTCGGACGTACCCGGCGCAGATCCTTGCGTCCTCGCCGGAGCTAGACCTGGCCGCGCTGCGCATCGACGCGGCCGACTTATCGACCGACCTGCCGACCATCCAGTTGGCTGACTCACGAGCTGTCCGTGCCGGTCAGTTCGTCATGGCCTTCGGTCATCCCTGGGGCGTGACGGGCGCGGCAACCGCAGGCGTTGTCATCGGCATGGGCCGCGAATGGCCCGAGATGCCTCCCGCGAAACGCGACTGGATCGTCGTCAGCCTGCACATGCGCCCCGGTCACTCCGGTGGTCCGCTGGTGGACGTGCGCGGGCGGCTGTTGGGCATCAATACGATGATCAACGGGCCGGATGTGGGGTTTGCGATTCCGGTGCACGTAGTGGTGGACTTCCTCAAACGCGCACTGGTCAAGCAAAAGTAAGGAGGAGCGGGCATCTGAGGATGCCCGCTCCTCTTGCTCGTCAAGAATCCCACATCAGATGGAGTCGAGGCTTTAGCCGGTTTGGGTGTGTACGCTTACAGGCAGGCTAACCGGCTGAAGCCTCGACTCCACGTCTTCTTATGGAACCTACCGCGCGCGCTCCAGTTCCAGCGGGTCCAGCTCGAGCAGGTCCGGGTCGTCTGCACGGATTTCGAGCGCCTCATCCTCCGCAATGCGCTGGTAGCCCTTCGCCCCGACGATCGCGCCGTAGACCTCGCCGCGCGGCAGCGGGGTGTAGGTCGTGAACAGGCCGCTCGCATCCGCCAGCCCGTAGGTGATGATGCTGTCCGTCTTGCCTTCGCTTTGGTCGCGGTCGAAGTCGGCCACCGTCACGCCCGGACGCAGGAAAACCACGATGGCTCCCTGGATAGGCCGCTTGGTGTTGTGGTCGATGACCGTGCCCGACACGACCACCCCAGCATCCTGCACGGGAGTGGGCTTCGAAGGCTGGAGCGGCCCCCGTGCCTGCCGACCAACGGTGAAACTCCCCTCTTGCACGAGCGCGCCGCGCAGGAAGACCTGCAGATCATACTGGCCATCCGGCAGCCCATCCTTGCCTGAGAGATACAGGTCAAGGATGCCCGACTGACCGTGCTCCCACTTCAGGCTGTCCTGTCCCGCGATGTCCTGGCCGTCGAGCAGCCACGCATAGCCCCACGACGTGCCGTTGCGCAGGTTCTCGTAGGGCAGGCCTGCATGGACTTCCGTTATGCCGGAGCCGAACTGGGCCGCCGTGCCTGTCACGCCCCGATCTTCATCGAAGCCCGTCCCGAAGGTGAGTGTGCCGAAGCTGGCACTGCCTGTCGTCTGTGCAGGTTGCGCGGGCTGGGCCGGTTGAGTGCGCGGCGTGGCAATGGCCGGCGCTGCACCGCCGGCCTTGAGCGCCTGCTGGATGTAGGGCACCGCGATATTCAACGGGCGGATGAGATAGATGACATTGCCGGCCTGGTCCTGCAGCCGCGCCGTGGGGATGCCGATCAGTTCGCCGTCGGCGTTCAGCGCGGAGCCGCCGCTGTTCCCTTGGTTGACCAGCACATCCGTCTTGAACCAGTCGAAGCTGCCATCCTCGTCCTCATCCAGGAAGCCGGAGATCTTGCCCTCCGTCGCAGTGACGCTGTTGCCCGCGATGCCGGGGTAGCCGATGACAAAGACCTCGTCCAGCGTCTCCACACTATCGGAGTCGGCCAGGTTGAAGGCGACGACAGGCAGGCTGCTCGGTAGCTTCTGGCGGCTGTTGTAATACGCAACGATTTTCAGTACAGCCAGGTCGAGCGTCGAGTCGCCAGCCAATACCTGGGCCACATACGTTGGCTTGGGGAGCTGGCGCGGGTCGTCGGTGATGGCGACGACAGAGATGCCCTGTTCGTTGAACAGGTCACCGGGCCGCAGCCCCATGGCCTCCAACTCCCGATCGCGCCGGCCATCGGTCAGGTAGCCGACACAGTGGTAGTTGGTAAGAATGTAGCCTTCCTGGTTGAGCATCGAACCGGAACACAGGCTGCCGGCCTGCTTGTTGCCGTCGAACTGCGTCATCAGCTTGACGGATGCACGCAGGACCTGCTGCCGGACCGTCTTGTCGAGCGCCTGCGCAGGTCGGGCGCTGCCGATCAGGCCGAAGACCAGCGATAGCAGCAGGGTGGCTGCCAGCGTGATATGCGTTTTGGCTCTCATCGCGTCTCTCCTCCCTACTGCATCTTGAGCGAACCGAGGATGCGCTGCCAGGTGGCGGCCAGGCCATCAAACGCGTCGGCATCTGCAACAAACCGGACGATGGTCAACGTCGCGTCCTGCCGGATCAGGACGTCCTGTCCGCGTGCCACGATGGGCATGGCCCCCGGTCCGCCGAGCAACGGCTCCGCGATATAGGCATAGTTGATCTGGGCCGCATCCCTGTCCTGCACGCGCATCGCTTCGATGCTGAGCACGCGAAAGCCCTCCAGTTCGCTGGTTTGCCGATCGCTCCACTTGAGCGCGAAATCGTCCAGCGAGTCCGCAGTCGTGCTAACCTCGGTCGCGGGCATCTGCGTGATGCGCACGTTGGCCGGGAACGGGTTCGACATCATAGGCTCGGAACGGGCCAGCACATCATGCGGATTATCGGTGGTCATGGCGACCCAGTCGGCAGGGTAGGCGACGGACAGGTTCCCCTGGGTCACTTGCACCGTGCGCGCCACGAAAATCGTGCGGACCAGCAGCCCGATGATGATCATGCCCGCGACGAGCGCCCAGACCAGCCATTCGGGTTCCTCATCCCGCAGCAGGCGGCGGAAAGGTCGTGCAGTGGTAGCAGTCATCGTGCGCCTCCTTATGCGACCGTAGTAGGGACGGTGCGGTTGCTGCGCTGCAGGATGGCAAACAACACGCCGAACGTCAGGACGGCGACTGCTGCCGCGCCAATCAGCCCGTTGAGCGGGGTCGTCCGCAGGCCGGAGCGGGTGATCTCACCGATGATGGCCGTCACGATGCCGTTCAGCAGGGCTGCGATGAACACGCCGAGCGGCAGCCACAGCGGACCGCGGTTCTCGAACTTGGCGCGGCCCAGGAAGTAGCCCGTGACGCCCGCAAAACTGGCGTGCGCGAGCGCAGTCACCGCGACGCGCACGACGCCCGCCCCCAGGTCGACCCCGCCGTTTGCCAGCACGTAGTCGAGGTTGAGCATGGTCGCGTAGCCCAGCCCCGCAGCCGCGCCGTAGATGATGCCGTCGATGCGCTCGTCATACTCCGTGCTGTTGAAGATGGTATAGCGCACTGCCGCGTACTTCAGGAATTCCTGGATGGCGCCGATGACGAAGATGCCGCCCACCAGGCGCAGGGCGAGGTTGCCGCTGGCCCATTCATTGACGCGAAAGACATCGCGGATCAGGGGCTGCCCGATGGCGCTTGCCAGCAGCGCGCCGCCGATAAAGACCAGGAAGATGTAGCTCTTCGGCTCCGGCTCCACGCGGTCTTGCAGGTAGAACACCACGAGCCAGATGATGGCAGGAGCCAGCGCGATGATGAAGTTGACGATGAGCAGTCCGGCGCCGCTCAGGCCCACGGGCACTGCGCGGGCCAGATACTGCACGGCCAGCACGAATAGCACCAGCCCGGCTATCAGGGCGAGAGTTGCGCCCCACATGCCTTTCCGGTTGTGCGCCAGGCTGCTGTAGTGTCGTTCGCAGAACGTGCGGCCGCCCAGCGTGCGGGCCGGCCCGTCGATCGGCGTAT
>JAKPQT010000015.1 GCA_029555885.1 Chloroflexota bacterium | reverse complement strand
CTGCAGTACCTCGACGAGGCGGGCCGCCTGGCAGAACCGCACGATGCTGCCGGCCAGGAAGCGCTGGTCGAGAGCTACCTGGAACGTTACCGCGGCGAAATCAAGCGCCGGGTGGAGCGGTACGACCGGAAGCTGGCGCGCTGGGAGCCTGGGGCGCGGGCGCCACGCACGCGGCCAGCATCCCGGCCGTGCCGGCTGCGGTCAGACGCACGAAATCACGTCGCGACAGAATCCTCTTGTTCATTGGCTTCCTCTCCTGAATGCGCATGCACGTACCGCGCTCGACCGCAGGCAAATCCTCACCTTACGAGCGCGCCTGGGGACTCGCCTCATGTCTCTGGGTAGCACCTCCTTCTGCACACGGGTCTGCAGGTAGTTTAGCCGGAGGAAGGACACACCCTGGACCGGTCCCGACGGCAGAGTGCCGCCAGCCACTGCCTGGCAGTCGCCTGGCGCAGGGCGAGCGTGCATCCCTGCGCGGACTCTGCGCTGTCCCAACCAGCAGAATGTGACCTGTGCTTGCCGCCGGGTCGTCTACGGCCCATCAGGCACGTGCGTCCGCGTGAGGTTGACCAGGAAGAGACAGCTGCGAGGTAGGTAGCTGGCATCATCCGGCTGCACTTGACCGCGTCGCGCAGAAGGCATGCCGGAAGCCGGCTTTGCCTTCTGTTGCTGTTCATATGAATAGATCAACAGCCCTGTACGACTCACGTACGGACTTGAGACACGCAGGTCAATCTCTGAACGGATAAGCTGCTGGGGTAAAAAGGCCATCGCTGCACTGATCCTGGCGGCAAAGCAGGTGCGAAGACAATGTGCTGACTGTGATTATAGCATCCCGCGTGACCATGTCAAGGCCGCCAGGCAGCGGGCAGGCCTGCCCGGTCCGCCCGGTCTGCCGGCTCCGCCGGTGGGTGCGGCAGCCGCGCGGGCGGTCAACCGGTCCAACCACGGTCAGGATAGACGGCCGGCCCGGTGGCCTGGACTATCCCTCGCCCGGCGCGGCCGCCCCTGTCACGGGGAGCGCGCGTGCGGTCGTTAAGTCTCTTTGCGCGCCCGCTCCGCCGCCATCGCCGCGTCCACCCGCCGCAGCAGCGC
>JAKPQT010000012.1 GCA_029555885.1 Chloroflexota bacterium | reverse complement strand
TCGCTGCTGGACATGGGCGGCTTAACCTTAAGATCGCGCGGGATGGAGAGCATCCCGGCGCTGCCCGTCTGCGGATTGAGGGTCAACACGATGATGGTGTCTGTGCGCGCGACGCGCTGGCCGGGCCGCGCGTCCACGCCCATCAGCAGGACCGTGGTGCGATCCATCGCGGCGGGCTGGTCCTCGGTGACGCCTCTGCTGACTGGCTGGAACAGCGTGCCGGAAGCAGTTTCCACCGTTTCGCCGGTCTCCGCGACCGGACGCACCAGCTTGGGCAGCGACAACGGCGCTATCTCCGGCGCCTGCGCAGCGGCAGACTGGCCCCAGGAAAGGAACATATAGGCCACGTATAGAAACGCAGCCACGAAGACCATCAATAAGCCGCCGAGCAGCAGCCCTGACCAGAGGGATGTGCGCCCTGCGCGGGCCTCTTCTTTGTGTTCTGACAAGCTCATAACGATAAATTATATCCTTCACGGGCGAATTTCAAAAAAACGCGTCCTACGCCGCGTGGGACACGCGCCGCATCTGGCGCCGCCTATCGTAACAGACGACGCCAGTGGCTTGGGAGTTCCAGGATGCGCGATCAGGGCGTGGCGGTGGGTGTCTCAGAGAGACCTGCCGGTGTGCTGCCGGGAGCAGGAATATCGATCTTGTACAGTTGATCCTGGGTCAAGACGTAGAACATCGAACCCGCCTCGTCGAGGTACAGGCTGCGCAAATTGCGGATGATGTCGCCCTCGCGAGCACGGAACTGGCGCAGGAACACGCCCTCCTTGGTTGCTTCGACGATGCGCCCGTTGCCCGCATCGGCCACGTACACCCGGTCGCCCTCGATGGGCACCACCACGGCTGTGGGCGCCGACAGGTCGCCGGGCAGGCCCTGCCACACGAAAGACCGCCCCTGGCCGCCGAAGAACTTGAGCAGGCGGCCGTCGCTGTAGAGCAGCCAGATATTGCCGTCGATAGCCACCGCCTGCAGGCCGGACAGGTTGACCTGCGTTCCCTCAGCGAAGTAAGGCTCCGGGTCACCGAACCCGTTGGCCGCCGGACGATAGCGCCAAATCTGGTTGGCGCCGACATCCACCACGTACAGGTTGCCGCCATAACCCAGCGTGAAACGCGGTTCGCCCCACCGGTCGCGGCCGGGCAACGCCAGGCGCTCAGGGCCCCAGGTGACATCATACCCGACCAGTCCGCCGGCGGTGTCTAGCACGACCAGCTTGCTCCGCTGGCCCGCGGTGGCCGACTCGACCCAGGCCATATCCACGAGGTCGCCGACGGCCAGTTCGCCCACCTGCTCGCCCCGGCTGATGAGCGGCTTATCCGCAGGGGTCACGCTGTCGCCGAGCGAGGAACGCGTAAACCGATACACGCGCATGGGACCACGGTCCAGGACGAACATCGCATCGCCGCTCAGCAGGACGCGTTCGAGCTGGCGCGTCTCCTCCTGGAACTCCCACAGCGGCACGACGCCATACAGGGGCGTCACGCGCTCCAGCTTGTTAAGCAGGTCGATGTATCGAATCTCGACTGGTTCCCGCCGCCGATCGTTCGGCCGCAGCTCGACGACCTGGTCCAGGAAATCACGCGCGCCCGCGAGATGCTGGATCGCGGCCGCTTCGTCGGTCATCGCTTCGGCCTGGGTGATGATGTTGGATGCGCCATCCAGCTTCTCCTGGACCTGCGCATCGATGGCGTTGCTGCGGCCATACAACATCGCGAGGACAATGCCGGCAATCAACAAGGGGATGACGACCAGCGCAATGAGCAGCCACCACGGGCTGCGCCGCGGGGCCTCTTCCAGTTCTTCGTCAGTATACTCGGCTTCGGGTTCGACGGTTGTCGTGGCCGCGGGCGGTTGGTAGGTGCCAGCCGGTTCGACGCGCGCCGGTCGCGGCGGCGGCACCGCGGACGTCTCTGCAGGCGGTGCATCCCAGGTGGCCGACGCGTAAGGCGAGCGGAATGAACGGGATGAAGGTGCAGCCGGCTCCTCCGGCTGGGCAGGGCGCGGCGCGGCGGTGCGGGGTGCAGCGATGCGCGGCGTGGCAGGCACGGTCGCGGGCGGCGGTTCCGTCACCGACGGCGCGGCCTGCCCAGGGGAAGCCGGCGGGCGCGTCTCTTCAGGCTCCGGCTCTGGGGCTTTGTCTGCCGGTTCCTCGGCTTGGCGGCTCTTTCCGAACCGGCGACCGCCGAAGATGGAACGTCGCGGCGGCTCCTCGACATGCGGTTCGACAGATTCCGCCGGCACGACCGGAAGCGCAATCGTTGCCGCGGTCTCATCGCGCAGCTCAGGGATATCGCGCGTGAAACCGATCAGCAGCGCGGTCAAATCTGCGTTTCCGGCCAGTTGACCGAGATACTGGGTCGCCAATGACACGCTGGAGGCGGCCGCAGCCACGGCCAGCGCCTCGGGCGCGACCTGGTTCGGCCAGTCGCTCTGCGCCATCAGCACCATGCTGCCCGGCTCGACCGTGCTGTCGTAGATGTTGACATCAGGCCGGTCTTCGCCGCCGAGCGCCGGGCCGAACGCGCCCAGTTGGGCCGGGAACTGGTCAATTGTGCGCTCGTGGCTGACAAGCACCAGGCTCGGCCCGGCCTGGGCGATGACCAGTTGGCTGCCGTAACGCACCACCAAGCTCATGCCGGCACGCCACTGTGCCTCCGGCAGGCCCTCGTTGGCGCGACGGAGGACCGCGTGCGCGCTGCGCACGGCCTGGCGCAGTGCGCCTTCCACCGTCTCGCCCATCTCGTAGAACGCGGTCTGCGCCGCATTCAACATCTGGCGGTACAGCGCAGCATGACCGCCCTCGGCCCCGCTGACCTCGACCAGGATGTAGAGGCTGCCGCGCTGCGCGCTGGGCAACTCGGGGGCCGGTTCGACTGCGCGCACATTTCCGGCGCGGGCCTGCCACCGTCCGCCTGAACTACTGAACTGTCCGATCGTGGTGCGAAGAGGTTCTGGCATGAGAAGCTCCTTCGGAAGCCAGGCTGTTCTCAGCCACTGCGGGCCGCCATCAGCCAACCAAGATTGTATGCTAGCGCGCACCATTTGTCAATCGTTTGGCATTGCGGGGTATTTTGGTCTATAATGTATGCGAAAATCTGTTCGCATGAGGGGGAGGGAGCCTTGACGCTCGAACTCAACAAGCTGACGACCCAGATGGATGCGATGGGCCGCGTCATGGTCAGCCGCCGCGACGATGCGCAAGACCGCTCCGCGCGGGCGCGCGAGCTGCTGATGGAGCACGCGGAGGTCACAGAGGAGCTGGAGCGCAAGATTGCCCGTGCCCGCGAGGTAGACGAGTGGCGCCGCGGGGCCATCCCTAGGGGCAAGCGGCTGGATGAAACGGTTGCGCCCGTGCACGCGCCGGACAGCTACATCCTTATCGCGGCCGACGGCAGCCAGATTTACCCGGACCGCCACGCGGCCGCAGCCTACTTCCTCCTGAACACCGGCACGATCGTCTTCCGCTGCGGCACCGGACAGGCGCCCGCAGTCAGCAGCACGCCGGAAGTATTCTACGCAGACGAGGAGCTGTATGACGAGAACGGCGATATGCGCGGCGCAGATTACGTCAGCGCGCAGCGCAACCGCCGCGAAGTCGAAGCCCTGGCCAAGCTGGCCGAAGACGAACGCGCGGCGCTCGGGGGCGATGTCTCCGTGCCCATCATCTGCGTGCTCGACGGCCCGCTGCTCCCCTGGATGCGGCCAAACCCTGAAAACAACCAGGCCATCAACGAGGAAATCGACTTCTTCGTGCAGCAACTGGCCCGGCTGCGCAAGGCCGGCGCGATCCCCGTCGGCTACGTGGACAAGCCCGGCAGCGCGTACGTGCTGCGCATTCTCGAGCTCATCGGCCTGCCCATCGAGAAAATCACCCGTGAGACGCTGCGCGAAGGCCGCTTCCGGCAGCTTGCCGACCGCATGTTGTTCAACGGCCTGCCGCCCGCGCACCGCACGGGCCTGTTCGAGCCGAACTCCAATACGAACGACCGTTACCAGCACCGCTCCGGCGGCGACCGCATCGCCTTTGCCTACATGAATATGGCGCAGCGAACAGGAGCCGGGGATGCGGCCGTCGCCCGGCTGGAGGTGCCCGGCTGGATTGCGCAGGATCCGGCAAAGCTGGACATCGCGCGCGCCGCGTTGTATGCTAACTGCGAGCCGGTGCGCTACCCATACGTCCTGGCGCGGGCGCACGAACTGGCCGTCGTCACCCAGGCTGAGAAGGCCGACCTCGAAACCATGCTGACGCAGGTGATGATGCGCAACGGGATCATGCCGGAAATCTCGTTGAAGGCCGCCAACAAGCTATTGACTTCGCACAGGAGATGACATGACCGAACAAGAGAGGCAGATTGGCCGCGTGTTGCGCTCCACGACGGCGAGCTACACCGTCGGCTGCCGGGAGCTGATGACCGAGCAGAACCTGCTCGTCCCGGAGTTCGGCCAACTCGTCAAGGCGCGGATGCTCAACGGCGAGACTATCTACGGGCTGATCTACTGTGTCACCATCGAGGATGACGCGTTCGTGCGCCAGCTCGTGGCCGCGGGCGTGGAGAGCGCGGAGATCATCGAAGACCAACGGCAGAAACGCCAGGTGCCGGTGGTCGTAGATGTGCTGACCGTCGGGTACTGCCGCGGGAACACCATGATCCAGCGCCTGCCGCCGCAGCCGCCGCGCACGCTGGACCCCATCTTCTCCTGCAACCCCGCGGAGTTCGTGCGCTTCACAGCCGAGCCGGACTGGCTGCGCATCGTGCTGGCCGCGCAGGATGCGCCGGTGGACCAGCTCATTGTCGCCGCCCTGCGCGCCGCGGCGGATGCCCGGCCGCCCGACCAGCGCGACGCGTACAAGATTGCCGCGGGCCGGGAGCTGGCGCGGCTGCTCTCGCTGGACATCGCGCGGCTGGACGGCATCCTCAAACAACTGCGATAAACACCACAGGAGCGAATCATGCCATCCATTTCATTGAAGGGTCAGATTGCGTTCGTGACGGGCGTGACTTCGGGCATCGGCTCGGCGACCGCGCGGGCGCTGGCCGCCGAGGGCGTCCACCTGATCCTGGCCGCGCGCCGCGAGGAACGCCTCAACGCGCTGGCCGGGGAACTGGCCGCACAGCACGGCATCGAGACCCACACGATCGTGCTGGACGTGCGCGATGCAGAGGCCGTGGCACAGGCCGTCGCGGCCCTGCCCGAACGCTGGCAGGCGGTGGACATCCTGGTCAACAACGCGGGGCTCTCGCGCGGGCTGGACAAAGTCCACGAGGCCGACTTGCAGGACTGGGAAGAGATGATCGACACCAACGTCAAGGGCCTGCTCTACGTGACCCGCGCGGTGCTGCCGGGGATGGTCGCGCGCGGCCGCGGCCATGTCATTAATGTCGGTTCGGTGGCGGGCCGCGACGCGTACGTGGGGGGCAACGTCTACTGCGCGACGAAAGCCGCAGTTGCGATGCTCACCCGCGGGATGCGCATGGACCTGCTCGGCGCGGGCATCCGTGTGACTAACATCGAGCCGGGCATGGTCGAGACGGAGTTCAGCCAGGTGCGCTTCCACGGCGACGAGGCGCGCGCCGCGAAGGTGTACCAGGGCATCACGCCGCTCACACCAGAGGACATCGCGGAGTCGATCATCTGGTCGCTCAACCGACCGGCGCACGTCAATATCCAGGACATGCTCATCCTGGCGACCGCGCAGGCGTCCGCGACGATGGCCCACCGGACGCAGTGAACGGGTGAACAGGGGAACAGGAGAACAGGTGATGTACTGGAGCCAAGGCTTTAGCCGGTGGGCGTGCCCGCACGCCTGGGGTCGTGAACGCATACAGCGTGCGAAACCGGCTGAAGCCTCGACTCCACAACCCACGATGAGATGAGGAACGGCATGACCGATAATGACTCGTTCGACCAGGAGTTCGATAGCCTGACCCGCGCCAGCGATGAGCGCGCGCTGGCAAAGGCCGAAGCGGAGCGCGCCGAGAAGCTGGGCGTTATCAGCGGCGGCTCGCTCAGTGCGGGGCTGGACGTCAAGCTCGACCGCGATGTCGCGATCGAGGAGCTGGCGGTGGGCCGCTACGTGGTGGCCCGTGGCCGCCGCGCGCGCTTCTTCTGCATGATTACCGATGTCGCGCTGGACAGCACGAACCCCCTGATCGCCAAGCAGCCGCCCGATATGTCCGACCCGTTCCTTGCTGAAGTCCACCGCGGCACGACGACCTTCGGCAACGTCCACCTCAGCCCGCTCCTGCTGATGGAGGAAGCCAGCAGCGAGGTCAAGCCGGTCAAGACCGTGCCGGAGCACTTCACGCCCGTCTTCACCGCCAGCCAGGCCGAGGTGAACCAGGTGTTCGGCGAGGAAGGCACGCAGAAGGTCGGCGATAAGGCGATCCACAACTTCCACATCGGCGCGCCGCTGGACATGGAGAATGTCAAGGTGACGCTCAATCTGGAGCGGCTGGTGGAGCGGTCGAGCGGCGTCTTCGGCAAGTCGGGCACGGGCAAGACGTTCCTCTCGCGGCTGCTGCTGGCCGGCGTGATTCGTGACAGCGTGGCCGTCAACCTCATCTTCGACATGCACAACGAGTACGGCTGGGCCGGCACGAGCGAGGACCTGGGCGGCCAGGTCAAGGGATTGAAGCAGATATTTCCGGGTAAGGTGAGCATCTTCACGCTGGACGACGAATCGTCGCGACGCCGTGGCTCGAATCCGGATTACACTGTCAACATCGGCTATGACCAGATCGAGCCAGAAGACCTGGAGATGCTGGCAGGCATCCTCAACCTTTCCGAAGCCCAAGTTGGAGCAATATATGCGTTAGCGAGGAAATTGAAGCCTGGCTGGCTTGCCAAGTTTCTTGATGATGATTGGATTGAAGCACAGCAGAGCTCTAATACCGAAACTGGCAAGGAGGTCACGGGCTTGCGGGCAGTGGCCGAAGAGACTGGACAACCTCTAAACGTGCTAGCTGCCCTTCAGAGAAGATTCGAGCGCATGCGACCGGAATACTATGGCTTCATCAAACCAAAAGCGCTGGATAACTCTGTAGAACGTATCATGAAACACCTGGACGCAGGAAACAATGTGGTCCTGGAATTTGGTCGCTACGAGTCAGATTTGAGCGCATATGTCCTTGTCGCGAACTTCCTGACGCGGCGCATTCACCGCCGATACGTCGAGAAGAAGGAGAAATCGTTCGGGGAAGCCGGCAAGGGACCGACCCCGCTGGTCATCACCATCGA
>JAKPQT010000003.1 GCA_029555885.1 Chloroflexota bacterium | reverse complement strand
GACGACTTGCCCGAGCCGCTGACACCGGTGATGACCACGAACCGGTTGCGCGGGATGCGCACCGTGATGTTCTTGAGGTTGTGCTGCCGCGCGCCGCGCACGATGATGTCATCGGGGCCGGCGGGCGGCAGTCCGCTGCCGCTGGGCAGTCCGCTGCCGCTGGGCAGTCTGCGGCCGGCGGGCCTGCGGGATGCCCGACCGGTGGGGGGTTGCACTGTTGCGTCTTTTGCGTCCGCTGCAACCTTTGCGTCCGTTGCGTCCGCTGCAGCGGCAGGGTGGGCCAACAACTCCATTGCGACCACTCCTGAGTATCCGGGCGGGCGAGACGAGCGCTGGCGGGAGGCAGGGTGCGCACGGATGTTCGAGTGGGAGTATAGCACTGACCGCTGCGAAAAGCAAGAATAAGGGCAGATGCCCGGGTGTTTGATGCGGGCGGCGCGGCCATCGCGCATCCGCGATGGCCGCGCCTTCAAATGGGATCAACCTCTCGCCAGCGCCTCCTTCAGAAACCCGGTCACTGCGGCCATGAACGCGGCGGGCTGCTCGCGACGGATGTTGTGCCCTGCGTCCGCCACGCGCACGACCTGCACATGCGGCACCGAGGCTTGCAGGGACGCAATGCCCTCTTCGCTCAGTGCCGCGCCCTTCGCCCCGTCGGCTGCGATGGCGAGCACGGGGCACGTGATCCGGCGCATGATGGCCGGCCAGTCGGGCTGCTGCGCCGCAGGGGTCCAGGGGCGCACCAGGTTGCGTGCGAACGCGACCTTCGCATCGGCCCACGGTCCCAGCTCGGCCTCGGGCCAGGTGGGGCTCTGCACGCGGACCTCCGCGATGAGCTGCTCGCGGGTCTTGCTGCGCAGGCTCTCCATCCGCGCGCGCATGGCGGTCACGCGGTTCTCGCCGGCTGCCGCGGGTTGGGCCGGCGGCAGCCAGAAGGCCGGCGGGTCTTCGAGCACGACGGCGGCCGGGATGTCGGGGTAGAGCCCGGCCAATGCCAGCACGGTCACTGCGCCCATCGAGTGGCCCATGAGCGCGGGCCTGTGCAGCCCGAGGGCCGCGCTCAGCCCGGCGAGGTCCGCGGCCTGGGTCGCGGGGTCATACCCGGACTCCGGCGCGTCGGACTGCCCGTGGCCGCGCGCGTCGACCATCACCACGTCGTAATCCGCCGCCAGCTTCTCAGCAACGGGCGACCAGCACAGCCCGCTGTCTGTGACGCCGTGGGCCAGTACGAGCGCGGGCTTTGCGCCGCCCGTGCGCGTGTAGTGGAGCCGGATGCCGTTGGCGACGACGTCACCGGCCTGCCAGGTGGAATGTGACATGAAGAGACCTCCGTCTGAGGGGATTGTGTCGCACCCTGCGGCTGCTGCCGCACCCACAGGGTGCTGACGGCGCAGCTTCGCTGCGCTGGGCGCTTCAGCGCACGTCCCCTGACGGGGATTCATGGGATTGTTACGGGACATTGTCATCCCCGGCCACACCATGACAGTCAGCCCCTGGTGGGTTTCAGTCCCCTGACGGGGATTCATGGGATTGTTACTGACTCTCGGAGTCCTGCTGGCACTGCTGGCAGGGTACGGGTGTTTCAGTCCCCTGACGGGGATTCATGGGATTGTTACCCCTGGTGGGCTGACTGCGGATCTACAGGCGAGGATATCGCGTTTCAGTCCCCTGACGGGGATTCATGGGATTGTGCCGCAGCCTGCGGCTGCTGTCGCACCCACAGGGTGCTGACGGCGCAGCTTCGCTGCGCTGGGCGCTTCAGCGCACGTCCCCTGACGGGGATTCATGGGAT
>JAKPQT010000719.1 GCA_029555885.1 Chloroflexota bacterium | reverse complement strand
CTGGAGCTGGTGCAGCAGCGCGGCGTGTTGATCTGCCTCCACGCCTCCCTCGAAACGATTTTGCAACGCACGTCGGGCAGCCGGAGCCGTCCGCTGCTCAACGTCGAAGATCCGGCAGAGCGCATCCGCACGTTGTTTGCCCAGCGCGAGCCGGTGTACCGGCGCGCAGGCACGATGATTCTGACCGACGGGCGTCCGCTGCTGGATGTGACCGCGCACGTGATGCGGGCCTATCGCCGGGAGGCGTTCGAATGGGAGCAGGCGCATCGCAAGCCGACGCTCTGACCGGCGACGCCCGTGCGGCGGAGCTCCGGCGCCGGCTGCGGAAACTGGGTTTCGACACAGTCCGCTTTGCGGTGCCAGGCGAGCTGCCTGCGGCGGGCGCGCTTCGTGCCTGGCTGGCGCAGGGCATGCACGCTGATATGGCGTGGATGGAGCGCTCGGCGGACAAACGGGCCGATCCTGCCGGAGTGTTGCCGGGCGTGCGCTCGGTCGTCGCGCTCGGGGTGAACTATTCTCCGCAGGAACCGCCAGTGCCCGGGCCCCGCTGGGCACGGTACGCCGGCTACGAGGATTACCACGACACGCTCAAGCCAGCCCTTGTCGCCGCCGGACGCGTGCTGGAGGCGTTGTACGGGGTGTCGTCGGAGGATTATCGTTATTATGTCGATGCGGGGCCCGTGCTCGAACGAGCCTGGCTCGAACGGGCTGGCACTGGGTTTATCGGCAAAAACGCGATGCTGATCTCGCCGGAGTGGGGCAACTGGCTGTTTCTCGCGGCGATTCTCACCCGGGTGGAGTTGCCGGCCGATCCGCCCCTGCGTGTGGCCACGCGTGGCATCGGGGCTCTGTGCGGGCATTGCGACCGCTGCCAGACCGCCTGCCCGACCGGCGCACTCGTGCGGCCGGGCGTGATCGATGCACGGCGGTGCGTTTCCTATCTGACGATCGAGCACAGGGGGCCGATCCCGCGCGAGTGGCGTGCTGCCATCGGCGACAAAATTTACGGGTGCGACGACTGTGCTGCGGTCTGTCCCTGGAATCGTTTTTCCAAGCCTGCCCGCAGCCCGCTGCTCGTGGCGCGGCCGGAGTGTCTCC
>JAKPQT010000713.1 GCA_029555885.1 Chloroflexota bacterium | reverse complement strand
CGCTCTGACGGGGCGCCGCGCCGGCGCTCTCCGCAGACGGCGCAAGCGGGCCGTTGGGTTCGGCGCGCTCGGTGGGCGGTCGGGTGTCCGCGGCGGGTGCAGGCTCCGGCGCGGTGGCTGCGCCAGTGCCCGCGCCGCTTGTGATCTCGTGCGCGCGGCGGATGACCTGCTCCAGGATACGCTCACGCGCGGCGGGGTCATCGATCGCCGGGTAGCCGAGCAGCAGGGCAATAATCTGGTTGATGGCCGTGGAGTCGCCCGCTTCGGCGCGGGCATCTGACTCCCACCGACTGACGAACTTATCCAGCCCGCCAATGACCGCTTTGTTGCGATAGCCCTGCTTCTTTTCCAGGGCTAGGATCTTTAAAAGACGAGAAATCGCGCTATCCATCTATCCCTCACCGTCACCGCGCGCCTTCGTACACCATGACACCCAGCGCCCGCGGGCCAATGTGGACGGCCAGCGATGGTGAATAGCCGATCACGGGGAACTCGCGGCGCGGGAAGGTCAGCTCAAGTCGTTCGAGCAGTTGTGCCGCTTCCGCCTCAAACCCGTGTTGCACCAGGTACAGTTGGTCAATGCGGGAGAATTCGATGATAAAGTCGTGGAGCTTGTCCACTGCACGGCCGTAGTTGCGCACCTTTTCGATCGGCACGAAGTCGCCGTCTTCCATCATCGCCAGGGGCTTCAGGTCGAGCATGGTGCCGAGCACCGTCTGCGCGGAGCCGAGCCGCCCCCACGCTTCGAGGTATTCCAGGCTGTCGGAGAAGAACAGCGCATACATATGCGGAATCATGCCGCGCACGATCTTGACGACCTCAACCTGCGATGCGCCGGCCGCGGCCGCCTTCGCCGCGGCCTCCACGATGAGGCCCAGGCCGATGGACGTAGTCAGCGTGTCCAGCACGATGATGCGCTGGCGGCCCATGAAGCCGGTCGAGGCGCGGCGCACGATTTCGCCGGTGTCGTGGAGCGCGCTGGAGCCGTGGATGCAGACCACGCTGTCCGTCACCTGGCCCAGCCGGGTGAAGAGGGCCTGCGCCTGGCTGAGCGCAGGCGCGTCGACCGTGACGCTCTTGGGGTCCTGCGTCATCCGGCGCAGCAGCGTCTCGTC
>JAKPQT010000710.1 GCA_029555885.1 Chloroflexota bacterium | reverse complement strand
CGAGACATAGCGGTCGGTCGGCAGCTCCGTGCAGCGAATTGCGACCTTGTCCTTGACAGCGTCGCCGGCCAGCGCAAAGAAGGGGACGCCCCGCCGGTCGTTGACTGCCGGGTTGAAGACCTGCGCCAGGTATTCCGGTGTGATCTGCATCGTGGCAGGTGCGAACAGCCCCAACGCGGCCGGAATGCGCCCACACGCCGTGCCTGCGTTCGGTGTGCCGGCCATGACCAGTTGGTTGACCGCGGGCACATCTTCCAGCCCGTTCACCTGGACGAGGGGCATCAGGTTCTGAACATAATAACGGGAGATTAGCCCGCCCAAGCTGTGACCGACCAGGTCCACGCGTTCGGCTCCCGTCCCCGCGCGCACGGCTTCGACGTACTCCGCCAGCACCTGGGCATTCTGCGCGATGCTGCTGGTCCCGTCGAGCGGCTTGCCGGGATCGCCCGTATTCATCTGCCGCGTGCCGAACTGCCCATCATCCACGGCATACCCAGGCATGCCGATCTCCGCGAGATAGCCGTCCGGCTTGATCCAGTTGGTCCATGACCTGTGGTTGGAGTTCAGACCGTGGACGAGCACGAGGGGTTTTGGGGTGAGGGCGATGATGGCCTCTGCGCGCTCGCCGTCGCCCGTCGTGGCAGCCACCGTACGCAGGCCGATCAGCCGCCGTTCCTCCCAGGCCCAGCCATCCGCTCGTACGGCAGCCGTGCATTCATCGGCCCCGGCCGCAATGGTGCAGGCTGCGAGCGCGGGCACAGCCTCCCCTAGCGCGAACGAAACGGGCGTGTTCGTGTCTGCGCCGCCCGTAAGGCGTGCTGTCAGGCGCAGCGCGTTGCCGTCCACCGTCCGCTCGATGACCGCGCCGGTCGCATCGCGCACCTCGATGGACAGCACCGGCCCTGCATCGGACGGGGCAGCGGTGGCGGTGGGCAGGGGGATGGCCGTCGGCGGGACGGGGGCCGGCAAGGGACCACTTCCGGAGCCCGCGGGGTTGCAGCTTGCCAGAACGATCATCAGGCCGAGAGATATCAGCAGCATGGGAGTACGGCGATTCATAGACCCTCCAACACAACAAGCACGGTACAAGTATAATCACAAATGTCGCTCAAGGCAAGAGACCGGCGCGTGCAGGACGCGTGGCATTCCGGGGGCGAACGCGGCCATCGCGAATACGCGAATGGCGCTGCGGCGCTGAGCACGAATACGCGAATGTCCCCGCCACCACGCCTGCGGTTCGCGTATTCGTGGCGCGCGCCAGCGCATTGGTTTATTCGTGATAGCCGCGCCCACAAGACATGTGTGCGCCCCAATCGTCCGCCGCCCTACGTTCGCCGCACGCCATCCTGTGGTAGACTACCGCATAATCGAAATCCTGCTGATGAAGGGCCTGTCCATGACTGAAACACATGCCGCGGGCGCTGCCAACCGCCTGATTCACGAGACCAGCCCGTACCTCCTGCAACACGCACACAACCCCGTGGAGTGGTATCCCTGGGGCCCGGAGGCGCTCCGCCGCGCGCAGGCCGAGGACAAACCCATCCTCCTGAGCGTCGGTTATTCCGCGTGCCACTGGTGCCACGTGATGGCGCACGAGTCATTCGAGGACCCGGAAACCGCAGGCCTGATGAACGAGTTGTTCGTCAACATCAAGGTGGACCGCGAGGAACGACCCGACATCGACGCCATCTACATGGAGGCGGTGCAGGCGATGACCGGGCATGGCGGCTGGCCGATGACGGTGTTCCTGACGCCGAAAGGCAAGCCCTTCTATGGCGGCACGTACTTCCCGCCCACTCCGCGCCAGGGTATGCCCGGCTTCCGGCAGGTCATGCTGGCGATTGCCGAGGCCTGGCGCGAGCGCCGCCGTGAGCTGGAGTCCGCGGGCGAACGGCTGGCCGACGCGCTCAACCGGAGCGCGGCCCTGCAGGCTGCCGAGACGCCGCTCAACCAGCCGGTGCTCGACCGTGCGGTGGAGGGGCTGCTGCGCTCCTACGACCGGTTCAACGGCGGGTTCGGTGACGCGCCCAAGTTCCCCCAGCCCATGAACCTGGACTTCCTGCTCGTCGCCTACGGGCGCACGCACGATCCGGCCACCCTGCAGGCGGTCACGCACACCCTGAACAAGATGGCCTGGGGCGGCATCTACGACCAGCTCGGCGGCGGCTTCCACCGCTACAGCACGGACGACCTGTGGCTCGTGCCGCACTTCGAGAAGATGCTGTACGATAACGCACAGCTTGCGCGGACTTATCTGCACGCATGGCAGGTCACGGGCAATCCGTTGTTCCGGCGCATCGTGGAGGAGACGCTCGACTACGTGACGCGCGAGATGACCGATCCGGCCGGCGGGTTTTACAGTGCGCAGGATGCGGACAGCGAGGGGGAGGAAGGCAAGTTCTTCCTCTGGCGGCCCGCGGAGGTCACCGCGCTGCTGGGCGCAGAGGACGCGCGGCTGTTCAGCGCGTACTACGGCGTCACTGCGCGCGGGAACTTCCACGAGGGCGGGCCGGGCGCCAACATCCTGCACATCCAGCGCGATGCGGCTGTCGTGGCTGCGGACCTGGGCACGTCGGTCGAGCGGCTGATGGCCGCCGTCGAGCGGGGGCGCAACGTCCTCTTCGAGGCGCGCACGCAGCGCATCGCACCGGGCCGCGATGACAAGGTGCTGGCCGAGTGGAACGGCCTCATGCTGCACGCGTTCGCGGAGGCCGGCGCGGCGCTTGACCGGCCCGACTACACCGCGACCGCCCGCCGCGCTGCGCGGTTCCTGCTCAACGCGATGATTCAAGAAGCTGGAAGCTGGAGGCTGGAAGCTGAAAGTGGGGATAGCCAGCTTCCAGCTTCCGTGCGCAGCGAAGCTGCGCCCATCCGTCTCTACCGCACCTACAAGGCCGGCCGCGCACACCTGAACGCTTACCTGGAGGACTATGCTG
>JAKPQT010000689.1 GCA_029555885.1 Chloroflexota bacterium | reverse complement strand
CTTCTTCGCCGCGGCCTCGCCGCCGCCCACGCCGAAGACATCGCCCGCCATGTTCTCGATGATGCCTATGATGGGCACTTCCAGCCGGTTGAACGCGGTGATGCCGCGCATCGCGTCGGCCAACGCCACGGTCTGGGGGGTCGTGACAATCACGCCGCCCGTCAGCGGCACGAGTTGCGCGAGGCTCATCTGCGCGTCGCCTGTCCCCGGCGGCAGGTCCACGATAAGGTAGTCCAACTGGCGGTCGGCCGGGTTGGCGGCCTGCGGGTCGCCCCAGGCGACATCGGTCAGCAACTGCTGGATGGCCTTGTGGAGCATCGGCCCGCGCCAGACGAGCGCCTCCCCGTCAGGCACGAGGAACCCGATCGACATGACCTGGATGCCGTGGGCCTCTGCGGGAATCATCTGCTCGTTCTGCACGCCCGGCAGGTCGGTGACGCCCATGACAATCGGCACGTTGGGCCCGTAGATGTCTGCGTCGAGGATGCCAACGCGCGCGCCCATCTGTCCGAGGGCCACGGCCAGGTTGGCGGCGACGGTGGTCTTGCCGACCCCGCCCTTGCCGCTGGCGACCGCAATGATGTTCTTAATCGGCACGTTCAGCTTGGCGCCGATGCGATTGTCGGCGCGCACCTGCGCGTCGAACTTGACGTTGACTTGCCGCACGCCGGGCAGTTTGGTGACCGCGGCCTGCGCTTCGCTTTCGATCTGGTTGCGCAGCGGGCATGCGGGCGTCGTCAATGTGATCGTAAAGCTCACGTCGCCGTCGTTGACCTCGATGTCCTTGACCATGTTCAGGGTTACGAGATCCTTGTGCAGCTCGGGCTCCTGAACGGTCTTCAGGGCGCCGAGCACCATGTCTTTGGTAACGGTCTTGGGTTTGCCGAACATTGGGTTGTTGATGCTCCGTGTTCTGTATATGAGTAACCAGTAACGAGTAATGAGTAACGAGTAAAGGGAGCTCTCCGTTCTTTCTCATTACTCGTTACTCATTAGGTTTTTGAAATCCTCCGCCACCATCTCCGCCACCCGCCGGCCGATCTCAACGGCGTAGTTCGTGCCGCGATCCCAGGGATAGACCTGGCTCATGCTGGCGAAGTACAGGCCGGGCAGGGGCGTCCGCAGCGGAGGGATGTTTTGTGAATGGTTGACCGGCGGTATGGGCTGGGCATAGGCGGCCTTCCAGAGCCAGCTTTCCTTGACCCAGCTCCGGTCGAACGCAGGATTGACCCGCTTGAACGCAGGCAGGAAGCGTTCGAGCAACTCCTCCTTGCTGAGGGAGAAGTACTCGTGGTCAGGGTTGAGATAATCGCCGCAATAGATGATGTGGTCGCCGCCGTAGTGCGGGCGATCCATGAAGTTGGTGTGCTCGACGAGGGCCAGGAACGGGAATCCGGCATCCTTCGGCAGGCTGTGCCAGTAGTAGTCTGTCAGCCGCTGATTGAGTGTGACGACCATCACTACTGCGCCCATCGACTTGAGCCGCTTCAGGTCGGCGGCATAGCTCTCCGGCAGGTCGGGCGCAAGCTGCGCCATCAGCGCGGGCGAGCTGGTCGAGATGACCGCGTCGTAGGTCTCCGCGCCGGCTGCGGTCTCCACGGCAAGGCGGCCGCCAGTCTGCGAGCGGATGCCGGTGATGGGCGTGCTGAGCCGGATGTCCACGCCCCATTCGCGCAGTACTGCGGCAAGCTGATCCATGAACGCCTGGAAACCGCCCTGGTACGTGCCCAGCCGGGTCGTGCGCGCCTTGATGCGCGCCCAGAACCAGGCCATGTTGACCACGTTCAGGTTTTCCTCACCGAACTTGCCGACGAGCAGCGGCTTCCAGATGGCGTTGTAGATATTGGGCCCGACCCACTTGCGGAGCCAGGCATCCGCGGTCACGCGTTCCAGCGGCTGCCACCACGGAGTCAGCTTGAGGAAGACGCCCACCGCGCCGAAGCGGAAGAGGTCCAGCAGCGAGAAGTGGCTGATGGTGAACTTGAACGCTTCGACGTAGGAATCCAGGGGGTAGAAGCGATCCTTGAAGTAGACGACTGTGTAGGGCCGCGCAAACACCACGCGGTCGCTCCAGCCGAGCTCGCGAATCAGGCCGAGCATGGCCTTATCGCCCGCGAACCAGTGATGGTAGAACTTCTCGAGGGTCCAATCCCAATGCGGAGCCTTGAAGCCGGCGGCCAGTCCGCCGACGCCGGGCGCGGCCTCGTAGATGGCGACCTGATGTCCTGCCCGTTGCAGGTCATAGGCCGCGGCCAGGCCTGCGATGCCCGCTCCGACGATGGCGACCTTGCGCTGCGTCACCGCGTTGCACCCGGCAGCGCCTGCGCGCCGCGCCACCCCACGAACACACCCATGCCTACTCCTCGACCACTTCGACGGGTTCTTCTTCGATGACAGGTTCCCCGGCCAGGTAGGCATCAATGTCGCGGCGGGCCCTTTGGTAGAGCACCACCAGGTCTTCGTCGGAGCCTTTGAACTGCATGACGGTCTGCGTTGCGCAGAGCTGGCAGCCGCGCATGTACTTGAAGCTGCCCTCATGGCACTTCACGCAGCCGTTCAGCCGGATCATCATCAGGGAGAACGCCAGGCTGTCGGGTTCTGTCTCCGGCAGTCTGGTAACACGCTCGACCAACGCGGCCCATTCGGGCCCGCGCAGATCACGCAGCGACGGAATAAGCCGCGGGGGAAACAACAGTTCGGCCTTGGGATACATGACGTGCCTGTCTAGAAAGTGATAGTTACATTCGGCGCTTTGACGCCGGTGGCCGGGCCGATGGACCCGCCGCTGCCGCCTGAAACCAGATCATTGAGCGCACCCATGAGGGCGGACTGGTCAATCCCGTAGGACTGGCAGGCGCCTTCGAGCGTGTCTACATCACTCACCGCGCAGTGCGAACACCCGCCCAGGTGAAAGCTGGCGAGCACCTCGCGCACCTTCGGATGGACGTTCATGGCTTCCGCAATCGTCATGGCGGGCGTGAAGATGACCTCGCCCGACTGCTGGCGCAGGTTCAGCTTGACTTCGCTCAATTTCTCATCCAATCTTTCGTTCGTTTCAGCAACCATACCGCGCAATTCATAGATGGAGCTGGTCGCCCGGTCCAGCCGTTCCTGCAGGCTGCTGACCCGGCGAAAGGCCAGCGCAGCGACGACGACGGCAACGATCGCTACAATCAGCGCAAGGGTTGTCATCAGTGGATTCTCCTTATGATGGGCACTCTGCAAGCGTTGCGCTCGGCTTCTGCGGGCTGGCAGGCTGAGCGCGGCGCCACGGCTTGCCTCATGTCACGGTCAGTGTTTCACCGGGCTGCAGGATGACCGGCCTGGCCGTAGTCTGCGTCTTCACCGCTTCAGCCACAGCCTGGGCGTCCTGGGCGATGGCGCCGAACGTATTGTAGTGCATCAGCACGGCCAGTTTTGGCTGCAGGAAGCCGGTCGCCTTGACGGCATCCTCCGGCCCCATCGTGAAATTGTCGCCGATGGGCAGCATGGCGACGTCGATGCCTTCCTCGCCGTACAGCTTCATGTCATAGGTCAGCGCGGTATCGCCGGCGAAGTACAGCACCTTGCCCTCCAGCCACAGCAGGAAGCCGCAGGGGTTGCCGCCGTAGGAGCCGTCGGGGAAGCTGGATCCGTGATGCGCGATGGTCAGCTTGACCTTGCCGAAGGGGAACACCCGCGCGCCGCCGATGTGCATGGCGTGAGCCGTGACATGATGCTTGCCCATGTAGTTGGCGATTTCGAAGTTGCTGATGACCTCTGCGCCGGTTCGTCGGGCAATGGGCACCGCGTCGCCCAGGTGATCGCCGTGCGCGTGGGAGATCAGGATATAGTTGGCCTTGACCTGCTCCGGCTTCACGTCGGCCATCGCATTGCCCGACAGGAAGGGATCGATCAGCAGGTGCGTGCCGCCGGTCTCGATGCTGAAGCAGGAATGGCCGTGATAGGTAAGTTTGACTGTCATGAGATGTATGTTTCCCTGCGCAATCGTCGCTTGATGTCTGAGGATGAAGCAACTTCGAAGAAGCCCTCGATTGCTTCGAGCAGATTCGCCCTGGCTCCCTCTATCGTCTCGCCCTGGCTGACGATGTCCAGTTCCGGGCAAGTGGAAACATAACCGTCACCCTCACGTTCGATCACAGCTGTAAACTGTCTCACTCGACGGGTCGCAAGCCTGCTCATCTTATCCCTACCTCAACTATCCCGAACTACTTCTGTTCACCGCTCTGCCCGGCCTTTGCAGCGCGACGGGCGGCAGCCTCGGCCTTGAGCCGCTCGATTTCCTCCGGCGAACGCTTCGCGCCGGCGCCGGGTGCGGGGGCGGCAGGCGGCTCCACAGCGGGCGGAGGTGCAGGAGTGACCGCTTCCGGTGCAGCCGCCACCGGCGTCTCACCCGCAGCCTTTGCGGCGCGGCGGGCGGCAGCCTCGGCCTTCAGCCGCTCGATTTCCTCCGGCGAACGCTTCGCGCCCGCTGCCGGAGCAGCGCCCGCTGCCGGAGCAGCGCCCGCTGCCGGAGCAGCACCCGCTGCCGGAGCAGCACCCGCTGCCGGGGCAGCGGCTTCCACAGGCGCGGCAGGCACTTCGGCTGCCGGGGTTTCACCAGCCGCCTTCGCGGCGCGGCGGGCGGCAGCCTCAGCCTTCAGCCGCTCGACTTCCTCCGGCGTGCGCTTGACCGGCGCAGCTGCCTCTGCCGGAGCCGCAGCGGCAGGCGCAGCCGCAGCCACCGGCTTTTCAGCGGGCCTGGCCGCCGGCTTGGCCGCGGCCTTCTCGGCTTCCTTCGCCTTGCGCGCGGCTTCTTCCTCCACCCAGTCTGTCGGGCGGATGCTGGCATAGTAGGTCGTCGGCACGCGCAGCTCGCGCAGGTCGAAGATCAGTTCCGGCATCCGCTCGTACGCCGCGATCTCGTAGTCGTGGTTCATCTTGATCGCGTCGAAGGGGCAGAACTCGGCACACAGCCCGCAGTTCATGCAGATGGTCGTATCAATGTAGAACTCAGCCGGCCGGGTGATCGGTTTGCCCTTCTCATCCTTGTCGCGCACGATCCAGATGCACTGGGGCGGGCAGACCTTCGCGCAGATGCCGCACGCCGTGCAACGGTCCTCGCCGGTCTCCGCTTCGTAGATCAGCATCGGGATGTAGCGGAAGCGCTCCGCGACCTTGCGGCGCTCCTCGGGATATTGCACTGTGAACAGGCCCTCCGGCGGCACCTCGGTCTGGTCCAGCAACTTGCGACCGCCCGCGTACCGGCTGGGAATCTGCTTGAAGTCATCGATATAAGTGGCTACGAATTGCCGGAGCGTGACGCCCAGGCCCTTGAGCACACCAGATCCGAACATGATTGCCTCCGTCACCGATCCACTTCGCCAAGCACGATGTCTACGGCGCCGAGGATGACCACAGCATCTGCGATCTTGTGGCCGATCGTCATTTTCTCAAGGCTGGTCAGGTTGATGAAGGTTGGCGCGCGGACGTGGTAGCGATAGGGATTCGGCTTGCCGTCGCTGACGACGAAGAAGCCCAGCTCGCCCTTCGGACCTTCGATGCGCGAGTAAGCCTCACCTGCGGGCACGCGCACCTGGTATTGCTTCTTGCCGGGCGGCATAATCGGCCCCTCAGGCAGGCCATCCAACGCCTGCTTCAGGATGCGTAAGCTCTGGTAAATCTCGTCCATGCGGACCCGGAAGCGTGCCCAAACATCGCCTTCGGGCCGCGAGCAGACATCGAATTCAAAGCGGTCGTAGATGGAGTACGGCTCGGCCCGCCGCACATCGTAGGGTACGCCGGAGGCCCGCAGCATCGGCCCGGCCATGCTGTAGTTGATGGCCTCCGCCGCGGTGAGCACGCCGACGCCGTGCGTGCGCGTCTGGAAGATCTCGTTCCCTGCCAGCAGGTTCTCGAAGTCTTCCATGACCTTCGGCAGGCGGTTCCAGACGATGTTACGGGCGCGTTCCACCCAGCCTGCGGGCAGGTCCGCGGCGACGCCGCCGAAACGCATGTAGTTGCACATCATGCGCGACCCGGCCACGGCCTCGAACAGGTCGAGGATGAGCTCGCGCTCGCGCATCCCATATAGCGCGGGCGTGAAATACGCGCCCAGGTCGTTGAACAGGAAGCCGACCGCGATGAAGTGGCTGATGATACGGGTCATCTCGGCCATGATGATGCGGATGTACTCGGCCCGCTCCGGAACCTGCAGGCCCATCAGCTTCTCCACCGCCAGCACATAGCCCAGGTTGTTCGACATCGAGCTGATGTAGTCCAGCCGGTCAGTGAAGGGGATATTCATAATATAGGTGTTGCGCTCGCCGATTTTCTCATGGCAGCGGTGCAGGTAGCCCATTTCCGGCTCCAGCCCGACCACGTTTTCGCCCTCGACCGCAATGACCATGCGGAACACGCCGTGGGTGCTGGGGTGTTGCGGCCCCATGTTCACCAGGATGCGCTCGGTCTGCAGATTGGCACCGTCACCGTTGCCCGCGGCGGCCGTGCCCGCGGCTTCGTCCACACCCATGATGCGGCGATACTGCACTTCGGGCGACTGCCACAAATCCGGGTCCCAACCGACCGGGTAGCTGACGTTATCTTTCCACGGAACGCGGTCCTCGGCCCAGTGATGCTCGCCATCGGGATGGCGGCTTTTGAAGGGCTTGGTTTCCTCCTCGTAGTAAGGCTCCCGGTAGTCCTTCCGGAGCGGGTGACCCTCGAAACCTTCCCACAGGAGGATGCGGCGCAGGTTGGGATGCCCCTCGAAGCGCACGCCCATCATGTCGTAGACCTCGCGCTCCTGAAAATCGGCGCCATGCCAGACCGGGGTGAGCGAGGGCATCACGGGATTAGCCTTGTCGGTGAGCCGGACGCGCAAGGTCAGCGGGTCTTTCTGTGCAGCCACGCCGTAGAGTTGATATACGACCTCGAAATACTGCGGCCAGTCAATGCTCGTGACCATGGAGCAGTAATCGTAGCCCTGCTGGTCGCGCAGATAGCGCGCCAACTCGACGATACTGTCCGGTGACACGACCAGGCCGGTCTTCGTGGCTTCCAGCACGGCTCCCGGAACAACCTCGTTGTATGGGTGGCCGGCCGGTGCCGTCGCTTGCGTCGTTGCAATGGTTTCTACTGTCATGCTCTATCCTCTGTCCCTGGCTGCGGGCCCCTTCCAAGCGTGATTCACGCGCCGGAAGCGGGCGTCATCCCTGGCTTGCGGCCTGCGCGGCCTCGGCAATCTTCCTGAGCGCCTCGCGGTCCTTCGGATTGTACAGGTCCGGCCCCAGCACTGGCACCGGGATGGCCTCATTCAGTTGGTCTTTGCGGTACCACGGTGCGGTCTTGACCGATTGTGTAAAGACCTTCTTGTGTACCTGCATCAGGCCGTAGAGCAGCGCCTCGGGCGTCGGCGGGCAGCCGGGCACATAGACATCGACCGGCACGAATTTGTCGATGCCGGAGACGACGTTGTAGCCCTCCTTGAATGGCCCGCCGGAGGTGGCGCACGCGCCCATCGCCAGCACGTACTTGGGTTCGGCCATCTGGTTATAGAGACGCACGATATTGGGCAGCATCTTCTTGCTGACCGTGCCCGACACAATCATCAGGTCGGCCTGGCGCGGGGAAGCGCGCATGATCTCCATGCCGAAGCGGCTGAGGTCGAAGCGTGCGGCCTGCACAGCGATCATCTCGATGGCGCAGCACGCCAACCCGAACATCATCGGCCACATGGAGCGAGCGCGGCCCCAGTTGTAGACGTTGTCTACGGTGGTCAGGAAGACATTCTTCTTGAGTTCTGCGGGCAGTTCGTTTGCGGGCATTTGCTGGTTCATGGCACATCCTTGTGAACGACAGGCTCAGTCGGCGGGCAAGAACCCCGTGCGCTGCCGCTGCTTTTCTTCCATGCGGCCCAACACATAGACCGTGGCATCCGTAAGATGACCGATGCTCACCAGCCGCCAGCCTTCCGCCAACAGGGTATTGACGCTGGTGACTTCGTCGTCGTTGCGCACGGTGACCTGGCGCAACTGGCGGAAGCCTTGCTCGGTGGGCGTAATCGTCGCGCTGACAATATCGGACATGCTGATCCTTTCCAGGGGCGCACAGCCGGAAATACACGCTCGTCGGGCGGCTCAATTCGCCTACTGACCGGCGCAAGTCTGGCAGGTCTGGTCTTTCAACCGGCAGCTCGGCTGATGACCGCCCATTAGCGTGCAGAAGCCGCGGCGTCAACCGCATAGAAGATTTTACATTAAAAGGCCCATCATTGCAAGTAATTTATGGCACGAACGGCGGGCGACCCGGGGCCGCGGCTTTCTCACCCCGGTTTGCGACTTTGGCCCCAAGGCGTGATACAATGCCATCCTGCCGACCTGCTAAGTGCAGCTGCGGTGAAATCACCGGATGCGCACGGCCGTCCTCACCCCCGGCCCCCTCTCCTGAACTGCGGTTCAGGAGAGGGGGAGGCGACCGCAGGGCGCCGGGGGTGAGGTTCCTGCGCGGCGTCATCCGACAAAATCATCTTGGTTGTACTTAGAGGGACACATATTACACACATCGGCCCACGGCTCTCTCTGTGTGCCGCTTAAGGAGTTGCTGCATGTCTCGGCGCTTATTCGCATGGCTGACCGTTATGACGCTGCTCGTCCCGCTGGTGCTCACCGGCCAGGTCACTCTGGCCGCGGCGGAGACGCCCGTGCCTCCGAGTCCTTCCGGATTGCCCCGTGCCTTGCAGCTTACGCCTCTGGATGCGCTGGGCACATATATCGTCCGGCTGGACAACCCCTCGCTGGCGCGTTACCGGGGCGGCATCGGCGGCCTGGCGGCGACCAACATCGAGGTGACGGGCGTAGCTAAGCTGGATGTCGCCGGCCCCGCCGCGCAGGCCTATCTGGCCTACC
>JAKPQT010000675.1 GCA_029555885.1 Chloroflexota bacterium | reverse complement strand
CACCAGCCGAAGCTCCTGATTCTCGACGAGCCGACCGTGGGCCTGGACCCCACGCAAATCGTGGAGGTGCGCCGCCTGATCCACCGGCTGGCCAGCCGGTCAACGATCCTCTTCTCGACGCATATCCTGTCCGAGGTTGAGGCGCTCTGCGACCGGGCGATCATTCTGATCAACGGCCTGGTCAAGGCAGACGCCAGGCTGGCCGACCTGGAGGAGACGGCGGATGCGGTGCTCGTGCTGCGCGGGAAGACCGACGGCGTGGAGCGCGGCCTCCGGTCCCTGCCAGGTGTGCGCGGGATCGAGCCGCTGCGCACCAGTGACGGCCGCCCCTCCTACCGCATCATGGGCATGGACGACGTCGACCTGTGTCCGGCCGTGTACGACCTGGCTCGGGCAGAGGGTTGGCCCGTCCGTGAGTTGCGCCGCGACGTGCGCACGCTCGAAACGGTGTTCAACCAGCTAGCGACGGGGGCATGACCATGAAACAGACGCTTTCCATCGCTCGCAAGGAGCTGGCCGGCTACTTCGGTTCGCCGATCGCGCTGATCTTCGTCGGCGCGTTCCTGGCCGCGACCCTGATCGCCGTGTTCTGGGTCAATACCTTTCTCGCGCGCGGCATCGCGGACGTGCGACCCATGTTCAATTCGATGCCGGTCCTGATGATTTTCCTGGTCGCAGCGCTCACCATGCGACAGTGGAGCGAAGAGCAGCGCGCCGGCACGCTGGAAGTGCTGCTCACTCTGCCGGTCAGCAAGGTGCAGCTCGTATTGGGCAAGTTCCTGGCCGTCATGGCGCTGGTGATCATCGCGCTGGCCCTGACCGTGTTCCTGCCGGTCACTGTCTCCCTGCTCGGCCCGCTGGATTGGGGACCGGTCGTGGGCGGTTACCTGGCTGCCATCCTCATGTCCGCCGCGTACGCGGCGATCGGCCTGTTCATCTCTTCGCGCACCGACAACCAGCTCGTCGCGCTCATCCTGAGCGTGCTGCTGTGCGGCGTCCTCTACCTGGCCGGCTCGCCTGTGATCACCGATTTCGTTCCGCCTTTCCTGGCCGAGGTTCTGCGTGCGGCCGGCGCGGGCAGC
>JAKPQT010000670.1 GCA_029555885.1 Chloroflexota bacterium | reverse complement strand
GCCGGTGCACCGGTCGAACCGGCTGCGCAGCGCACTCCTGCGCCGGATTGGACCGCGCCGCATGTGGCCGGGCAGCTGCTCGTCAAGCTGGCGAACGCGGCCACGACGAGCGATGTCGTCGGCCTGGATGCCCGGCTGGATGCGCTGGGTGTGCGTGCGCTGCGCACCATCCCACAGCTTGGACTGGCCCTGGTGCAGCCGCCCGCGGGTGCATCTCTCAGCGAAGCCGCCGCGGACCTCACTGCGCAGCCCGACATTGCGTGGGCCGAACCCAACTACATCTTCCACCTGGACTTCATGCCCGATGACCCGCTCTACCCCACCTACCAATCGGCGGCGCTGGGCCGCATCCAGATGCCCGCCGCCTGGGATCTCACGCTGGGCCGCTCGGAGGTTGTGATTGCCATCCTGGATACGGGCGTGGACATCACCCACCCGGACCTCGCGGATGCCATCTGGACCAATAGCGACGAAACACCGGACAACGCGGTCGATGACGATGCCAACGGCTTCGTGGATGACATCCACGGCTGGGATTTTGCAACGGGCGACAACGACCTGGCCGATGACCACGGCCACGGCACGCACGTGGCCGGCATCGCGGCCGCGCGCACAAACAACGGCATCGGCGTGGCGGGGGTTGCGGGCCGCGCCACCCTCATGCCCGTCGATGTATTCGGCGGCGGCATCGGTACCTACGAAGACCTGATTCGGGCCATCGTCTATGCCACGGACAACGGCGCGCACGTCATCAACATGAGCCTGGGCGCAAGCAGCTACAGCCGGGGCGAGGAAATGGCGGTCAACTATGCGTGGGAGCGCGGCGTGGTCGTGGTGGCTGCAGCAGGGAACACCTGCACCAACACGAATTACAACGCACCGCCCTGTCTGTCCGACCACTATCCCGCGGCCCATACCAACGTGATTGCCGTGGCCGCAACAACTGCGGGCGATGTGCTGGCCTCTTACTCCACACGCGGGACGTTCGTAGATGTAGCCGCGCCGGGCGTGAGCATCTTCTCCACCTTTCCAGGGGGGAGCTACGGCTCGCTTAGCGGCACCAGCATGGCAACACCGCATGTCAGCGGGCTGGCCGCGCTCGTGCTGGCACGCAATCCCTTCCTGACCCCGGACCAGGTGCGGCTGTTAATCGAGCTGGGGACGGAGGACCTGGGGCCCAAAGGCCCGGATATCTACTTCGGCTACGGCCGCATCGATGCGCGGCGGACGCTGGAGCTGACGGAACCTGACACGCGGCCGTTCCCGGTGCGGCCCGTCGCGCCGCCGCTGGACTTCACGCTGGCCGGCTGCACGGAGCTGATCCCTGACGGTGACTTCAGC
>JAKPQT010000070.1 GCA_029555885.1 Chloroflexota bacterium | reverse complement strand
AAATGACCGTAGCGTCTGCGGAATCAGGTTCACCAGAACGGATTTGATCGCTACGCCGGCCAGCCAGCCCAACGGAACACACACCGCCAGGATCGCCACCACCACCAGCTCCACCTGAGAGGTAGGCGACTTGGCGGCGCGCAGAATCAGCGGCGGTAGCGACGTGTCGTCATGCGGATCGGGCAGGGCGGCCACGGTGCTGCGCTGACGGGCGCGGACTCGGCGGCCGAGCTGCTCGGCGCGGCGCCGCTGGATCAGCGACCACCCCTGATGACGGGCGACCCACGCCCGCCGCACCTCATCGAACTTGTCGCTGGGATCAGCCATACTCTGACCCTAAAACGCCCCAAAGGGTCGCTCGTGCACTATTTTTCCGGCTTGCGTGGCCGGTCTCCAAGCGCAGCGCAGCGACTGCTGTCAGCAGTCCTGCCCGGCAAGCCCGGCACCGGAAATGGGGCTGCCCTCGGCGCTGTGGGGCTACCCGCCAACGCCTTTAGCTGGCAGCCGGGTAGCCCTCGCCGCGGTCCCACATCACCGGGGTGGCCCGCGCGTCTAAGAAGCGCTGCGCGGCTTCGAGATAAACCCGGGCATAACGCAGTTGTCGGGAGCTGGCATCGGCGGCCAGGAGCACCGTGGCGGCCTCATCGCGAGCCGAAAGGGCGTACTGGCGGCGGCGATGCGCGTCGACACCCATCAAGATTGCGTGCTGAAGATCCCTGCGTGCTCGCGCCAGAGCCGTTGCCGTGGACGCGGACACGCTCAGTGACCGCAGCGAGGTCTCCTGCGACGCAGCGGGAATCATCTGTGCACCAACGGTCGTCATGCCGTCGCCGCCGCGTCGAGGCCGCTGAATCGCTGGCGGCCGCCGCTGCTGTGGAGCCGCGCTGCCCGCAGTTCGTCAAGGTACTTCACGAACTCGGTCCAGTCGATAAGGGTGACCATGCGCCCGGGGGTGCCGCGGATCAGCAGCCGCGCGAACGAGTCATTGGGTGGCATAAGTTCCTCAGGCTCAAGGGCATTGCCGAAGGTGCGGCTCGTCGACGTCGAATCCAGGCTGTGGTCGTAGGACAGTTGGCTGCGGGTGGTCTTGCCGCTCCAGAACGACGCCGACTCCATCAGGTCCTTCTCATGGGAGCCGTACATCAGCAGCGACGCCGGAACGACAGCGCGAATCGCCGCCCCCTGCAGCGGGCCGTAGATCGCGTCGAGCTGCTCGCCGGCCTGGGCGGCAAAACACAGCGAGACGCCCAGGCCTCGGGACTCGGCGATGTATTGCGGCAGCCGCGGCAAAGGCGTGTTGGTGATCTCGTCGAGAAACATGCCCAACCGGGAAAACTCGTCCCACTGAGCGACTTTCACGCGTTGACGGTTAATCAGCTGATCCATCAGAGTGATCGCCTGCGCGGCGACCGTGCCATCAAAGGGTGTCAGCAGATAGATGGTGGCGTTGGGGTCCTCCAGGAACTCCTCATCGAGGACTGGCAGGCCTCTGTCGCGTTCCATCGTCTGCAGCCAGGCAGTCAGGACCTTGGTCACGGTGATTTTGACCGAGTCGCGCTGCTTGGCCTCCATGCTCAACACGCTGCGCACGCGGGCCTCGAAGTAGCGGTTCGACGACCAGACGGCCGCGGTCACCCAGGAGGCATCAGTGCTCATCTGCGGCGAGGTGGGCCAGGGGTTGGGCAGGGTCACGTCCTCGGCAGCCTCGATCACCCAGTCGATTCCCAGCCCCAGCCCTTGCGGACTCGCGGCCAACAGTAGGCAGGTCAGCGGGGCGAACGCCAGGTCATCCCACGGGCCGGGGTCGCTGCCGCGAAAGGAGCTGCCCGACAGCGCGACCGCCGAGGTGCTCAACAGCGTGCGAGCGACGGCCTTAGCATCCTCAAGTCCGGTGATCCATGCGGTGGGATCGAACCGGTACGGACGCAGGTCAGCCGGATAGTACGGCGCAGCGATAGGCCGCAGATCCAGCAGCGCGGCAGGCCCGTAGCGCCGCGAGGCCACCATCTGCATGAGGTCGTCCTTGGAGGACGACACCACTGCTGGGCCCGGCCACAGCACCGCCGACTGCGCCAGCCACTTGCGGGTCTTGCCGGTGCCCGGCGGGGCGAACGCGCCGATATGCGGGGCTGTCTCCAGCGGCACGAGTCGGCCGCGGTCGTCGTGGACCCAGCCGGCGAACGGGGTCACCGGTGGCCGATAGCCGCCGGAGGCGGCCGGTGTCGCACTCATAGTTGGAACAGTAGGGCTGTCGCAGGGGTGCTCCGTGCACTATTTTCGGGCGCTGGTTAGTCCTGCCGCGGTGAGACGTACTCCCCGGCGCGCACGTCAGGCCCGATCTGGACTGCGAACTGCAGTTGGTCGGCGGTGTACATCCAGCCCGCATCGGTCCAGGTGCGCGGAACTAGTTGCGCCACAACAGGTTGTGGAAGACCGCACGCGGCGGCGACATCAGCGATCGTGAACTGAGCGTGCTCGCTATTGATCGGCGCCGCCGCTTTGCGGCGGCGAAACGACTCCAAACACAGCGGCGCGGCGAGCTGCTCATCGGGCATGGATATAAGGCTACGGCCGACCGGGGTGCCCGACAGGCACAAAATGCCGAACGACCATCAGATCGTCATGAGTCGAGACGAGAGCGCGGGCGCCACGTCGGCAGCGGTGAACAGCCGCACGGGTCCGGTGATCGCACCGTCACGTGGTCGGACATAGCCAAGACCCGGAGGGGACATCGGCAGCTGCCACGCCTGGGGTCCACCGAGGGCATCCATAGACGTTTGTGCTGTCGCGGTCCTCAGCGCAATCACGACGTCGCTGGTTGCCTCAACGGGCCGACCCACCCGGGCGCCAACCGCGAACGTCGAGGTCGGCTCAGTGCTCGACATGAGGAGCCGGACGCGCTTGTCGCGGCCTTCGTCGGCGATGCGCTGCAGCGTGCCCGCCACTTGTGGGTGCGACCCCAGCAGCTCGTCGACGGCATCGACGACGACGAGCAGCTCGGGCTGGGACTGCCCTGTGCGCTCATTCAGCGCGGCCTCGACCTGGGCGCACCAGGTGTCCCAGTCCGCCGGAGGGTCGGCTGCGCGCCGGTAGCCCGCGCAGTGGGCGACAACGTGAGGAGGAGGGCCGGTAGTGGCGTTTGCGCTGGCGATGCCGTTCTGTGTGTCGGCGATCGCGAGCTGCACGCGGGTCGGCGGATACAAGGTGCACACGCTCAGCGCAAGCGACTGCAGCGCTGTGGTTTTCCCAGCGATGCCCACGCAGAGCGCGACGTTGGCGTGATCGCCGAGCTCAATCGACACCACCGAGTCGGGCGCGTCCACTGGCACACCGACCGGGATCACCAGCACGTCATCGTCGGCGCGGCGTCGCCACCCCGCGCGCGGGTCGAACGTGTGGAGCTCAGTGACGCCCAGGGCGTCCAGAAGACGCCTACCCGGCCAGGCCGGAGAATGTGTCTGCGCAGCGCTCATAGGCCAAGCCAGGCCTGTTCCTGGTTGAAGGCCACGATGGCGACCTCGACGGTGTCGCGGGCGGTGCTGATCCGCACCGATTCCCGCGAGATCTGCTGGAAGCGGATGTCGGGTTGCTGCCCGCCAGGCTGGGCACGCCCGAGGGTGATCACGGTGGCCGACAATCCGGTGGGCGGCGCAATGAGGGGCCGGTCGTTGACGATGATCGAGGGCACGAAC
>JAKPQT010000639.1 GCA_029555885.1 Chloroflexota bacterium | reverse complement strand
GGGATGATTGCCAGGATCAACGAGCCCACCAGCCCCGTGCAGAATACCGCGGGAATGGTGACGAGCGGCGACCGGCCCGTCAGCAGGAGCAGCGCGCCCAGGCTCATGCCGAACGCGCCGATCCACAGCGCGGCCGCGCGGCCCACGCGGCGGATGAGCAGGTGGCCGGTCAGCCCGATCACCAGCATGCCCGCCGCGAATGCGGTGAAGTGCAGGCTGCTGACCGTGTACGACAGCCCCAGTTCATCCTTCAGGTAGGGCGTGATGGGGCCGAGGATATTGAGGAAATAGCCGTAGAACGCGAGGAACAGGTAGGCCAGCCAGGTGAAGCGGTCACGGGCGAAGGTGTGGGTCAAGGTGAGTGCTCCCTGGAAGATGTTGTAGAACGGGTTGGTAACCCGTCCTCCCTGGAAGTGCGGTTGTGGCATGGTTTACGCAGCATCACGCCACGCTTCGGCCAGCCACTCGACCACCTCCGCATCCACGTCCTCCGGCGCGTACAGCTCCAGGTGATGGGTGAAGCGGCCGGGAGCAGGCTCGACCACCTGCTTCCAACGGGAGGAGGCGTCGCGGCGGCGCAGCGCGACGGTCAGCACGAGCGGCGCGCCGCGGCGGAGGTACATCTCGGGCAGCCAGGCCCACGCGAACGCGCGGCGTCGCATGAAAGCCACCTGGCTCTTGGTAATGCGCAACTCTGCCTCGCCCACGCTCGCGACGGCTGCAGCCATGGCGTCGAAGATGCGTCGCGAGGCGGCGCGGCCCGGGAAGAAGTCATCGAGGGTCATTCCCGGTCTTGTCCGGCGCCGCGTCGATGTCCGGGACCTGCTTCGTCACCCACACCGTCAGCAGCGTGGCGAGCACGAACGCGACGGCCAGGATGCCGGTCACGAGCGTCACGGTATAGCGGGTGAGGGTGTCGCTGAATGATTTGATATAGGCATTATCCGGGAAGGCCGGGTTATAGCGCACCGTCACCTGCGCGAACTGCTCATACGCGGGCGGCCAACTCCCTTGGCGTAGCTCGACGGTCTTGCGTGTGCCGTCGGGCAGCGTGAACTGCACGATGGGGTAGGTGTACTGCGTGCCGGAATCGTCGCGCCGCGCCACAAGGTCTATTACCTCGCCCGTGGTCTCCTGCTCGCGGGCCAGGCCGCGACCGACGACGGTTGCACTGTAGACCGCAATGGCGAGCATCAGGACGGCCACACCGATGAACACGGTCAGCAGGACGCGGTCCAGCGGAATGGCCGGACCGGTGGGGATGTCGAAATCGTCATCGTCGATCCCCACCGCGAGCGACATCAGCTTGTCGCGATCCGCCGGGTCGGGCACATCATCGAGCGTCTTGTAGTGGACGCCATCCACCTCGTAGCCGACCGGCTCATCGCCCTGCCAGTGAATGGCGTACTGCTT
>JAKPQT010000638.1 GCA_029555885.1 Chloroflexota bacterium | reverse complement strand
ATCAGGACCAGGACCAGCCCGCCGAACACGATCGTGCGTATGAGGTCGCCGGTCGAGACGCCGAGGACATTGCCGAACAAGAAATGCGTCAGGTCCAGGCTGAAGTTGCGGGTGGTCGAGATCAGGGCGACGCCGAGCGCAAACATCGCGGCGAACAGCACCCCGATGGCAGTATCCTCGCGCACCTGCCCGCTCTTGGTGATGGCGCCGATGCCTAACGCCGTTGTGACACCGGCTGCCAGCCCGCCCCAGAAGAGGGGACCTTGCGGGCCGCCGAGCAGATAGGCAATCGCAACGCCGGGCAGGATCGCGTGGGCGAGCGCATCACCGAAGAAAGCCATCCCGCGCAGCACCACGTAGGTGCCCAATACCGCGCAGACGACGCCGACCGTGATGGCTGCCAGCAGGCCCCGCACCATGAACCCATATTGCAGAGGCGATAGTAGGAACTCCACAGGCTAACTTCCTCTCGACGGCCTATTCGTGGTCGTGCTCGTGTTCGCCGTCGCAGCAGGTGTCGCCCAGCGCGAGGAGACCGTCCGGGACGGGCAGCACGGTCAGGTGCGTGCCGTACGCCAGCCGCAGGTGTTCAGGGGTCAGCACGTCGCTAGGTTGACCGAAGGCCAGTAATTTGCGCTTCAGTAACATCTGCCGGTCGAAACGGTCCGCGGCAAGTTGCAGGTCATGGGTGGACACCAGGACCGTGATATGGCGGCTGCGCAGCAGGTCGAGAATCTCGAAGATAGCTTCCTGCGACGGCACATCCAGCCCGGTCAGCGGCTCGTCCATCAAGAGCAACTCGGCTTCCTGCGCCAGCGCGCGGGCAATGAACACCCGCTGCTGCTGACCGCCGGACAGTTCGCCGATCTGCCGGTCGGCAAGGTCGGTCGCACCCACCAGCGCGAGGGAATCACGCACCAGGTTGCGATCGCGGTGGCCCGCCTGCCGCAGCAGACCAATGCGCGCGACGCGGCCCATCAGCACCACATCGCTCACCGTCACCGGGAACTTCCAATCCACCTGGGAGCGCTGCGGGACGTAACCGATGCAGATGTGGCCGCCTGCGCCGTGACCGTAGACCGTGACCTGGCCGGAGCTCGGCTGCAGGATGCCCGCAACGACCTTGAGGAGAGTGCTCTTGCCCGCACCGTTCGGCCCGACAATGGCGACGCGCTCCCCGCGCCAAAGCTGGAAGCTCACGTCATCGAGCGCAGGCGCCGCGCCCTCATACCGGACGGTGACGTGGGAGAAGTCGACGACCGGCCCATCCTGCGGATGCACGATATGCGGGCGGATGAAGGGTTTCAGCATCGTTGCACCTGCTATTTCAGCGCAGCCACGATGGCCTGCACATTGTAGCGCATCATGGCAATATAGTCCGGTGCGGGGCCATCAGCCGCGGTCACGGAATGGGTGAGCAGTTCGCTGACCACGGTCACGCCCGCATCCCGGGCCAACTGCTCTGACAGTTGCGGATTAGCGCTGGTCTCGATGAAGACCGCCCGCGCACCGGCGGCCTTGACCCGGTCGACGAGCCGCGCCAATTGTTCCGCGGAGGGCGAGGCTGCCGAGCTGACGCTTGGCACGACTGCACCCAGCACCGTGAAGTCGTAGCGGTCCGCAAAGTAGCCGAAGCTCTCGTGGTTTGTGACCAGCAGGCGGCGCTCCGGCGGAATAGCCTGCACCTGCTCGACGATCCAGGTGTCCAGCGCCTTGAGCTCCGCGATGTACTGCTCGGCATTGGCGTTGTAGGTCGCCGCGCCCGCGGGATCCGCCGCGTTCAGACCGTCGCGGATGTTCTCAACGTATTTGATCGCCAACACCGGGTCCAGCCAGAAGTGCGGATCGTTCTCGCCGTGGGCATGGTCTGCCTCGTCAGCGTGATCATCGGCGGCCTCATCCACGGCCTCAGCCGCGTGCGGCTCGCGGCTCGTCAACCCGGCGGATGCCTCGACCACCACGCGCTCGCCGCCGGCATTCTCCAGCAGTCGCTCCAGAAACGCCTCCAGGCCCGCACCGTTGATGATGAGCAGGTCGCTGTCGGCCACCTTACGCACATCCGCAGGGGTCGGCTCGAAGCCATGCGGGTCGATCCCCGCGGGAATGAGCACATCCACCGTCAGCCGGTCCCCTGCGACATGCTGGGTGATGTCGGCCAGGAAGCTCTCCGCGGCCAGCACGCGCGGCGGCTGGCCGGAAGTCGCACCCGTGTTGCTTGCGCCCTGGCTGCAGCCGGTCGCGAGTGCCAGCGCGGTCAATAATACCAGGAATCTGCGTACTGCAATCATTTGCTTGTTTGTCCTTGCTGAGTCATCTGTTGTCCTGCATCCTTCGACTGGCAGTAGTCTGTCATTTGCGTTGCGCCGTCCACCCGCTCAGGATGCTTCCACCGCAATTCATAATTCGTAATTCATCCCTCGCCTGCCCGCGCCTGGCATTCCGGGCAGATGCCGAACATCTCCAGCCAGTGGTCGCGCACGCGATAGCCTGTCTGCGCCTCCACCTGCGCCACGACCGCCGCAATGTCGCACCCGGCGAACTCGACCGCGCGCTGGCACTGCTGGCAGATGACGTGATGGGCGTGTTGCACTGGCGGCTCGGCCGGCTGGAGCATCTCGTCAGGCAGATGCCCGGCCGCCTGCATCGCCGCAGGACTGACGGCGTACGTATGGCAGCCGTGTTGCAGATGCAGCTTGCGCACGAGGCCAAGTTCGGATAGGATGTCGAGCGTGCGATAGACCGTCACCAGGCCCAACTCACTATGAAACTCCCGGCCTAACGCCAGCAGCTCATTCGGCGTAGCCTGGCCGCGCGCATCCACCAGCGCCTGCAACACGGCCCGCCGCGCCCGCGTGTTGTGATACCCGGCCTGCGTGAGTGCAGCCAGCAGGTCACCCACCTCCGTGAGCGGCTCGGTCAGCGCTGTATCGCGACCAAACTGAAAAACTGTTTCAGTTTCCATATACGCATTGTATCAGCAAGAGCAGGAGGCGTCAAGAATATGGACCAGGAACAATGGTACAAGGACGCAGTGTTCTATGAAGTGTTCGTGCGCGCGTATGCAGACAGCAACGGCGACGGCATCGGTGACCTGGCCGGGCTGACGGGCAAACTGGAATACCTGAAGTGGTTGGGCATCGACGCGGTGTGGATGTTGCCGATCTTCCCCTCGCCGCTGCGGGATGACGGCTACGACGTGGCCGACTACTTCCAAATTCACCCCGACTATGGCACGCTGGAAGACTTCCGCGCGCTGGTCGCGGAGGCGCACCGGCTCGACCTCAAGGTCATCGTCGAGCTGGTGCCCAATCACACCTCGGATCAAAACGCATGGTTCCAGGCGTCGCGCAACCCACAGCATCCCGAACATGCCCGCTACCGGGACTGGTATGTGTGGAGCGACACGGACGACCGGTACAACGAAGTCCGCATCATCTTCCGCGACTATGAGCCGTCCAACTGGACCTACGACGAACTGCGCGGGCAGTACTACTGGCACCGCTTCTTCCATCACCAGCCCGACCTGAACTACGACAACCCCGAGGTGGGCCGCGCGATGCTGCGCGTCGTGCAATTCTGGATCGACGCGGGCGCCGATGCCTTCCGGGTGGACGCCACGCCTTACCTGATCGAGCGGGACGGCACGAGCGGCGAGAACCTGCCGGAGACGCACACCTACCTGAAACGGCTGCGCGGCTTCGTCGACGCGTACGCACCGGGCACGATGCTGCTGTCAGAGGCGAACATGTGGCCGGAAGATGTGCGGCCCTATTTCGGTGAGGAGCCGGACCAACCCGAATTCCACATGAACTTCCACTTCCCGCTCATGCCGCGCATCTACATGGCGCTGGCGCGGGCTGACCGCACGCCCATCTTCGAAATCCTGCGGCGCACGCCCCCGCTGCCGCGCTGGGGCCAGTGGGCGACCTTTCTGCGCAACCATGACGAGCTGACCCTCGAAATGGTCACGGAGGAGGAGCGGCAGTTCATGTGGCACTTCTATGCGCCGGAGCCGCGCATGCGGCTGAACCTCGGCATCCGCCGGCGGCTGGCACCTCTCCTCGGCAACGACCGCGCACGCCTCGAACTCGCCAACTCGCTGCTGTTCACGCTGCCCGGCTCACCCGTCATCTACTACGGCGACGAGATCGGCATGGGCGAGAACATCTGGCTGGAGGACCGCGGCGGGGTGCGCACGCCGATGCAATGGCACGCCGAGCCCGGCGCGGGCTTTTCGAGCGCAGACCCGGCACAGTTCTATGCGCCGGTCATCGACAATGAAACTCACGGCTATCAGCGCGTAAATGTGGCGGCGCAGCGGGCCGATCCCGACTCGCTGCTGTCGCTCATGCGGCGGCTGATCGCCATCCGCAAGGAACATCTTGCGTTCGGCCGTGGCGACCTGCGCTTTCTGGAGCCGGACAATAAGGCTGTGCTGGCCTTCGTGCGCAGCTACGAGGGGGAGACCCTGCTGTGCGTCCACAATCTGTCCGAGACGCCGCAGAGTGTGACGCTGGATGTGCGGTCATGTCTGCCGGCGGCAGGCGCGGTAGAACTGGAGGACCTGCTCGGGGGCGAGACGATCGGCTCATGGAAAGGCGCCGTCGGCGAGCTGGCGCTGGGCCGGTACGGCTACCGGTGGTTGCGGATCGTCAGCTAGAGACCTTCGAGGTCTTGGCTGTAGGTTTCATCCTGAAATCGGTTTGGCGGGCCTGGCGCGGCTAACGCCGCCGCATGGCTTCCTTGCCGCCGCGCAGCCAGATGATGAGCACCATCCCGGCCAGGCCCGCGAGAATCGCGGCATGCCACCAGGTCAGCCCGCCCGCGTGCACGCTGATCGGCCCGTGCACATTCATCTGGCCGTTCTTTTCGACTTCCTGAAGCTGGTAGTAGTATGTCACGCCAGCCTGCGCGGTCCGGTCGATGTAGGTGTAGGCCTTGCCGGTCAGCGGGTCATCCGACGGCGGAATCAGCTCGGTGTTCACCTTGACATCGAACGGCCCGTCGGGCGACTCGCCGCGGTACAGGTTGAAGCCGGCCGTGTTCATCTCGGTTTCCGTCTTCCACTCGACGCGGACGGGCGCGGCACAGCCGGATACCGTGATGAGCAGACAGGCCAGGGCACACAGGGTCATCAGCAGGATAGAATGCGGGCGGTTGCGGGTTATCGTCATCTTTCAGGCTCAGGGCAGGTGAAGGTGCCGTCGCGGGACAGGTCCGTGTCCCACGCGCACGCACCGGCAGTGACATGCAGCGGCGTGGCGAACGTGCCCGCCTGCTTGCGCACGAACAGGCGATAGGGCTGCGCCAGGTCAGGCGGAAGGCGATAGCGGACGGTGACGACGTGCTGCTGCGACGGTGACAGGACGAAGTGACCGGCAAAGACCGCGGTCCCCCGCTCGCCCGTCTCGCTCAACGGCTTCTTCAGCCCGCTGGTCTCCAGCAGCTCGCTCCCGCCGGGCGCGTAGATGCGCAGGTACGACCAGTAGCAGCGCTGCACCATCTCGACATAGGATTCACCGTAGCGCGGCGTGCGGTCGCACACCTGCTCCTTGCCGGGCGGAGCCGTGTGCGTGAAGGTGATAGTCGCCGTCGCAACCAGTCCGCCGCCGGCCTCGACCACCCGGTAATCGATGGCCGGTTGGACCGCGGCATTGGCCTTATTGAAACCCACGTTGGCATCCACGACGGCCAGGAAATCGCTTCCCGCCGGCGGTCGCAGCCCGCCATCCCAGCCGCGCTCGATCAGCAGTTTCGTCAGGGCGGGGTCGTCCACCGAGATTTGCAGGTGACGGCCCTCCAGCATCTGCAAGACTGCCCGCGCCAGCGCAGTCGCGTCCAGGTCACCGCCGCCTGTCGCGCCGCCCTCCAGCCTGGCCAGCGCCGCGCCGACCAGCTCGCCCATGAAGTCCTTGCGTTTCGTCCACCATTCCGCCGCGCCCGACTCGACCGTCGTCTCGCTGGCAGACGGCGCGGCCCACTGGCGCTCCATCCACGCGATGGCATTCTCCCCGGTGACAGGCTCGCTAACGCCCTCGATTTGCAGCGGGCCGAGCGCACCGACGAGCAGGCGGACCGCTTCGAGGTCCAGTGCAATCACGCCGTCGGTCGGCACGCCCTGATCCTGGGCATACAGCGCGCGGGCCACATCTGCGGTCTCGGGAAAGTCCGGCGACCAGTTGCTGTCGCGCAGCGTGAGCAACTGCGCGCCCATCTGCTCGCTCAGAGGCCGCGGGGCCGGCGGATGGGGCTGCTGCCAGTTGTCCACCGAGTAGCTGTCGGTCAGCTTCAGTTCGGTAATCTGCCCCCCGGCCAGCCGCACGAATCCCGCGCCGCTGATGAACCCGCCGGTCGGCCGCAGCTCGTGGTTGTTCTGCGCGAGAATCAGATAGGTGCGCGGGCCATCCTGGCCGAGCAGCGCGGGCGCGACCTGCGCGGCCTGCAAGCCCGTCCGGGCCAGGGGCAGCAGCGCGTCCACCTGCGCAAGCAGGCCTTCGAGCCGGGGATGCAGCGGGCCTTGCACCTCCCCGCGAAGCACAGCCGCCTGCGTCAGCCGCGCATTGCTCTCTGCGAGTGCGGGGGCTGCCGCGGCCAATCCCGCGACAATCTGCGGCATGGCACCCATGCTGGCGTCGCCCGCCAGCGCGGCGGTGACGGGTGCGAGCGCATCCACGGCCTGCCGGCCCGCCCCTGCGACCTCGACGGCCATGTCCAGCAGCACCGGCGCGGCGACCGCCTCCTCTCCGACGCGCGGCAGCCAGCCGAGCCGCGGTGCGACCCAGAGGAAAGGCCGGGCTGCGCTCCGCGCGGCGATCAGGTGGGTCTCCAGCGCGGCAAGGTCTGCGGCGACGGCCGGTACAGCCGCCACCTGCGGATCGGCCAGCGCAGCCTGCAGCCGGTCGAGGTCGGCGAGCGCGAGGCGCGCCTGGCTCGCTGCGCGCCAGCCGCTCACGCCCAGCCAGGCGATGAGCGCGACGAGAACGAGCAGGACGATGACGAGCGCGAGTTTCTTAGGACTCAAGTATCGATCTCGTAGATATACCAATATACCCTATAATGAACCTTGACTTCTATCTCACAGGTCGCAGCCTAGTCAAGGGCTCACCGTCATCTTCGGCCAGGCCGGGCAGGGCGACGAGCAGCGGCTCCGCGCCATATAGCGGAAAGCGTGCAGCCGCAGCCCCCACGACGGCTTCCAAAGGCGCATCGTCCGGCAAGCCCGCAAACAGGGCCGGATGATGTCGCGCGAGCGTCGCGCGATACCAGCCGTACCCGTACAGGCTGACGTTCAGGGGCACGATGTCCGGGCGGCGGCCCAACCCGTAGACCGCGTACCACAGTGCAAATGTGGGCCGGTCCGTTGCGGTCAGGACGACCGCCCCATCCTCCGCTTGCGCCAATGCCTGTCTGATAAATGTCTCCGCCCGGTCATCGCGGCTGGCATCGTTGAGCGAGTAGAATCGCGCGATGGCCGCAACCGGCAGCGCGGCGGTCAGCGCAACGACGAGCACCCAGGCGATGCGCCGGTCAGCGATCAGCCGCGCAAGCCGATCGATGCCCTCCGCCAGCCACAGCGCGGCGATGCCCCAGGCCGGAATCAGGTACACGAACGCGGTGTCGGTGCGGTAGACCAGCCCATACAGCGCATACGACAGGGCAATCAGGCCGGTCGTGCGCCACCAGGCGTGCTGCCGCCGGTCAAGCTGCCACAGGCCCACGACAGCCAGTGCCGCGCCCCACGGCCCGCCGCCCAACTGCTCCAGCGCGGCGCCGACCAGAGACGACAGTCGGGCGAGCAGCTCGCCGCCCCCCATCCCGCTGAGCAAGCCGCGATACAACCCGCCGGAGACGAGCCACCAGAAGCCTGCCGCTGTATCCGCCGCGCCCCAGTTCACGGGCGGCTCCGCGGCCGCAGCCAGCGGGATGCGAGCGTATACTGCCAGGCCCAACATGAAGACTGCGGCCAGGCCAGCAGCGCCCGCCCGCGAGAGCCGAGCCAGGCGTGCCCGTCCGGTCCAGAGCCAAAACGCCAGGCCGGGGAGCGCCAACGCCAGCGACAGGTGATTGCCCAGCCCGAGGCCGAGCACCAGGGCTGCGGCTGCCAGCCAGCGCCAACCGGCATCCGCAGGCGGCTGCTGACTCCACTGCCAGAGCAGCCACAGCGCCAGCACCACGGCCAGCGCGTTCAGGCTGTAGACCTCTGTGATGACCGCCTGGCTCCAGAGCGCCGGCGACGTTGCCCAGGCCAGCCCCGCGGCCGCCGCAATGACACTGCGCCACGGGGCCGGCGGCAGGACACGGCGCGCCAGATCAGCCAGCAGGCCCGCGGCAAGCGCCGCGCACACGGCGGCCAGCCAGTTGCCCGCGCGGGCCGGGTCGGCGGGCAGCAGCCGGATGGCCGCTTGCAGGAGCAACTGGTACGTGGGATAGCCGGTCGGGTGGGGCACGCCGCCGGTGAGCGCGGCGGCCAGAAAGTCGCCGCCATCCGCGCCATCGTGCGCCCAGGTCAGCCCGGGGGCCAGGGTCGCAGCATAGAGGGCCAGCGCAAGCCCGCCGGATACGACGCCCGGCAGCGCCCGGCCCAGGCCCTCCGGCCGGCTGCTTGCCCCCATCAGTCTACCGCAAGGAGACTGAGTGGCCGCAATAACTGCCTGTCGGCGGCAGTTCCAGCGGCGGCAGCATCAGCACTGCCGACGCGGTCACGCGCACCGACGGTCGCGCGGCCGGACCTGCTGTGGCGGTGGCCTGGTTAATGATGACGCCGCTCGCGGGCAGTTCTTTCGCCACGCGCGCGGCGAACACCACGGTCAGCCGTCCGCTCGGCGGCAGCACGGCCCGTTCGATACGCAGCGTGCGGCCGTCCCAGGTCGCCTCTCCCCCCTGGATGGCTCCCGGCTCCAGCCCTTCGGGCAGTACATTCTCCAGCCGCACCTGGCGTACTGAGGCGGCGCTCGTGTTCGTCAGCGTCAGGGTGAACACAACCTGCGCGCCGGGCCAGATGTTGGCCTGGCTGACAGCCATGCCAAGAGACAACGGACTCCCGGCAACTGCCGGGGCCGGCGTAGCCGGGGCCGCAGGGACGCCCGCGGGCGTGGCCGTCACATCGGTGGGCGGCGGCAGATCCGGCGGCACGTCTGTCGGCGGCACTGCGGTGGCGCCAGGGCGCGGGGTCGCTGGCACGGCGGTCGGCGGTGCCGCCGCGCCGGTCGGTGTCATGGTGGGCACGGTTTGGCCCAAGCGGTTCTGCAGCGGCTCCGCCCAGGCGCCGGGCGCGATTATGAAGACGGCTACCAGCGCCAGGCCGACAGCCAGGTAGACAGCCAGACGAGTTTTTGCTTGCATCGATACGCTCCTATCCAAGCCAATACACACATCACAAACGGGGGCGAGCGAAGCTCGCCTTTAGCCTCCACGATCTATCGCCAGGCGGCCGATGCCTCGGCCAGGCGACGCCAGTTCCAACTGCGCCGCCAGAGGGCCAGGGCCGCCCACACGGTGACACCGCCGACCACGACGACGTGCAGCACCAGCCCATAGGCCAGGGCCACCGGCTCAGCAATGCCAAAGACCCCCAGTGCAACCATACATAGCAACTGGAACACGCCGATCTTGCCTGGCGTCGATGGCACCGCCACGCCGCCCTGCAGCACGACCAATACCATGAGCGCAATCAGCGGCGATGGTGCTAGACCAAAGGCCAGCAAGAGCCAGAAACTCGTCGCCCAGGCGACAATCCAGAACAGCAATGTCCAACCCCACACGGCCAACGCAGCCCGACGGCTGCCCAGCGCGCTCAGTCCGTCCAGGCCGGCAACAATCCGCGTCCGCCAGCGCACGGCCATCGCCTCAGGCAGCAGGCGCAGCGCCCAGTCCATCAGTCGCAGCCACAGCGTCCGACCGCCCAACAGCGCCACAGTGCCCACCACAACTGCCAGCCCAGCCAGAACCACGATCTCAACCTGCGACGCCAGGTCCGCCGGCAGCACCACGAACGGCAGGAGCGCCACGACGAGCAACGCCAGCACGATGAGGTCGATCAGCTTCTCCGCAGCCAGCGTCCCCAGCACGAACCACTTGCTCAGCCCAAGCTCGTCGCCCGCCAGATAGGTCCGCACCAGCTCGCCCCAGCGACCCGGGATCAGGAAGTTGGTCGCCTGGCCGATCACGACCAGGTCGGCCAGCCTGCCCGCGCCCGCAGTCACGACGTGCGGGTGGAACAGGCATCGCCACCGCTGGGCCTTGACCACAGGCGACAGCAGGCTGAAGGCCAGAGTCAGGACGACATAGGGCCAGCGCACCGAGCGCAGCGCCTCACCCAGCAGCCGGAAATCGATGCTGCGCGCCACCAGGATGAGCGCCGCCACCCCAAGGGCCAGCCCCAACCAGACCTGCAACTGGAAGGCCAACCGTCGCGGGAATCGCGGTCCGCCCCCGGTCGTACCGGCGGACATCGCCCGCTACTGCACCGGCTCGGCAATCAGGATGAGCCGGTGGGTGTTGTTCGTCGGGGGCCAGCACGTCACGAGGGTCAGCCGCGTATCCTCGGTCGGCAGGATATAACTGCCGTTCGCAATCCGCTGAGCATAGGAGACGCCCGTGTCCTTCAGGCGATAGAACTCACGCACGACATACTCGTAACGCACGCCCGTCTCATCGTAAAGCTCGATGGTGCGACCATTGAGCAGGTCAGACCGATCGGTGAAGTCATCCACCTTCACGCGGGTATCGTTGTCCCACGCCAGGCTGATCGGCTTGAACACCTCGCCATAGATGTTATTGTGGCCCGAGACGACCAGGTTGCCGGGCTCGCCCAGGGCGGCGCTGTTGATGTGATGCCCGGCCTCGTTCTGCGGGATGACCCACTCGGAGACCGGCCCGCTCTGCGTCTCGACCACGCGCCAGCCCATCGGCACGACCGCGGTGTCGATCTTGAGGTCGGGGATGACGAGGCGTACGGGGACCTGGCGTTCAGCGGGCGCGGGCGCAGCAGCCGGCGCGGCCGCCTCAACCGCAGGTTCAGTCGGACTTGGGCTGGCCGTCTCTGTCGCGATAGGCGGGCTGTCGGGCGATGCAGTGGCAGTGGCGGTGGAGGTCGCCCGCTCCTCCGTCGCCGAGGCCAGCGTCGCCGTCGGCTCGCCGCGCGTTGCAGTAGCGGGAGCGACGCGCGTCGCAGTCAATGTGACAGCCGCGGCCGGTCGAGGCGTGGCTGACGCATCCGCTGCCGGCGGCGCGTTCGCGGCCAATTCCGCGCGCAGCGCCGCGCCTTGTGCCTGGCTGCGCACCATGTACACGCCGCCCACGACCAGCAGCAACAGACCCACCAACAGGAGGACCGTGCCGAGCCTGCGGCGGTTCAGATTCGCCGTCGTCATACAGTTGCTCCGCAACACCATGAGTTGGCTGGCCCGGCACGGACACCTGTGCACGCGGCCAACGTCGGGATTATAGCACAGGCACGGAGCGCGGCATAGGGGCGCTTCTTACCATGCAGAAATCGCCGGTGCAGCTCATGGCGCCGGCAGCCTTCGAAGCAACCGCACGCGCAACGCGCGGCATGAATTCCGAAACTCGCCGCGTTTGCCTCTTGACAACCGAACAATTGTTCGCTATAATGCATTAGAACAATCGTTCGGGGCAAACACCAGACGATATGCACACCGAAGGAGGATGCGATGCCGGCCCTGATCTTTTCCATCATGGACGAGTTGACTCAGGCTGAGGCCGCGGTGCTGGAACACCTGGCCCAGCGCATCCGGCAGGGGTACTGCCCCAGCCGGGAGGAACTAAGCCGGGCTGCGGGACTGGGCCCGCGGGGTTACCACATCAACAAGGTGCTGGACAGCCTGGTCGCCAAGGGGTACGTCGAGGTCGAGCGGAACCGGGCGCGCGCGATTCGCCTGCTCCGCACTCCCGATGGGCGGCCCTTCCGGTTGGAGACTCGCTGGGTTCCGCTGGTCGGCCACATCGTGGCGGGGCTGCCCGCCGAGGTCGCCGTCCAGACCGGCAACCCCTACGCAGGCGAGGCCATTGAGTTGACCGAGGGCCTGCTCGGGGGCTTCGACAACCTGTATGCGCTGCGCGTCAAGGGCCAGTCAATGATCGACGCCCTGGTCAACGACGGCGACACCGTGATCCTGACCTCCACCATCGACATCCGCAACGGCGACATGGTCGCCGCCACGGTCGTGGGCGATGACGGCCAGGAGAGCCGAACACTCAAGCACTACTACCGGGAGAACGGGCACGTGCGCCTGCAACCGGCGAATCCGATGATGGACGCCATCTACTGCCATCCGAGCCAGGTGACAATCGAAGGCAAGGTGGTACTGGTGATCCGCCAGATCGGCTAGCGGCGGTTCTTGGGGCGGGGGACGGCGCCGGCGGCACACGAGATGCGCCCGCCGGCGCTGTTCCTCACATGGGCGCACGTCGCGACAGAGCAGCAGTCTCCCGAACTGTCTGGCTGATGGGCACACGCCGGGCGATATCAGGACCCAGACCAACTGTCTTCGTGAGGTGCGCTATGGCGAACAAGTACGAGATGCAGGCGGCCCGCATCGAATCGGTGCTGACAGCCCACAAGGTTCCCGCCCGCGTCTGGCAGGCAACCGTGACGCCCCGCTTCGTGCGCTTCGATGTCACCACCGCGCTCGGGACGCGTCTGACGAAGGTGAGCGGCCTGGCTGAGGAACTGGCCTTCTCGCTCGGCGCACGGGCCACACGCGTCTATCGGGAGGGCGGCGTGCTCCACGTCGAGGTGCCGCGCGAGACGCCGCGCCGGGTGGCTCTCCTCGAGCTGTGTGGGCGGCTGACGAGCGTCCCGCCCACCTGTGCGGTCCTCGGCATCGATGAGGGCGGCATACCGCTGCTCCTGCGGCTCGACAGCCCGGATGTGGCCCACGTTCTGCTGGCCGGCACCACCGGCTCCGGCAAGACTGCCCTCGCGCGGACGCTGCTGCTGTCGCTCGCCATGCACAACCATCCCGGGCACGTCCAACTGGTGCTGCTCGACCCCAAGGGTCGTGGATTCGCGCCGCTGGCGGGGCTGCCCCATGTCTGGCGCGGGCAGGGCGTCGTCCAGGACACAGCCGCCGCGGCTGCCACGTTGCACGATCTGGTCACTGAGATGGAACGCCGCGACCGCGCCGGTCGCCAACTCCCGCGCCTGGTCGTCGCGATTGATGAACTGGCCGATCTGCTGCAGACCGGCGGCAAGCCCGTCGCAGAGGCGCTGACCCGGCTGACGCAGCGCGGCCGCGAGGCCGGGCTGCATGTCGTCGCCGCCACCCAGAGACCCGCCGCCGCACTCGTGGGTGGCCTCGTGAAGGCGAACTTCCCGATCCGCCTCGTGGGCAGCGTAACCAGCGCTGAGGATGCCAAGGTCGCCAGCGGCCTGCCCGGCACGGAGGCCGAGCGGCTCCTCGGACGCGGGGACTTCCTCCTGGTTGCGAAGGGCAACATAATCCGCTTCCAGGCCGCCTTTGCCGACCCCGCCGAGTTGGACGCGATCACGGCCCGCATCGGTGCGGGAGGCCGTCGTCGCCGGACCTGGGCTGCGCCCCAGGCGGCTCCTGCCAGCCGCCGCCTGCATGCGCCGGCCCAGTAAGCTACATCCTCAAGGACATCGTCATGAAGAAGGTGCTTCCGCTGCTCATGTTGGGCTTCGGCGTCGCCCTGGCCGTCATCATCGGCCAGCGCATGTCGACCGACGCCATGGCTGTCGTCATCGGCGTCGCAGTCGGCGTCGCCGCCAGCGTTCCGACCAGCCTGTTGCTGGTCGCGCTCTTGCGGCGGGAGCGCCGCAGTTACCGCGACGAGCCGCCGCCCCAGCCGGCTTACCCCAGCTTCCAGCAGCCGAACTTCATCGTGCTCGACCCGGCTCAACTCATGGCGCAGCGCAACCTGCAGCAGCCCCAGCCGGTCATGCCGCCGCCGCTGCTCAGCCAGGACGCAGGAATGCGCCGGTTGCGCGTGGTCGGGGCGGAGGATGACTGGAACAGCAGTGATTGGTAGATTCAGGAGGATCGGTATGACAACTGGCGTGGTGAGATTGCGCGTCTACATGGCGCAGGATGGCTTGGTGCCGCAAGCGTTCCGCTGGCAGGGCCGCACGCTGCGGGTGTTGCACGTGGAGGCCCTGGGGCTGCGCGGCCGGGAGCGCCGGTTCCGGATGCGCACCGTCGAGGGGCCGTATGAGATGGCCGTCGATACCCGGTCGGGCCAGTGGGCGCTGCGCCGCACACCGGGTTGGTTCGACCGCGTGCGCGCCGGCATTCAGCGCATCCCGCGCTATCCGCTGCCTGCGTGGCGGCGCAGGGGACGCATCGTGCGCGCAGCGGCTCGTACTGCGGCTGCTCCCCGAGCGCACCTGGAATCGGCGCCGGTGCGTTCTGCGTCGTAGCAGCGTTTACTCTCGCGCCGAGACGAACAGCGCGTTGAGGAAGTCCTCCTCGAGGGCGACCGTCTCCTCTACAGAGTCGTAGATGGGGGCGGTGACCTTGACCAGCACCATGCCATCCTGCGAGTCGCGTGCGTAGTTCGGCCACAGGTAGAAGTACATCACCACGTGCTCCGCTATTCCTCCTTCCACGGTCTTCGCTGCGAGCAGTCGCAGGGCGTATACCTGCCCGTCCGCGAGTTGTACCGGCTCCGATCCGGCTGTGGTCTGCCAGCCGTCCGCGTCGTAGCAGATCTGCGGCGAATGGAAGCTCTTGGACTTGCGGCTCCCGATCAGGCTCAGCCACACGCTCTTACCATCAGGTTTCTGGTATAGCCGCTGGACGTACTGCTCCGGCTCCAGGAGGATGAAGACCTCGAGGTTGCTCTGGGGCACCTCGATGCCCTGCCAATCGCCTAGCTGGAGGGGCAGCGCCTTGAGATCGGCAGCCAGACTGAGGTTGAAGGGCGATGTGACTGCGCGCTCGCGATCGGTGCGCCGCCAGTTATCGATGTCCGCGACGAACTCGTGGCCGCCCGCGGTGCTCGCGCCCTGCGATTGGCCCAGGGTGATCCACAGGGTGGCGCCGACCGCGACGAGCAGCAGGGCCAC
>JAKPQT010000628.1 GCA_029555885.1 Chloroflexota bacterium | reverse complement strand
TCGCTGGTGCGGTCCAATGACCAGACGATTTCATAGCGTCCGTTGCCGTTCTTGGTCGTGCCGTTCACTTGCTTCTCTGAAACCCTCGTCTCGGCAACTGGCGCCATGCCATTCATGCCTGCTATGTGGACCTCATGCTCGCTGGCGGCCTTGCCATTCGAGCCCCGGCCTTGGGGCTCGGACGAGATCCGGTGAGGTTGTTGTTGTTGCACTTTTAGTCCTCGCTGATTGCCTGCAATCTCTCGGTTTGTTCTGTTGAAGCCAATTCTTCGATAAATTCGTCGAGGCCGCCGCTCAACACGCCGGCCAGGTTATAGCTGGTCTTGCCGATCCGGTGATCCGTCACCCGGTTCTGCGGGAAGTTGTAGGTGCGAATCTTCTCGCTCCGCTCCCCCGAACCGACCTGGCTGCGCCGCGCCTCGCTGCGCTCGTTCTGGCGGCGCTCCTGTTCCATCTGGTAGAGCCGCGCCCGCAGAATCTGCATGCCCTTGATGCGGTTCTGAAGCTGCGACTTCTCGTCCTGGCAGCTTACCACCAATCCGGTCGGCACATGTGTAATCCGCACAGCCGAATCGGTTGTGTTCACGCTCTGCCCGCCCGGCCCGGTCGCGCGGAAGACATCGATGCGCACGTCCTCGGGCCGGATGTCCACCTCGACATCGTCGGCCTCCGGCAGCACTGCCACGGTCGCCGTCGAGGTGTGGATGCGGCCCTGCGCCTCGGTCACGGGCACGCGCTGCACCCGGTGGACGCCGCTCTCGAACTTGAGCTGCGAGTACGCGCCGCGGCCGCGCACCTGGAAGATGAGTTCCTTGAATCCGCCCGTGCCCGTCTCGTGGTGGCTCAGGATGTCGGCCTTGAAGCCGTGATTCTCGGCCCAGCGCGCGTACATACGGAACAGGTCACCGGCAAACAGGGCAGCCTCATCGCCGCCCGTGCCCGCACGGATTTCCACGATGACGTTCTTGTCATCGAGCGGATCCTTGGGCAGCAGCAGGAGGTGCATGCGCGCCTCGCGCTCGGCCTGCTCGGCTTCCAGCCGGTCGATTTCCGCCTGCGCCAGCTCGTTCATCTCCGGATCGCCGCCCTCGTCGAGCAGCAGCACAGCGCCGGCCAGCTCATCGTTGGCAGCCAGGTACT
>JAKPQT010000611.1 GCA_029555885.1 Chloroflexota bacterium | reverse complement strand
CTGGCCGAGCCGCTCCCGCGGGAGACGCAGCGGCTCTACGCGCTGGTGGACCTGGCGCGGCTGGACGCGGCGCTGGCCGCAAAGGTGCGCGCAGCAGAGGAAGCCATCTACGCCGACCCTGCCGACCCGCTCGTCATGTGGACGGCGGCGGACCTGGCCGCGCTGTTGGCGGCTGCGGGGCTGGCGGACGTGCAGGTGGAGCCGGTGGAGACGGTCGCGGATGCGCGCATCGGCCCCGCGCTGCTGGATCGCTGGTTTGCGCCCATGCCAACGGGTGAACGGCCCAGCTACGTGCAGCGGCTCGCGGCCGCGCTGGACGCGGACGAGATTGCCGCGGTCGAGCGGCTGTACCGCGGGAGTCTGACCGGCGCGACGGTCGCGTGGCGGTCGGTGACCGTGTATGTGGTGGGACGGCGCAACAGATACAGGCAAACCGAAGGTTCGCCTGTATCTGTTGCGTTGCAAAAATCTATGGAAAGGGATTGGAGACATCATGCAGACACGGAAGTTGGGTTACACGGACCTGCACCTGACCACGATCGGGTTCGGCGCGTGGGCGGTCGGCGGACCGTGGGCGTTCGGCTGGGGACCGCAGGACGACGACGCCTCCATCGCGGCCATCCAGCGCGGGCTCGACCTGGGCATCAACTGGATCGACACGGCAGCCGCATACGGCCTCGGTCACTCGGAGGAGATGGTCGGCAAGGCCATCAAGGGCCGCCGCGATAGCGTCATCGTCGCGACGAAGTGCGGCCTGGCGTGGGACGACCCCAGCACGCGCTCGGTCATCAACCGGCTCAAGGCGTGGAGCGTGCGCCAGGAGGCGGAGAATAGCCTCAAGCGGCTCGGCGTGGATGTCATCGACCTGTACCAGATCCACTGGCCGAACCCCGACCCGGACATCGAAGAAGGCTGGACCGAGATTGCGAAGCTCGTCGAAGAGGGCAAGATTCGCTATGCGGGCGTGTCCAACTTCAGCGTGGCGCAGATCAAGCGGGCGCAGGCCATCCACCCGGTCGCGTCGCTTCAGCCGCCGTATCACATGCTGGAGCGGAAGGTTGAACAGGAGCTGCTCGCCTACTGTGCGGCCAACGGCATCGGCGTCGTCGCATACAGCCCGATGGCGTCGGGCCTGCTGACCGGCAAGTACACCGCGGAGAAGATTGCCGCGCTGCCAGATGACGACTGGCGCAAGCGCGCGGGCCGCTTCAAAGAGCCGGAACTGAGCGCCAACCTCGCACTGCTGGACAAGCTGCGGCCCATCGCGGAGCGCAACGGCCGCACGCTCGGCCAGCTCGCGGTCGCGTGGGTCCTGCGCCGACCGGAGGTCACATCGGCCATCGTCGGCGCGCGGGCGCCGCGACAGATCGAGGAGATCGTGCCCGCGGGCGACTGGACGCTCACGACCGCCGAGGTTGCGGAGATCGAGCAATACCTGACCGAGCGTGCGCAGGCGCTCGCGAGCTAGGCTCGGCCCATGAACGCTTTGCGCGTTCCTCCACCCACACCCGGCGAAGTCAGGGCCATCGCGGCGCTGGCCGACCCGGTCGTACGCAACCTGCGCATCACGCAGTGTTACCACGAGCTGGCCTGCGCGCTGGCGGAGCTGACCGGGCCGGGCGCCAACTGGTGCACGGTGGCGACGTGGGCATCGAAACAGGCCGGGCAGAGCATCCGCAAGGAGGATTTGCAGCGCAGCCTGCAGGACCTGTTGCGCGGGTCGGCTCCCGCCGCAGCCGCTGCGGCGGGAGCCGCGCAGGAGCTGGCCGCCGCGGGTGCGCCTGTCGCCGGGGGAGGGACGCGCAGCCTGGGCGGCGCACTGTCTGCGCTGTGGGAGGCGCTCAACCCTGCGGCCGCGTTCCAGCGCACCAGCGAGGCGGTCGCGGCGGGCAACGTCAAGGTGTTCGCGGAGATCGGCTATGAGTTTGCGCGGTTTCTCGTGCTCTGCGAGGCAGGTGTGCCGGACGCGGATGCGCTGGCTGCCTTCTGCGACGGGCTGCGGCCCGGCAACCCGCCCGACGGCCAGGACTGGCTGAAGCGGTCGTTCATGCACTATCACCGCGCGCTGGCCGAACCGGATGCCCAGGTCCGGGCGGAGCTGCTGCTGCTCGCTAACCTGGAGATCGGCTACCACGAGCAGACGCGGCTCCAGCCGGAGATTGTGGCGGCGATGAATGCGCCCGTCTACGACCCGGCTGCGCTGCGCCGGCGGCTGCTGGATGAGCTATTTCCCAACCCGGCCGCGCGGCTCCGCCTGATCGTGCTGCGGCTGGCAGGCCGCGCCCGGTCTCTGCTGGAGGCGCGCGATCGGCTGGCGGAGGAACTCCAGCGGCTCGGCCACCTGGTCATCACCGAACACCTGATGACGCTGCGGCTATCGCACGGCCGGCTGCTGCGCCTGGGGCAAGACCTGCAGGCGCAGTTCCCGCTGCCGCTGCAGCACGTTGCACTCGCGGAGTTGGCCGCGCTCTTGCAGCAGGTCGACCCAACGCCCAACAGCACTGCGGGCACGGGCGCGCTGGACTGGGGCCGGCTGCCCGACCGGATGCACTTCATCGCGGACCTGTTTCGCGCCTATCACCTCGACGCCACGCTGTTCGACCCACCCTTCACCTCCGGGCAGGTTCAGGCCATTAAGGCCGGTCGCATGCCCGCCGGCCCGCTGTAGGAATGGATTCACCCGCGCAGAATTCCATATTGCTGG
>JAKPQT010000606.1 GCA_029555885.1 Chloroflexota bacterium | reverse complement strand
TTCGACTGCGTCCGCAGCTCCCTGCGGACTCCGCTCAGGAGGCCCGGCTGTCCACTTGCGGACGATCTCCGCGGTACATTTCTCACCCGCGGCGACCACAACGGCCAGGTGGGGCAGGTCGCCCGGCTCGAGGACGGCCAGCACCGAGGGCGGCAGCGTCACGGTGGTCACGCGCTGGTCGCGCAGCAGCCGCAGCAAGTCGGGGCCGGACGCCAGGACTTCCTGCCGGGCCAGCACCAGCGTCCCGCCGTTGGCGAGCGCCATGAAGGTCTCCCACACGGACGCATCGAAGGACAGCGGCGCGAACTGGAGCACGCGCGAGCCCGGCCCGATGTCGAACGCCCGGCGCTGCACCTCGGCCAGGTTGCACAGGCCGCGATGGTGCAGCATGGCGCCCTTGGGCCGGCCTGTGGAGCCGGAGGTGTAGATGACGTAGGCCAGGGAATGTGGCAGGTTGAATGTTGAAGGTGGAAGGTTGGCTGTCGGTTGGCGCGCGATGTCAGGCCAGTCTGCGTCCAAGCGCACCAGCATCCTTTGTGGCCCTATACCATCAGCTTCTAGCTTCCAGCTTCCAGTTTCTAGCTTCCAGCTTCCAGCTTCTACCAGCCGCGCCTGGGTGAGCACGATCTGCACACCCGAGTCCTCAAGCATGAACGCAATGCGATCGGCGGGGTAGGTGGGGTCGATGGGCAGGTAGGCGCCGCCGGTCTTGAGGATGCCCAGAATGCCGACGATGGTTTCCGGGGAGCGTTCGGTCATCAGGCCGACCAGCGTCTCCGGGCCGACGCCCAGGCTGCGCAGGTAGTGGGCAAGCTGGTTGGCGCGGCGGTTGAGCTCGCCGTAGGACAGCGTCTGCTCCTCGAAGACAACGGCTGGCGCGTCGGGCTGCCTCGCGGCCCAGGCATCGACCAGTTCATGGGCATAGCGGTCCGCCGGGGTGCTCAACGCAGTGCGATTCCAATCGTCCAGCAGTTGCTGGCGTTCGGCGTCGGTCAGCAGGGGGAGATCGGCCAGGGGCTGCTCCGGGTCCTCGACGACGGCTCCGAGCAGCGTCTTGTAGTGGCCCACCATGCGCTCGATAGTGCCCGCGTCGAACAGGTCGGTGTTGTACTCGATATAGCCGCCCAGCCCCTGCGGGCCATCCGCCAGGGAGAGGGTGATATCGAAAGATGCGGCGCCGCTGTGCGCATCTACGGCGCGGAGCGACAGCCCCGGCAGCTCGGTGAAGTGCGGCGCAGGCGGGTCCAGCACGAACATCACCTGGAACAGCGGCGTATGGCTGAGATCGCGCTGCGGCTGGAGCGCCTCCACGAGCAGCTCGAAGGGCAGGTCCTGGTGCGCATACGCTGCCAGCGCAGCCTCGCGCGTTTGGGCCAGCAGCTCGCGGAATGGGAGTGCGCCGTGCGGCCGGCCGCGCAGTACCAGGGTGTTGACAAAGAAGCCGATCAGCCCTTCGATCTCAGGCCGGTTCCGGCCCGCGATGGGCGTGCCGATGTTGATATCCTCCTGGCCGGTGTAACGGTGCAGCAGCGCCTGGAAGGCGGACAGCAGGAGCATGAACAGGGTCGCGCCCTCGTCGCGGCTCAACTGATGCAACGCAGCCGACAGCTCCGTGCCCAGTGTAAACGAGACGGTGCTGCCGTTGGAGGTCTGGATGGCGGGCCGCGGCCGGTCGGTGGGCAACTCCAGCATGGTAGTGCTGTCCGCGAGCTGCTGCCGCCAGTAGGCCAGTTGCCGTTCACGCACCGGCCCGACCAGCCAGGCACGCTGCCACGCGGCAAAATCGGCATATTGCAGCGGCAGCGGCGGCAGAGGCGAGACGTCCTTGTCTTCTCTGAACGCAGCGTAAAGCACCGACATCTCGCGCACGAAGACGCCCATGGACCAGCCGTCGGAGATGATGTGGTGCATCACCACGATCGCCACGTGCTCCTGCTCCGCCAGCTTCAGCAGGCGGGCGCGCAGCAGGGGGCCGGCGGCCAGGTCGAACGACCGGCCGGCCTCGGCCTGAATGTGCTGGCGCAGCGCGATTTCCCGCGCATCTGCGGGCAGGCCGCTCAGGTCATCCACCGGCAGCGGAACCCCGGCCGCGGGGTGAATGATCTGTACGGGCTGGCCGCTCGCGGTGCTGAAGGTCGTCCGCAGCACCTCATGTCGCCGCACGATCTCGTCCAGTGCGCGGCCCAGGGCGGCGATGTCCAGCGCACCGCTCAGGCGGATAGCGGTCGGAATGTTGTTGACCAGGCTCCCCGGCTCGAGCTGGTCCAGGAACCAGAGGCGCTGTTGGGCAAAGGACAGCGGCAGGTCATCCGTGCGTGAGATGGGCGACAGAGCGAGTTCAGTCTCTCCGGTTGCCTCGACGCCCGCGCGCAACAGCGCCTCGATCCGGCCCGCCAGGCCCGCGATGGTGGGCGCGTCGAACAGGTCGCGCAGAGGCAGCTCTACGCCGAACACCTGGCGCGCCCGCGAGACAATCTGCGTGGCGACCAGCGAATGGCCGCCCAGCTCGAAAAAGCTGTCGTGGACGCCGGCGCGTGCGACCCCCAACACCTCGGTCCAGATCTGGGCCAGGCCGCTCTCGACGGGCGTACGCGGGGCGACGAAGTCGGTGTCCACTGCCGGTTGGCCGGCCTCGGCCGCGGGCAGCGCCTTGCGGTTGACCTTGCCGCTGGGCAACAGCGGCAGTCCCTCGCCCATGATGACAAAGTACGATGGCACCATGTAGTCGGGCAGGCCACGGCTCAGAGCCGTGCGCAGCGCAGAGGGTGTGACCTGTACGCCGGGTCGCGGTGCAACGAAGGCCGTCAGGTATTTGTTGCCCGGCCGGTCCTCGCGTGCCAGCACAGCCGACTGCACCAGGTCCGGCAGCGCGTTGAGCGCGGCCTCGATCTCGCCCAGTTCGATGCGGAACCCGCGCACCTTCACCTGGTCATCCAGCCGGCCCAGGAATTCGATCTGGCCGTCAGGCAGCCACCGCACCAGGTCGCCGGTGCGGTAGAGGCGATGGGAAGATTGAAGATTGAAGATTGAAGATTCGCTCTCAAATGGCACGCAGTCTTCAATCTTGGCGAAGCTCAGCTTCGCACTTTTGCCATCTTCAATTTGCGCAAACGGGTCGGGCACAAAGCGTTCCGCGGTCAGCTCCGGGCGGTTGAGGTAGCCGCGGGCGACGCCTGCGCCGCCGATGTAGAGCTCACCGGGTACGCCGATGGGCACGGGCTGCATGTGGCCGTCGAGGATGTAGAGCCGGGCATTCGCGATGGGCCGGCCGATCGGTACGCTGCGCGCGCCTGCGGGCAGGCCGGCGATGATGCCCCAGGCTGCGCCTACGGTGGCCTCGGTGGGACCATAGCCGTTGAGGAAGAGTCGTCCTGGGGCCCACCAGGCAACGATTTCCGGCGTGCAGGCCTCGCCCACCGAGGCCACTTTGGTCAGTGCGGGCAACTGCTCGGCAGGCAACAGGCGCAGCAGCGATGGCGGCAGCGTGGCCGTGGTGATGGCATGGCGTTGCAGCAGCGCAACCAGCGATGGGACGGAGAGCAAGGTCTCGCGGGTCGTCAGGTAGAGGCCGGCCCCGGCGGTAAGGGCCAGGAACGTCTCGCAGACCGAGGCATCGAAGCTGAACGATGCAAACTGGAGCACGCGGTCACCAGGACCGGTCTGCAGGGTGCTGGCTAACGCGCACACCAGATTGCAGATCCCGCGATGGTGCAGCAGCGTTCCCTTGGGCCGGCCCGTGGAGCCGGAGGTGTAGATGACGTAGGCCAGGTTGGCCGGTCCCACGCCGACATCGACCGGGTTGGCATCGTCTTCGGCTGCCAGCGCCTCGGCCAG
>JAKPQT010000591.1 GCA_029555885.1 Chloroflexota bacterium | reverse complement strand
CTCCTTCTGCGGGGCGTGACGACTGCCGCCTATTCGGCCTATCCCAAGCAGCCCATCTCACCCACGCGCCGGCTGCGCGACGGTGATCCGCTGCCGGGCGGCTGGGTCGCGGTCCATACGCCCGGCCATACGCCCGGCCACACGGCTTACTGGCACAGCGCGACGCGCGTTCTGATTGCCGGCGATGCGCTGGGCAGCCCACTGCGCGGCAGGGTGCGCGGAGCGGGGGCCCTCTACTCTGAAGATAATGCCGCGGTGCGCCACTCCATCCGCAAGCTGGCGGATCTCGCGCCAGAGGTCATCTGCTTCGGCCACGGCAACGAGCTATACAATGCGGCCGCTGTGCTGCGCCGGCTGGCCGACCGCACGGCATTGAAGCTGCCGGAGTGAGCTTACGATACCCAACGGTGTTCGCAAGGGAACTGCTGAATCGCCGTTCGCTCACCCTTTGGCGTGGAAATAACTCATAGCCACAACCGCAGCCTCGGTAGGACAGGGTGCCAACCCGTCCTACTGCATCTTCGAAGGAAGAGAACATGACCACAGCCTTCATTAGCCCCACAATCGACCTCATCCATGAACATGGCTCCGTCCGCAAGTACCGCGCCGAGCCTGTGCCTGTCGCCGTGATCGAGCAGATCGTCGCTGCGGCACAGCACACATCTACTTCGTCCAACCTCCAGATGTGGAGCGTTGTCGCGGTGACTGACCCGGAACTGCGCAAGGGCCTGTCCGAAGTGGCGGGCCAGGCGCATGTTGCCGTGGCGCCGGTTGTGTTTGTCTGGTGCGCGGACCTCAGTCGCCTGGATCGGGTCTGCGAACTGCGTGGCTATCAGCAAGTGTCGGAGTATGTCGAGAACTTCCTCCTGGCGGCTGTAGACGCGGCGATTGCCTCACAGACCGCGGCGCTGGCCGCCGAATCGCTGGGCCTGGGCATCTGCTACATCGGCGCGCTGCGCAACGACCCCGGCAAAGTCGTGGAGTTGCTGCAACTCCCGCGGTTGGTCTTTCCGCTGGTGGGCATGACGATGGGCTACCCCGACGGCCAGCCCCCGATCCGGCCGCGGCTGCCGCTGGCCGCGGTGCTGCACTGGAACGCATATGACCGGTCGGCGGAGGACGACAGCCTGCACGCGTATGACCGCACGATGATCGAGACCGGCATCTACCAGGGGCGGCAGGTGGCCGTGCCGGGGCAGACGGGCGAGATGGAAGACTACGGTTGGCTCGAACACTCGGCGCGGCGCGTGTCGACGCCGACGCGGACCGAGCTGCGCCGCTTCATCGAACAGCAGGGCTTTGGGTTGAGGTGAGTGGATGATGCGTGACAACGACGTCGTGATTCTGAGCGCCGCGCGCACGCCCATCGGCAAGTTCCAGGGGACGTTGAGCGGCACGCCCGCGCCGGAGCTGGGCGCGATTGCCATCCGCGAGGCCGTGCGCCGCGCAGGCCTCGATCCCTCGCTCGTGGCCGAAGTCATCATGGGCAATGTCGTGCCTGCGGGCCTGGGGCAGGCCCCCGCGCGGCAGGCCGCTATCGGCGCGGGCTTGCCGGACCATGTCGGCGCGCTGACGGTCAACAAGGTCTGCGGGTCGGGGCTGAAGGCTGTCATGCTGGCCGCGAGCGGAATTATCGCGGGCGACGGCGACTTCTACGTCGCGGGCGGCATGGAGAACATGAACCTCGCACCCTACCTGCTGACGAAGGCGCGCTTCGGCTACCGGCTGGGCAATGCCGAGCTGGTCGATGCCGTCGTCCACGACGGGCTCTGGTGCGCGTTCGAGCAGCAGCACATGGGGCTGGCCGCAGAGTGGATCGCGGAGAAGTTCACCATCAGCCGGGAGACGCAGGACGAGTTCGCCTGTCTCAGCCAGCAGCGGGCGGCAGCAGCCATCGAAGCGGGCAGGTTCCGGGCCGAGATCGTGCCGGTGTCCGTGCCGCAGCGGAAGGGCCCGCCGCTGCCCTTCCAGGTGGACGAGAACCCCCGGCCCGACACCTGCGTGGACACGCTGCGCAAGCTCAAGCCCGCGTTCAAGGAGGGCGGCACCGTGACTGCGGGCAACGCGCCCGGCATCACGGACGGCGCGGCAGCACTGGTGGTCGCGCGGCGGTCGGCCGCGCGGGCCGCGGGCCTGCAGCCCGTTGCGCGCGTGCTGGGCTATGCGCAGGCCGCGGTCAGGCCGCTGGAAATCTTCACCGCGCCGGTGTTCGCGCTGCGCCGCCTGGCCGACCGGTTGGGCCTCGCGGCAGGCGACTTCGACCTGTACGAACTGAATGAGGCCTTTGCCGCGCAGGCCATCGCCAACATCCGCGAGCTGGGGCTCGATACTGAGAAGGTCAACGTCAACGGCGGCGCGATTGCGCTTGGCCATCCCATCGGCGCGAGCGGCGCGCGCGTATTGACCACGCTGCTGTATGCTCTGCGCGACCGGGGGCTGGCACGCGGCGCGGCCGCGCTGTGCCTGGGCGGCGGCGAGGCCGTCGCACTGGCCGTGGAATTGGAGCAGTGAAGGGCAGGTGCAAATGGATAAGGCACGCATCGCGGAGATGCTGCAACAACTGACCGCCGTGGATGGCGTGGCGGGCGTGGAGACGAAGGTGGCCGCGCTGGTACAGTCGCTGGCCGAGCCGTATGCCAGCGAGACGCACGTCGATGCGCTCGGCAACGTCATCGCGGTGCGCCGCGGAACAGGCGGCGCAGAGCAACCCGCGCGGCGCATCATGCTGGCCGCGCACATGGACGAGATCGGCCTGATCGTCACGCATGTGGAGGATGGCTTCCTGAGTGTGCATCGCGTCGGCGGGGTCGACCCGCGGTCGCTCCTCGGCCAGGAGGTCACTGTCTACCCGACCGGGCCGGGCGCGGAGGCGTACGGGGACGGCCTGCCGGGCTACATCGGCAGCCGGCCGCCGCACGTCCTCTCGGAGAGCGACCGCTCGAAGGCCGTGACGTTCGAGGATGTGCTGGTCGACCTGGGCAAGCCGGCGGACTTCTTTGCCGGCGGGCTGGTGCGCATCGGGGATCGCCTCGCGATACGCGGGCCGTACACCGAGCTGCTGAGCGGCCGCGCGGCGACCAAGGCGCTGGACGACCGGGCGTGCGTCGCCGCCATGCTCGGCGCGCTGGGCTACCTGGCCGAAACGCACCATACGTGGGATGTGTATGCCGTGGCGACGGTGCAGGAGGAGATCGGCATCCGCGGCGCAATGACCAGCGCGTTCGGCGTGGCGCCCGACCTGGCGATTGCGCTGGACGTCACCTTCGGGGAGACGCCCGGCATCGACGCCAGCAAGACGGTGGCTATGGACAAGGGGCCGGCCATCGGCTGGGGCCCGAATCTCCATCCGGGCATCGTCAAGGGGCTGCGGGAGACCGCAGAGGCTCTTGAGCTTTCGACTGTCACCGAGGTCATCCCCGGCCATTCGGGCACGGACGCATGGGCCATCCAGGTCACCCGCGAGGGCATCCCCACCGGCCTGTTGAGCATCCCCATCCGTTACATGCACTCGACGGTCGAATTGGTGACGGTGGCGGATGTGGACCGGACCGCGCGGCTGCTGGCCGCATACATCGCCCGGCTGAACGGCGACACGCTGGCCGCGCTGGCCGAGGAGATGTAGCTATGGCCGAGTTACGCGAACTGCTGGAGCGGCTGTCCAACGCGCACGGACCGTCGGGCCACGAGCGGGCGGTGCGCAACCTGATCAAGGCGGAGATCGAGCCGCTGGTTGACCGCGTCGAAGTCGACGCGATGGGCAACCTGATTGCCTTCAAAGCGGCTGAAGGAGCCGGCGATGCGCCGCGGCTGAAGGTCATGCTGGCGGCCCACATGGACGAAGTCGGGTTCATGATCACCGAGGTCAGCAAGAGCGGCCTGCTGAAGTTTCAGGCGGTGGGCGGGGTCGACCCGCGCACGCTGCCGGGCAAGCGGGTGCTCGTGGGCGACAACCTGACCCCCGGCGTCATCGGCGCGCCCGTGCCGCACCTGTCGAACGGCGACCGGGTGCCCGGCATCGAGGACCTCGCCATCGACATCGGCGCGACGGACGACAAGGGCGCCAACGGCAAGGCGAAGGCAGGCGACTATGCAGTGTTCGCCACGCGCTTCACCGGGCTGCACGATGACCCGGCTTGGCCGACCGTGCGCGGCAAGGCCTTCGATGACCGGGCGGGCTGCGCGGTGGTCGTGTCCGTGCTGGCGGAACGCTATCCGGTGGACCTGTACGCGGCTTTCACCGTGCAGGAAGAGGTGGGGCTGCGCGGCGCGCGGGTTGCGGCCTACCGGGTCAACCCGGACGCGGCCATCGCGCTGGAAGGGACCATCTGCGATGACCTGCCGCAGGGGCCGGACGAGGATGTCACGCGCGTCACCCGCATGGGGCACGGCCCGGCCATCACCCTGATGGATCGGAGCCTGGTGTCGCATCCGGGGATGCTGCGCCTGCTGCAGGAGACCGCGGCTGCGGAGAACATCGCGGTGCAATACAAGGCGCCGGGCCTGGGCGGCACCGATTCGGGCGTCATCCACCAAGTGCACGCGGGCGTGCCGTCCATCACGGTGGCGACGCCGTGCCGTTACATCCACAGCCCTGCGGCCATCCTGAACCTCAACGACCTGGCCGCGACCGCTGCATTGGTCGGCGCGGCACTCAGGCGGATCGAGCGCGGGCATCTGGCCCGCTAAGAAGGGGTAGACACTTGGAACCACTGGCGAAACGACTGGCCGAGGCGTTCGGCGTCTCGGGATTTGAGGATGAGATTCGGGCCGTGATCCGCGACGAGATCGCCGGTCTCGCGGATTCGGTCGAGGTCGATACGCTCGGCAACCTGGTCGCGGTCCGCAAGGGGACCGGCGGCGGCAAGCGCGTGATGGTCGCCGCACACATGGACCAGATCGGCGTCATGGTGACGCACGTCGATGAGAAGGGCTTCATGCGCTTCGCCGCGGTGGGCGGGGTCTACCCGACGACCTGTTGGGGCGCGCAGGTGCGCTTCATGGATGGCACGGTCGGCACCATCGGGCTGGATGGCAAGGTCGACCGCCGCAAGGACCTGCCGGAGCTGCGCGATATGTACATCGACGTGGGCGCAACGAGCCGCGATGAAGTCAAGCAGAAAGTCGGTGACGTGGCGCAGTTCTGGCCCAGCTTCAGCGCACAGGGCAATGCCTGGTTCTCGCCCAACATGGATGACCGGGCGGGCTGCATCGCGCTGGCGCAACTGCTCAAGGACCTGCAGGGCGTGGAGATCAAGCACGACCTGTACGCGGTTTTCACGACGCAGGAGGAAGTGGGGGTGCGCGGGGCGCGCACGTCGGCCTATGCGGTCGATCCGGAGATCGCCATCGCGCTGGATGTGACGCTGACGGGCGACACGCCCTATCCCCGGCCGGTCATGGATGTGGCGATGGGCCGCGGGGTCGCGATCAAGGTGCAGGATTCCGGCATGATCAGCCATGTCGGGCTCAACCGGGCGCTGATCGCCGTAGCCGAGGCAGAGGGCGTCCCGTACCAGCTCGAGGTGCTGACGGGCGGCACGACCGACGCGTTTGCGATGCAGACCACGCGCGCCGGCGTCCCCGCGAGCTGCCTGTCCTTCCCCAGCCGGCACGTCCACACGCCGTCGCAGATCGTAGACCGTCGCGACGTCGAGGGCGCGGTCAAGCTGCTGGCCGGATTCCTGAGGCGGGACATCGAGCTTTAGTTTCTGCCGCGGAATACGCGGAGCACGCGGAAGCTGGCAATAATCAGCTTTCCGTGTACTCCGTGTCTTCCGCGGTCAGCTCCGCCGGCCGCGCGCTCGCGCGCCAGAGCGCGGCGACGAACAGGACGATGCACAGCGCGACCCCTGCACCCGCTCCCATGAGCCGATCGGAGCGCCACAGGCGGGCCTCGGCCTCCAGCCGCCGCGTCGCGCCGGCAGACACTGCCCACCGGCGGGCCGGGCGTTCTGCCGCCAATGAAACCGTGTAAGTGGCCCGGCTGCGCGTGCAGAAGGCGCGCCATGCCGCAGCGTCGGCGGCCCACAGACGGGCCTGCACCTGGGCCAGCCGGTCCGCGGCAGCCGACGCAGCGGTTGCCGCAGCATCCAGCGCGGCGGCCCGGCTCTCGCAAGCGGTAGTAATCGGCCCCAGGTTCACGTCCTCCCGGTACAGCACCGCGTGCGCCAGCGGCAGCGCGTCGGAGCGCCAGGTCAGAGCATCGGGCGCAAGTGCGGCCGCCAGCAGCGCCAGCTCCGGCTCCGCGGGAAGGCTGGCCCGGAGGCGCGCCTGCTGCGCAAGCAGGTCAGCCGTGTCGCTGTACGGGAGGCGGACGGTGAGCCGGTCGACCGCGACCTGCGCCGGCGCGAGACCGGCAAGCGCTGCCGCGGCCCGGGTCAGCATCTCCGTTGCCGCGTCCTGTTCGCCTGTAGGCACGAGCCGCAGGTCGTAGATGCGCTCGCCCGGCGCGGTCGATACGGTCAGGAGCGCCTGCGCTGCCACGGGCGGCCGCGCATCCGGCAGGAAGGCTGCCGGGTCGCCGTAGGTTTCGCGCAGGAGCCGCCGGACTTCAGCCGCATCGCCCGCGGCCGCGGCCCGCTCTGCAAGGGTCAGGGCGTCGGGTGCGTCCTGTGCAGCCAGCGCAAGGCCCGGGAGCACGCTCAACAGGAGGGCTGCCATCAGCAGGGCAGGAACGAGTCGCCCCGCGATGTAATCCCATGACAAGCTGCTCCGCGCACGCCTGCCAGGAATTCCAAATGTAGGCGAGCGTCCTGAGCGGAGCAGCGGTCCTTTTCGCTGCGGAGTCGAAGGATGCGGCGTGGTTACCCCGCTCCGGTATCCTTCGACTACGTTCCGGCCAAAAAACGGGCCGGAACTCCGCTCAGGATGCCTCCGCTGGTGGCTCCATTTGGGATTGCTGGCACGCCTGCACAATGATTTGCGCAAAGCATTCGATTCTGGTATCCTCATGGCATTCGATTCATCTACCGACGAGGCCGCCCATGGTAAAGCTTCTGTTGAAGTGGGACATCAAGTCAGGGCAAGAGCAGCCATATTTCGAGTTCATCATGCAGGAGTTTGCCCCTGGGTTGATGCGCCTGGGCCTGCAACCGACGGAAGCGTGGTACACGGTCTACGGTAAAGGCCCGCAGATTCTTACGGGCGCCGTGACCGATGACCTGGAAACCATGAAGCAGATCCTCGACAGCGACGACTGGCGCGATTTGCGCGAGAAGCTCATGGCCTTCGTCGCGAACTTCAGCTATAAAGTCATCCAGGCGAGCGGACGTTTCCAGCTATAGGATTGTTCCATCGCCTGTTAACAGCAACGGCCCCAATCGGTCCAGCACTGCATAGACCTCCGATTCGTCTTGCACGTTCTGCGTGAGCAAGAAGAGGTCTCTGTCTTCGGTGTACCCCCAGTCGTGCAGGACGCCCTCGATGTTGCCTGTCTTGTGATAGAACGCCACCGTGTCGCGCGGCACGTTGCGCAGCCACAGCCCCAGGTCAACACAGGCCAGGAACAGTGGGTCGATCCACGCGCGCTGTTCCGCGGGCAGCGCGTCCCGCAGCGCATAGAACTGCACGCAATCGCGCGCCGACACCCAGTTGTCCTTGCCCTCGGCCCGCGCGGCATAGTCGAACAGCTTGCGTTCCACGCGCGTATCCCGCAGCCCAAGCGGGCCGCGGAAGATGTCGTTGAGGCGTTCGAGGCCGATGCGCCGGATGACCAGGTTGGTGCAGAGGTTGTCTGACAGCGCGATCATCAGGAGCAGCACATCGTGGAAGGGCAGCCGCCGCGTGTGCAGCAGCCGTGCCAGCCCCGACCCCTCCACCTGTTCCTCGAAGTCCAGCTCGCACATCTCGTCCCGGCTCACGCGGCCCGCCCGTTCGAGGTAGGCCCAGGCATACAGGATGGGCACCTTGATGATGGACGCCGAGAGGAACCGGTCGCAGTTCTTGAGCAGCAGGGGCTCCTGGTTCGGGAGCCGGCAATAGAAGGCGTAGTCGCACCGAAGCCGGCCCAACTCCGAGCGGATGATGTCGGGGAATGTCATAATCGCCTTACACCCACCGTTCCTTCGCGCGGTCGATGACCCCTTGCAGCGCGGCGGCCACGTCAGCGGGCAGCGGCTCGGGGTGGTGCGTCTCGGCCAACTTGAGCGCCCGCTCGCGCGCCCGCTGGCGGAAGGTCTTGCCGCCCGCGACCGACCAGGCATCCCAGTTGCGCCGCTCCACCAGCTTCGGATACCAGTCCTCCCGGTAGTGCGCCCGCGTGTGGTCGTGCTGCATGAAGGTGTTGGCGGGACCCGCAGCCGCAATTACGTCGAGTGCCAGCGTCTCCGCGGATACCTCGGTCCCCTGCATAAACCGCTTGACCCAGTTGATCATCTCGTCGGCCATGACGATCGATTCGAGCGAGTTGGTCATGCCCGAGGCCAGGTAGCCCACGTCGTGGATGAGGTGCGAGCCGGCGAGCGTCTCGGCCAGCAGCGTCAGCGAGATTTCCATCATGGCCTGCTCGTCGGGCAGTTGCGAGTCCGAGCAGCCGCCGAGTCCGAAGATGGGCATGTCGTAGTAGTGGGCCATCTCCACGCAGAGCACCCGGTTCTCAGGCGCGGCGTAGATATCGCCCGTCGTGCGCATGTCGAGCATGTCCTGGGTTCCGCCGGAGAGGATCACCGGCGCGCCCTCGCGCTTGAGCTGGGCGACGACCAGGCCCGCCAGCTCGCCCGCGTTGCCCAGCGCGACCGCACCGGCGGGCGTGATGGGGCCGTTGGCCCCGCGCAGCACCACCGGGTTGTATGTGCAGGGCAGGCCGCGGCCCGCCATGAACAGCAGCTTGTCCAGCGCCTCCGTGTTGTGGACAAGCGGAGAGGTCACGTTGATGTAGCAGGCGCAGATGGGATTGCGCTGGAGCACGTCCGCGCCGCCCGCGACGATCTCCGCCATCTCGACCGCATCCACGCAGCCCGCAAACTCGGTCGTCACGAACAGGATGGGCTTGGTGCTGTTGGACAGCAGCGCGGCCATCTGGTAGCGGTCCGCGATGACCTGCGGCACGTCCGACGCCATGCAGAACGACATCAGGAAGTCGATGTTGGGCAGGGCGTCCAGCACGCGCGCGGCTTCCTGGATGTCGGCCAGCGTGCCGGGCCGCCGTTCGCCGGTGCGCACGTCGATCACGTTGGGGCAGTCGGACCCCGGGCCGTAATGCACATTGCGGCCTTGCAGCGCCACCACGGGGCGGCCCTGGCGGTTGGCCCAGGTGATGCGCTTCGGCGCGGTGCGCAGCGCCCATTCGGCCAGCGCGGGCGGGATGCGCACCCAGCCGTCGTCCATGACCTGCGCGCCCGCCGAACGCAGCAGCGCAAGCGCCTCCGGGTGATGCAACTGGACGCCGGTGTGTTCCAGGATGGCGAGGCTGGCGCCGTGGATGGCGGCAAGCTGGTTGTCCGCCAGCTTGCGGAAGAGGGGCACGCCTGGTGCGACAGTGTGACTGGTCATCGCTGACTCCTTGTTATGTGGTTCAGCCGTGTAGTATACTCACTCCTGTCATGGAAGCCAATGGAGCGCCCACGCGGCGCATGTATCCCTCCAGCGCCCTCCCGTTCATCGCCTGGGCCGCGCTGCTGGTCGTGCAACTGGTCAGCCCGGACCGGGCCTGGAGCTGGCTGCTGGTCGGCCTCGGCGCGCTGATCCTGATGGGCTACGGCTGGGCGCGGGTCATGCGCGACCGGGTCACCGCGGAACGGCGGACGCTCGGTACGTGGGTCGTGGCCGGCGATGAACTGCACGAGGAGTTCACTCTGGTCAACAACGGCGTCCTGCCCGTGCTGTGGGCCCATGTCCGCGACCGCTCGGAGGTGCCGGGCTACAGCGTGGATCGGGTGGAGTCGGTCGGCGGGCACGCGGAGCGCAGGTGGACCATGGCAGGGCTGTGCCAGCGCCGCGGGGTGTTCCGCCTCGGCCCCTGGGACCTGGAGATGAGCGACCCGCTCGGCTTCTTCCGCGTCACCCAGCACTATAGCGATGTCACGACCATCATGGTCTATCCGCGGGCCTCATATCTGCCCAACCTGGAACTGCCGCGCGGGCGCGCGCCGGGCCGCTCCATCTCGCCGGAACGCTCCGTCGAGGAGACCATTCAGGTGGGCGGCGTGCGTCAGTACACCGCGGGCGACCCGCTGCGCCGTGTCCATTGGCCCGCGACCGCGCACCACGGCGACATCATGGTGCGCGAGTTCGACCGCGAGCCTTCCGGCGACCTGTGGCTCGTCGTGGACCTGGACGCCGCGGTGCAGGCGGGCGCCGAAGCAGAGGCGACCCAGGAGTATGCCGTTATCCTGGCCGCATCGCTGGCGGCACAGTACCTTCGCCAGGGAGAGCGCCGCGCAGTGGGCCTGCTAATGGCGGGCCGCAGCCCCATCATGCTGTCACCCAGCCGGGGCCCCGCGCAGTTGTGGCACATCCTCCGCGCGCTGGCAGAGGCCGAGCCCCAGGCGGGCATGCCGCTTGCCGGTCTGCTCGCCCAGGCCGGACCGACCCTGGGCAGCGGGCGGACGCTGGCAATCATCACGCCGTCGCAGGACGGCGATTGGGTCGCGCCGCTGCTGCCGCTGATGAGCCGCGGCAACGCCCCCACCGTTATCCTGCTCGACGCGACCACGTTCGAACCGCCCGCAGGCACGGCCGAACGGCTGGACGGGCTGCAGGCTCTCCTCGGCCAGCAGCGCATCCCGCACACAGTCATCAGCCAGGGCTTCCCCTTCCGTCCGTTGGAGCGCATCAAGCGCCAGCGGACTGAGCTGAAGGCGTTGTTGGGCTCGGGCCGGGTGATCCCGGTGCGCGTCGAGGAAGAGGTATGAGGCTGCGACCATGTCTGTAGGTGAGAGCCTGCCCGCGGCCGATATGGGCCCCCCACCGTTTTTCATCCGGGTTCTGCGTCGCCTGCGGCCCGACGAAGGGTGGCTGGTGTACCTGCTGGCGCTCGGCGTCGTGCTGACGCTGCCCTATGCCGCAGTGGACAGCGCGCTCGTGCCCGGGCTGCGTCCGGCCATCTGGCTGTCCTTCCTCGGCCTGTCGTTCAGTTGGTGGCTGGCCTACCGGCCGCGGCTGCCAGGCATCGCGGCGGCTTTCATCCTGGGGGGTGCGGGCATCGTCGCGACGCTGGCGTGGGGCGTGCAGGTGCTGCGGGTCGGGCCACTCGCCGGGCAGGTGGCCCGCTGGATCGCCTGGCGCATGGGCGGGCAGACCGCGCCTGAGCCATCCATCACCTACTTCGGTGACCAGTGGGATGCACTCGCAGGTTACGGCCAGCGCATCGTCTGGTGGCTGGACGGGCTGGTCAACGGACCGGGCGTGCCCGACAACCTGGTGGTCATCGGGCTGGCGGGGCTGTTGGCCTGGTGCTTCGCCGCGTGGGCGGGCTGGTGGATTGCGCGGCGCGGCCACTCGTTCGTCGCGCTGCTGCCCACAGGCATCGTCCTGGCGCAACTGGCCTTCTGGGTGGACGATACGCGCTGGTCGCTCATCACCTTCCTGGGCGCGACCGCCATGCTGCTGGTCATGTCGCGGCTGTCGTGGCTCATGCGCCACTGGGACCGGACCGGTACAGACTATTCGCCCGAGATCCGGCTCGACATGGTGCTGATCGGCCTGGGCATCGCGTCGGTCACGATGATTCTGGCGCCCGCGCTGCCGTTCATCGCATCGAACGAATTCTCGCAGGCGTTCTGGCGCATCTTCGAGTCACCCTATAAGGAGATCGAGACGCGCGTCTCGGCCAGCTTCGAGGCCGGCCAGCCGGTGCGCTCGTTGGTCCCGGCGTTCGGTGTTGCCGAGGGCGGGCTGCCCCGCGCGCATCTGCTCGGCGGGCGGCCGGAGCTGGGCCGGGAGATTGCGCTGCGGGTGCGCACGCGCGGCGGCGACCCCGGGCAGAGCCTCTACTGGCGCGGGCAAACATTTGCGCACTACACGGGCCGGGGCTGGGATGGGGGCGGCGCAGCGGTGACCGAGGCGACGTTTGCCGCGGGCGAGCCGTGGCGCACCGACATGGAGCGCACCCCCGGCCGCGCGCTCGTCAGTTCCGTGGAGGTAGTGGAGGCCACGCGCAGCGTCATCTATGCTGCGGGCGAACCGGTCAGCGCGGATCGACCCTATCGGGCGCGCTATTATCCGCCCGGCGAGTTGGTGTCGCTGTCAGCGACGGGCGCGCCGCGCGAGTACACCGTCCTGTCCTACCTGTTCGTGCCCGATGCCACACTTCTCCGCGCGACATCCGCCGAGTACCCGCCAGAAGTCGCCGCACGCTACCTGCAACTGCCGGAAGACCTCGATCCACGACTGGCGACCTTCCTTCAGGAAGCTGCGCCCGCGGCGCTGTCACCATATGATCGAGCCATCGCCATCGAGACCGCGCTGCGGCGGCTGGAGTATACGCTGAATGTGCCCGTGCCGCCTGCGGGACGTGAACTGGTGTCGTGGTTCCTCTTTGACCTGCAGCGGGGCTACTGCGACTACTTTGCGTCTGCGATGGTCGTCCTGGCGCGGATGAGCGGCATCCCCGCGCGGCTGGCGGTTGGATATGCCACGGGCAGCTACGACGTGCAGACGAGTGAGTACACGGTCACCGAGCTCTCCGCCCACTCCTGGCCGGAGCTGTACTTCACCGACGTGGGCTGGGTGCGGTTCGAGCCGACCCCTGGCCAGGAGCCGCCGCTGCGCATCGCATCGGACCCGCGCGCGTTCACGCCGGACTACCTGGGCATGATCCCGGACTTCGATCCGGGCCTGGCCGAACTGCGCGAACTGGGCGAGATTCACGTGGCGGAAGAGCAGCGGGAGGCTGCCACTTCCAACGTGCTGGCCGTGCTGACCGGGCTGCTCCTGCTGTGGTCGTTCGTGCGCTTCACCCGGCTGGTGTTCAGCCCGCTCACGGTGACGGATGCGACCAGCACGGCTTATGCGCGGCTCCTTGCCTGGGGCAGGCGGCTGGGTCGCCCTCCTGCGCCGGCAGACACCCCGCGCGAGTTCGTCCGGGGAGTGGTGGGCGCAACGACGCAGAGGGCGCAGCGTGCCCGTCTTCTGAGGGGCATGACGCGTGCTGCGGCGGAGGTCGTGCAGGCTGATGCATCGGACCTGCTGCACAGCTACGAGGCGGCGCAGTTCGGGCCGAAAGTTGAGGCTGGGACGGAGAAAAGACGCACCCGCCGCTGGGCGCGGCTGTGGCCTGCGCTGCGGCGGGTATGGTTGGCAAGGTGGGGCGGCTAGATGTTGAACCGGATGTTCAGGATGTCGCCGTTCTGGACGACGTATTCCTTGCCTTCCAGCCGGAGCAGGCCCTTCTGTTTGGCGGCTACCATGTTCCCCGCTGAGATCAGCGCGTCGTAGGCAATCACTTCCGCCCGGATGAAGCCGCGCGCGAGGTCTGTGTGGATGGCGCCGGCCGCGTCCACCGCGTTGGCGCCCACGGGAATGGTCCACGCCCGCACTTCATCCTCGCCCACCGTAAAGAAGCTGTGCAGCCCTAACAACGAGTAGCTCATGCGGATGATGCGGTTCAGCCCCGGCTCGCTGATGCCGTAGCCCGAGAGGAACTCGGCAGCCTCGTCCGGCGGCATCTGCGCCAGTTCCATCTCCAGGCGCCCTTGCAGCGCGCCGATCGTCGTGTGCCGGTGGCGATAGTCGCAGAGCGACTCGATGGCCGTGTCCGCGGCTGCGTCGCCCACGTTGAGCACGACGAGCATCGGCTTGAGGGTCAGCAGGCCGTAGTTGCGCAGCATCTTCATCTCGGCCGGCGTCAGCTCCATATCGCGCAGCGGCGCGCCCGCGTTCACCGTCTCGTCGAGGCGCAGGAAGAGCGCCAGCTCGGCCTCGTCGCGGGCCTTCGCCTGCTTGTCGCCGCCCTTCTTGAGCTGCGCCTGCAGCCGCTCGATGCGCCGCTCGATGATAATCATGTCGGACAACAGCAGCTCGCCGTCGATGATCGCCAGGTCGCGGCACGGGTCGACGCTGCCCTCCGTGTGGGGTACGTCGGGGTCCTCGAACGCGCGGACGACATGGAGCAGGGCGTCGCTCTGGCTCAGCGTGTTGAGCAGCGGGCCGCTCAGTCCGCCTTCGCCCACGCCCTTCGCCAGCCCCGCGATATCGGCGTAGGTGACTTTGGCATAGGTTGTCTTGCGCGGCTTGAACATGGCCGACAGGCGGTCGACGCGCTCGTCCGGCACATCCACCGTGGCGGAGTGGACATCAAACTGGCCGGAGCTGAACGCGGCAGTCTCGAGGTTGCCGCGAGTGAGCGCGTTGAAGATGGTCGTCTTGGTGGAGTTGGGTAGTCCGATAATCGCTATGTGCATGGTGTTCGCCTGTCTCTATTTTTTCAATCTATAGCCGGTCACGGTGTAGCATTCGTAGCCTGGGGCCTTGTGCCCGTCAGGTCGCCCACCAGGGGCTATGCTACCCCTCTTTCGGAGGGGACACCGAGCAGGTGCTGCTCCTGGACGACGAGCGCGGCTGCACCGAGCAGGCCCACGTCATCGCCCAGCGCGGCCGGCACGATGGTCAACCCCTCGACATAAGCGGGCTTCGCCAGCGTGCGGATGGCCTGCCACATTGCGTCCATCAGCAAGTCGCCCGACTTCATCACGCTGCCGCCCAGCACAATCATGTGCGGGTTGAACAGGTAGAGCAGGTTGGCGATGCCGATGCCCAGGTAATGTCCTGCGCGGCGGAATGCCTCGCAAGCCAGCGCGTCGCCCGCGCGCGCAGCCTGGCTGATGATGCGCGCGCTGACCCGTGCCAGGTCGCCGTCCACGAGGGTGCGCACCTGGCTCTGGACGCCTGCACTCAACTGCTCCCGGACGAAGCTGGCGATGCCCGTGCCCGCAGCGAAGGCCTCCACGCAGCCGCGGTTGCCGCAGCCGCACAGCGGGCCATCGGCCATTACGACGATGTGCCCTGCCTCGCCTGCCAGCCCGCGCACTCCCAGCACCAATCTGCCATCCGTGATGATGCCGCTGCCCACGCCGGTGCTGATGGTCAGGTAGATGACCTCCCGCTCCCCGCGGGCCGCGCCCCACAGCGTCTCCGCCAGCCCCGCGACATTGGCATCGTTGCCGAGGTAGGCGGGCCGGCCCACGTGCGCGCTGACGATGTCGCGCAGCGGCACGTTGTGCCAGCCGGGCAGGTTGGGCGCGCTGATGACGACACCCTGCATCGGGTCCAGCGGGCCGGGCGAGCCGATGCCGACGCCGGTGATCTGCTCGATGGGAACACCTTCGAGCACCTCGGAGACGGCATCCTTGATGCGAGCGATGACGGATTCCGGGCCTTCCACGGCCAGCGTAGGCCGCGCGGTCCGGCGGTGTATCTGGCCGTCCGGGTCACACAGTGCGGCGCGAATCTGCGTGCCGCCCAGGTCCACGGCCAGGATAGTGGGTCGCATGCCTGTTCCTCCAGTTGCTGATGGAGCACAGTCGATCAGTATACCACTAATTCGCGGCAGGGCGCGAATGAGGGTATGATTATGAAGAGGTGACGGGGAGAAGAGGTGAAGAGGTGAAGGGGAGAACGGGAGAAGAGGTGAATTTGCCTTCGAGGGGTGAGGCGGAGGCAATGTTGCGCGAGGCTGGGGAACTGAATCCCGGGCCGTGGACCGCGCATTCGGTCCTCGTCGCGCAGGCGGCGGAGCGCATCGCGGCGCACCTGCCGGGGCTGGATACGGAGCACGCGTACATCGTCGGCCTGCTGCATGACATGGGGCGCCGCGCGGGCGTGACCGGCAACCGGCATGTCTACGACGGGTACCGCTATCTGAGCGACCTGGGCTATGAGCCGGCCGCACGCGTGGCGCTGACGCACTCCTTCCCGTGCAGGAATATCGGTGAAGTCTTTGGCCCGCTCGATTGCACCGCAGCGGAGCAAAGCTTCATCGAGGACTACCTGGCCGCGGTCGAGTTCGATGACTACGATCGGCTCATCCAGTTGTGCGACTCGCTGGCGATGGCGGAAGGGTATGTGCTGATGGAGAAGCGGATGGTGGATGTGCTGATGCGCTACGGGCCGACCCCCTTTGTTGTGCCGAAATGGCGGGCCGTCTTCCAGATTCGCGATGACTTCGAGCGGGCGATGGGATGTTCGGTCTACAGCCTGCTGCCGGGTGTCGTGGAGAACACCTTTGGTTTACATAAGGAGGGGTAATGCGCGTGTTTATCGGCGGCGTCATGCAGGCGTCGCGCGTGGATGATGACATCGAGGATCAGGGGTATCGCAACGAGCTGGCCGCGGCGCTCAATGCGCGCTGGCCGGAACTGGAGGTCGTGGACCCACTGGCTCTCCACCCCAACAGCGTGACCTACGATGATGCGGCCGCGAAGGCGACGCTCTTCGCACTGATGGAGCTGGCGGCCGGCTGCGACGTGCTGATTGCCTACGTGCCGCAGGCCAGCATGGGCACTGCGCTGGAGATGTACGTGGCCTATCAGAAGGGCATACCTGTCATCACGATCACGCCGATGCGCGCCAACTGGGTCGTGCGGGCGCTGTCCACGCGCGTGTTCCCCGACACCGCCGCGTTCCTCGCGTACGCGGACACGCTTGCCTCGCCGGAAGAAATGGTGGGGTAGCGTGAGCCTGAGACCTTCGAGGTTTCGGGCCAATGGGTCAGCCGAAGGCTGGCCCAGGTTGGCACAATCTCGAAGGTCTGCTAAAATCGACTTCAGATGCCCCCATAGCTCAAAGGACAGAGCAGATGCCTTCTAAGCATAAGGTTGCAGGTTCGAGTCCTGCTGGGGGTATGACAAGACGCTCAAGTCAACCGGCTTGAGCGTCTTGTTTATGGAGTATGCCTCTACCAGATTGCCTCGCTCTCATACTGCCGGATCAGCGGATCGGCGGTAATGATCGGCAATCCCTCGGCTAGCGCCTGTGCGACCAGCAGGCGGTCAAACGGATCACGGTGAAGGGGCGGCAGATCGTATACGCGCAACGCGTGGGTGATCTGAACCGGCATCGGCTGGAATCCGCTCGCCTGCATGTGCTGCGGGACGAATTCTGCTGGAGATACGGGCAGCGGTAATCGTCCGGTTTGCACTTTGATCGCGATTTCCCATGCGCTTGCCGCGCTGAGGTACAGCTCGTTACCGCCATCTTCGATGATGGCACGAGCCAGCGACGAAAGCTGCGGATCGTCCGTCACCCACCAGAGGAACGTATGAGTGTCAAGCAGCGCCCTCATACGCCGAAATCCCTCAGCACATCCTCGCTCAAGGGTTCATTGAAGTCCTGAGGCACGGTGAAGAGACCCGCCGCAGAGCCTGGCTTGCGGCGCTTATCTGTCTGTTTCACAGAAACCAATCGCGCGACTGGCTTTCCTGCATGCGCGATGATGATCTCTTCCCCCGCCTGCACTCGCATCAAGAGGCGCGACAGGTGAGTCTTCGCTTCATGGATATTGACAGTAACAGTCATGCCCGGACCTCTGTAACCTGTGATTTGGCTTGATTCTACACTTAGTCAACTGGTTAGTCAAGTAAAATGAGCGACACCGGCAGGATACAATGGCATCTGCCGTCCACTTGGATTGTGGGTGGCAGGCAGACTGTAGTATCCGTTTATCCGTTGCGCCGAGCGCGCCCTACGCCAGCGCGTCGAACGTCGGCTTCAGCGCGGGATACAGCCCCCGGTAGAGCGGGTACAGCCCTTCGTACGCCTGTGCAGCATCCGGATCGGGCGCGGTGCTGCTGACCACGCGCACCGCGGCGTCCACCGCCTCGCGCACGTCCCGGTACACCCCTGCGCCGACGCCGGCCAGCAGCGCCGCGCCGAACGCGGCCCCCTCCGTCACGTTGATGAGCACGAGTTCCGTCCCGAAGATGTCCGCCTGAATCTGCCGCCAGAGCGGGCTGCGCGCGCCGCCGCCCGAGGCCCGCACCTGTTCGATGGGCACGCCCAGCCCCTTGATGAGCTCCAGGCTGTCGCGCAGGCCGTAGGAGACGCCCTCCAGCACCGACCGCACCATGTGGCCCTTGCCGTGGCGCAGCGTCAGCCCGACGAACGCGCCGCGCGCGTTCGGGTCGGGGTAGGGACAGCGCTCGCCCGTCAGGTAGGGGAGGAAGAGCAGTCCCTCCGCGCCCGGCGGCACCTTCGCCGCCTGCGCGGTCAGCAGGTCGTACGGGTCGCCGCCCGCGGCCGCAGCCTCAGCGCGTTCCTCGCCGGCCAGCGTATCGCGGAACCAGCGGAATGCGCCGCCCGCGGAGAGCATCACGCCCATCGCGTGCCACGCACCCGGCACGGCATGGCAGAAGACGTGCAGCCGGCCGTCCGGCTCCGGCGCGTAGCTGTCCGCATACGCAAAGACGACGCCGCTCGTGCCGCTGGTGACGGAGATGATGCCGGGACGGACGATGCCGCTGCCGACCGCCTGCGCGGCCTGGTCGCCGCCGCCGCCGACCACCGGCGTCCCTGCGCGCAGCCCGGTCGCTGCCGCTGCACTGGCGCTGATCTTGCCCGACACGACGTGCGACTCGTAGCAGTCCGGCAGCCAGCCCATCGGGATCTCGAGCAGCCCGGCCATCGTCGCGGACCAGCGCCGGTTGCCCACGTCGAAGAGGGCCGTGCCGGAGGCGTCCGAGACTTCCGTGGCGAACTCGCCCGTCAGGCAGTAGCGGATGTAGTCCTTCGGCAGGAGGATGTGCGCGATCTTGCTGTAGACGTCCGGCTCGTTTTGCCGCACCCACACAATCTTGGGCGCGGTGAAGCCGGGCAGCACCGCGTTGCCGGTGAGCGCAATCAGCCGCTTCAACCCGCCCGCCCAGGCCGTGATTTCCTCGCACTGGGGGCCGGTGCGCTGGTCGTTCCAGAGGATCGCAGGGCGCAGCACGTTGCCGGCCTCATCCAACAGCACCAGGCCGTGCATCTGGCCGGTCAGGCCGATGCCCTGGATGTCGTCCGCCGAGACGCCGGGCATGGCGAGCGCGCGCTGGATCGCACGCTGCGCGCCGGTCCACCAGTCCGCGGGGTCCTGCTCGCTCCACAGGGGGCGGGGCGTGTACAGCGGATATTCCTCGGTCGCGCTGGCGATGACTTCGCCCTGTTCGTTGATGACCAGCGCCTTCGCGCCGGTCGTGCTGACATCGATGCCTAAGAGCATGAAACCTCCCTCCTCATTTTGGTGCCGCTTCGCCGGAACGTCTTTACGGCCTGTATAGCGCCTCCAGCCCGGCGGCGATGTGGTCGCGCCAGGCCGGGTGGTTGTGTCCGGCATGATACTCCAGGTAGCCGCCCTCGTAGCCCCGCTCAGCCAGCAGCGAGCCCATCTCCCGGTTGCCAGGCAGCAGGAAGTCGAACGTGCCGCAGTCCAACCAGACCTGCACCCCTTGCTGCGGTGGGTAACGCACCAGGTCGAACAGCACCGACTCGTAGTTGTCGAACTTGAATGCGCCTGCCTGGCTGAGCACGCGGCCGATGATGCCCGGCACGCGCAGCGCGGTGAACAGCGCCATCCGTCCGCCCGCGGATGCACCGATGACGCCGTAGCTGCCCCCGGCGGCCTGCGGCGGGACGACATTGAGATGTTCCTCGGCCAGCGGCAGCACATGCTCCATCACGAAGCCGACCGTCGCCTCGCTGCAGCTGTATTCGATCCCGCGCGCGGGCCCGCCGTGTGCGACCATGGCCAGGGCGATGGGCTGGATGCGTCCCTGGCTGATGAGGTTGTCCACGATGGCGGGCAGGTGGTCGCGGCGGTAATACTCGACCCCGTCATACACAACGACGAGCGGGCACGGCTCACTCACCGGCGGCTGGTACAGGTAGACCGCGCGCCTGCCGTTTGCCAGCAGCCAGCGGTTCCTGATGATGTGGCGCGTGACTTCACCCTTCGGCACGCCGCGTGTGCGCTGAGTCAGCGGGGTCGGCACACCCTCGGGCATGTAGAAGTACGAGTTGGTGTGGCCCATGCCGTTGGGGGTGGTGCGCGGGTTGAGCGGATCGGTGATGCGGTCTTCTTCCGCCTCTCCGGTGAAGAAGGCATATTCCATGTACGCGTCGCGCGGGAGGCTCAGGGTGCAGGCCCACAGGCCGGCAGCCAATCGCTCCCATGCCGGCGAGGATTGGGTGTCCCAGCCGTTGAAGTCGCCCGCGATGAGCGGCGGTGCGGTCCCCTGCCAGAGCAGGGTCGCGTTCTCGCCCTCAATCACCGGCGTGCCGGTCGCCTGTGCTGTAAGCAGAAGTGGATGGGGCACACTCGCCTCCGTCGGGGTAAGCTGTCGGGCCTATATTAACACAACGGGGCACGCGTGCCAATACCACAGGGACGTTTTGGCCGGATTTTTGTGACAACGCTCGCTTGCGTGAGAAACCCGGTTTTTGGAAAAAACTGGGTTTCTTTGACAATGCCCGTCTGCCCGGCTAAAATGACCGAATATCCTGTGGCTGACCTCTGAAATGGAGCGTGTTATGCGACAAACGCAGAGCTATTACGATCTAGATTTGCTGGCGCGACTGCTATTGGGCCCTGGGCCCAGCATGGTGCATCCGCGCGTCCTGCGCGCGATGGCGACACCGCTGGTGGGTTATCTCGATCCTAGCTACCTGGCCGTGATGGACGAGACCCAGGAACTCCTGCGCATGGTGTTCCAGACGCAGAACCCGCTGACCCTGGCCCTGCCGGGCACGGGCAGTGCGGGCATGGAGGCCGCGCTCTACAACTTCATCGAAGAGGGCGACCCAGTGCTCATCTGCGTGGCGGGGTATTTCGGGGAGCGGATGGTCGAGATGGCGACCCGCGCGCGGGCGGACGTGCGGCGCATCGATGTGCCCTGGGGCCAGGTCATCAGCGAGCGGCAGGTAGCGCAGGCATTGGACGAGCGTCCCGCCAAGCTCGTCGCCATCGTGCACGGGGAAACTTCGACCGGCATTGCCCAGCCCCTCCACGGCATCGCGGAGGTCGTCCATCGCCACGGCGCGCTGCTGCTCGTGGACACGGTGGCCTCGCTCGGCGGCGTCTCCGTCCCTGTGGACGAAATCGGCATCGACATCTGCTACACCGGCTCGCAGAAGTGTCTGAGCGCGCCGCCCGGCCTCGCGCCCATCACGGTCGGCCCGCGCGCGGAAGCTGCGCTCGCGGCGCGCACGACCAAAGTGCAGAGCTGGTATCTCGACCTCACGCTTCAGCGCAAGTATTGGAACGCGGAGCGGGTCTACCACCACACGGGCCCGGCCAGCATGATGTTTGCGCTGCGCGAGGCGCTGCGGCTGGTGGCCGAAGAAGGTCTCGCCGCCCGCTTCGAGCGTCACACACAGGTCAGCCGGCTATTGTGGGAAGGGCTCGAGGCGCGGGGCATGTCCATGCTGGTGCCGCCCGAATATCGCCTGGCGAGCCTGACGACGGTGCGCGTGCCTGCGGGCGCGGATGAGGCTGCGGTGCGCGGCCGGCTGCTGGCCGAGTACAACGTGGATATTGCGGGTGCACTCGGCGCGTTGAAGGGCCGGTACTGGCGCATCGGTCTCATGGGGCAGTCCTGCCGCCCGGAAAACGTCGTCACCCTGCTGGGTGCGCTCGACCGCGTGTTGGCGGGTTAGCGCGGCGGAAAGGCGGCTGTTTGATTCGGATTGTCTATACGGCAGCGCTGGTGTGGCTGAGCCTCTATGCGCTCCAATCACTGGCACTGACGTTGTTGTACCTCCGGCATCGCCGGACGGTTGCGTCGCGGGCGGATATCGCCGACGGAGACTGGCCGCACGTCGCGGTGCAACTGCCGGTCTACAATGAGCGGCACGTCGTCGAGCGGCTGATTGACGCAGCGGCTACGCTGGATTACCCGGCGGACCGGCTCACCATTCAGGTGCTTGACGACTCCACCGACGACACGACCGCACTTGCGGAGGCGCGGGCGGCCTATCACCGGCAGGCCGGCATCAATGTGCAGGTGCTGCACCGGGCCGACCGGCAGGGCTTCAAGGCCGGCGCGCTGGCCTGGGGGTTGACGCGAACCGAGGCGGAAGTTGTCGCAGTCTTCGATGCGGATTTCCGGCCCCAGCCCGACTTCCTGCGGCGGACCGTGCCGGTCTTGCAGGCGCATCCTGATGCGGGCATGGTGCAGACCCGCTGGACCCATCTGAACGAGGAATACTCTCCCCTGACCCGCGTCCAGTCGCTCGCGCTGGACGGGCATTTCGTCATCGAGCAGACCGCGCGCAGCCGCGCCGGATTGCTCATCAACTTCAACGGTTCGGGTGGGTTGTGGCGGCGGGCCTGCATCGAGGATGCGGGCGGCTGGCAGGCCGACACCATGACCGAGGATATGGACCTGAGCTACCGCGCCCAGCTCGCGGGGTGGCGCTGCCTGTACCTGCCGGATGTGGAAGCGCCCGCGGAGCTGCCCGCGCAGATGGAGGCGTTCAAGCGCCAGCAGGTGCGCTGGGCGAAGGGCTCCATCCAGTGCCTCCGCAAGCTGAGCTGGCCGATTCTGCGCAGCAAACTGCCGCTGCGCCAGAAGCTCATGGCCCTGGTGCATGTCAGCGGGTACTTCACGCAGCCCCTGGTCGTCATCCTGCTGCTGACGTCCCTGCCGCTGCTGCTGCAGCCGCAGCCCCAATCGGGCGTCTGGATGGTGTTCGGGCTGGCGGGGTTGGGGCCGCCGCTGCTCTTTGCCATCAGCCAGGCCGCGTTGCACCCGCGCTGGCCGCGGCGGCTGCTGTACCTGCCCATCTTCCTGGTCGTCGCGGCGGGCATCACCTTCAGCACGTCGCGTGCCGTGTACGAAGGGCTGACGCGGTGGGGCGGCACGTTCCGCCGCACACCGAAGTTCCGGCTGGAAGGCCGCGAGGGCCGCTGGGTGGACAGCGTCTACCGCCTGCGGCCGGATTGGACGATCCTGGGCGAGTTCGGGCTGATGGCCTATGCGCTGGTAGGGCTGGTGCTGGCATGGCAGCACGGGCAGTACGGCAGCATGCCGTTCCTCGTCCTTTGTGCGCTCGGCTATGGCATCGTCGCCTGGACAGGCCTCTGGCAGTCGCGGCCGGCGCTCCGCCGGGTCTCCGGTACATCCTGAACGAGGAAACAAGAATGCGAGTCAGAGCTGCTAAGGTCCTCTCTCTGAGCCTGGTTATCTTCAGCGTATTGTCGAATCTCGTCTCCCGACCGGCCCTGACCGAGTCCGCGCCTGGCCCGCAGCCGCTGGCCGCAGGCGCGGACGGGTTCGCCCTGGCCTGGGTGGTGATGGCAATTCTCGGCGCGGCCCTGCTGTATGCGCTGATCGGGGCCGTTCTCCTGGCACTGGGCCGGGAGGTTCCCGCGGTGCCGGGCGGCGCTTCGGTCGTAATGCCGATCATATCGTTGTTGGGCCTGGGCGTGGCGCTTTACCTGACCTATGTCGAGACGCAGAATGTTGCTGCGGTGTGCGGCCCGGTCGGCGACTGCAACGCGGTGCAGGCCAGCCCGTTCGCGACCCTGTTCGGCGTGCTGCCGGTTGGGCTGCTCGGCGCGCTGGGCTATATCGGCATCCTGGCGGCCTGGGCCGTAGCCCGTTTTTGGCCCTCGCTCGCCCGGCTGGCCGGACCTGCGCTCCTGGGCATGGCGCTCTTCGGCGTCATCTTCAGCATTTATTTGACCTACCTGGAGCTGTTCATCATCAAGGCTGTCTGCCTGTGGTGCCTGTCGTCTGCGGTGCTGATTTCACTGGTGCTCGTGCTGGCGGTCGGGCCGGCGGCTGCTGCGCTAGCGGGCGGCGACGAGGACTGAACGGGTTGTGCATTTGGTACGCTGCCCCAATACTTTGACAGGTTTGCGAAACGCATTACAATGACGTGCGTTGAGTCAAAACACAATTCCGTTCAAGGAGTCTACGATGCTGAGCAACACCCTTCTTACCGCTCTCAACGATCAGATCAAGCACGAGCTATACTCGGCTTACTTCTATCTCTCCATGTCTGCTTACTGCAATGCGCACAACATGCCGGGTTCCGCCTCCTGGCTCGCCATGCAGGCGAAAGAAGAGCAGGAGCACGCGCTCAAGTTCTTCGGGTACATTCAGGACCGCGGCGCCGCGGTGACACTGCAGGCGATCGACCAGCCGCCGACGAGCTTCGGCTCGCTGCTGGACATCTTCGAGCAGGTGCAGAAGCACGAGGCGCTCGTCACCGGCCTGATTACCCGGCTGTACGAGTCGGCGCTGCAGGAGAATGACTACCCGACCCAGATCATGCTGCAATGGTTCATCAGCGAGCAGGTCGAGGAAGAGAAGCACGCGGCGGAAATCGTGGACATGCTGCGCATGGTTGGCACGCAGGGCCACGCCCTCTTCATGGCCGACGCGCAGTTGGGGCGCCGCGGCAAGGGCTGAGCCGGCGAACGATCTTTGAGCTATGTGCGAGGCGGGTGCGCTCTGATGAGCCGCCCGTCTCTTTGTTTGTCTGCGGTCTGCGGCTGGGCTAAAATGAGCACGGCAGCATGGACTGTTCCGATGAGGTGTTGAAGCGATGAGACGAGAGCCGGAAGCCGGGCAGCTTGTGCCCGTGCGGGATACGCAGTTATATGTCGTCGAACGCGGGCAGGGGAGCCCGGTCATCGTGTTGCACGGCGGGCCGGGCCTCGACCACCAGACGTTCGGCCATTACCTCGATCCGCTGGCCGGTCGCTGGCGGCTGTTGTTCGTGGATCAGCGCGGGCAGGGCCGCTCCGGCCCGGCGCCGGCAGAGACGTGGACGCTCGAGGAAATGGCCCGCGACGTGAGCGGGCTTGCAGAATCACTGGGCCTGGCCCGCTATGCGGTGCTCGGTCACTCCTACGGCGCGTTCGTCGCACTGCAGCATGCGGTGGACGACCCTGGCGCTGCGGCCGCGACCATCGTCTCCGCCGGCATCCCTTCGTCCAGCTATCTCTCGCACGTCGAAACGAGTCTCGCCGCCTTCGATGAGCCCGAGCTGCGCGAGCGGCTCGTCATCTCCTGGGCGCGCGAGCGGGTGGTGCGGGATGCGCAGGACGCGGCCGACCTGCTGCACGACCAGTGGCCGTTCCACTTTGCCGATCCGTATGACCCGCGCATTGCTGAATACGAGGCCGTCACGGGCGGCATGGTGTACTCGGCAGAGGTGCTGCGCCACTTCGCCAACGCAGAGTACGGCGGCATCGAGGTCGCCGACCGGTTGGCCCAGGTCACACAGCCTGTATTGGTCCTGGCCGGACGGCATGACCGCTCCTGCTCAGTGGACGCTGCACAGGCAATTGCCCGCGGTGTGCCCGACGGCCTGCTGGTGGTCTTCGAGCAGAGCGGGCACATGATGTTTGTCGAGGAGAACGCGGCCTATGTCGCAGCGGTCGCGGCCTTCCTGGAAGATGTGCTCTGAGTCCAGCCACTCTGATGCTGTCGGCTGACATCGCTCGGGAACCTCACCCCCGGCCCCCTCTCCTGAACTGCGGTTCAGGAGAGGGGGCCGGGGGGTGAGGACAGCCGTTCGGATCCGGCGCAATCTCTGTGGTTGCACTTTAACCCATTCCATGTCGACAACAATAGCCGAGACCTCGAAGGTCTGCCATGTAGATTTCACCTGAAGCCACCGTGGGGAAGGATGAATGATGGGAAACGTGGGTATCGAGATGCTGATCATTCTGCTGCTGGTCGTGCTGAACGGCATCTTCTCGATGTCCGAGATTTCGGTGGTTTCGGCGCGCAAGGCGCGCTTGCAGCAGCGGGCCGACATGGGCGACAAGCGCGCGCGGTCTGCGCTTGAGCTCGCGCGCGACCCGGACGAGTTCCTGTCCACTGTTCAGATTGGCATCACCCTGATCGGCATCCTCGCAGGCGCATTCGGCGGCGCGCGCATCGCAGACCCCCTGGCGGATTTGCTGGCCGAGCGGTTCCCCGCAGCGGCAGCCTACAGCGAAACCCTTGCGATGGCGCTCGTCGTCGGCGCAATCACCTATCTCTCCCTCGTCATCGGCGAGCTGCTGCCCAAACGCCTCGGCCTGAACAACCCGGAACGCGTTGCCTCCATCGTCGCAGGCCCGATGAGCGGCCTGTCCCGCATTGTCGCGCCGCTGGTGTGGCTGCTGACCGTCTCCACCGACCTGCTCATTAAGCTGCTCCGGGTGCCCGCGGCCTCCGAACCCGCAGTGACGGAAGAGGAAATCAAGGTGATGCTGGAGCAGGGTGCGGAGCTGGGAGTGCTGTCCGCGGCCGAGAGCGAGGTCGCCCAACGGGTCTTTCGCCTGGGCGAGCGTCGCGCAGGCACACTGATGACCCCCCGGCCTGAAATCGTCTGGCTCGACATCGAGGATTCGTGGGATGAGATGTGCGCACAAATCGTGGAGAGCGGCCATGCGCGCTTTCCGGTGTCGCGCGGCAGCCTGGACAATGTCATCGGAATCGTGGAAGCCAAGGCGCTGCTGGGCTGCCGGTTGACCACGGGCGAAGCGGACATAACCTCGGCCATGCGCGCGCCGCAGTTCGTGCCCGAAACCTTCCCCGCAGTTCAGCTATTGGATTTGTTCCACAACTCGCGGCTGCACCTGGCCCTGGTAGTCGATGAATTCGGCAGCATCCAGGGCCTCGTCACGGTGCACGACCTGCTGGAGGCTGTTGCGGGCGACATCACTGTGCCGGGCGAGCACGCGGAGGGAGCGCTGGCCGTGCGGTGCCCCGATGGCTCATGGCTGCTGGACGGCACGCTGCCCGCAGGCGACTTTGCTGAGCTGTTCCGGGTCAGTGACCTGCCCGGCGCGCAGGAAGGCACCTACGAGACGCTTGGCGGCTTCGTGATGATGCACCTGGGGCGCATCCCGCAACTCACCGATAAGTTCGAGTGGCAGGGGTATCACTTTGAGGTCGTAGACATGGACGGGCACCGCGTGGACAAGGTGCTGGTGACGCCGCCCTTCGCGGCCGCGGAAACAGGCGAGTAGGGCAGGGCAGAACATGAAGCGACTGGTCATCATCGGCGCGGGATTGGCCGGGCTGGCCGCGGGCGTCTATGCGCAGAGGAACGGCTACCAGACGCACATCTTCGAGCACGCGTCGCAGCCGGGCGGCGTCGCCGTCAGTTGGCGCCGCGGCGAGTATACCATCGATGGCGGCATCCACTTCCTCATGGGCCACCGGCCCGGCCAGTCCCTGTATGGACTCTATCAACAACTTGGCACTGCGGGCCCGGACACCTGTGTCGACCTGGCGAACTACGGAGACTTTAGCGACGAGGCATCGGGCCGCCGCCTGGCGGTCACGGCTGACCTGGCACGCTTCGCAGATGATTGGCGCGCGATCTCTCC
>JAKPQT010000582.1 GCA_029555885.1 Chloroflexota bacterium | reverse complement strand
ATGGCCGCGCTGGGCTTCCCGCCGAGCTACCTGGCAGGCAGCCTGATCGAGGCGCCGTTCGACTTTATGTCGGACACGCTACGCGGGATGCGCGGCATCATGCTCGACATGCTGCGCCGGCCCGACAAGCTGCTGGCTGCGGAAGAACTCGTGCTGCACTACCAGCTCGAATATGCGCTCAACTTCGCGAAGGCGACCGGGCTAACGAACTGCTTCATCCCGCTGCATCGCGGGTCCGACGGCTTCATGTCGCTGCCGCAGTTCGAGAAGTTCTACTGGCCGCAGCTCAAGAAGATGATGCTGGCGCTCATCGACAATGGCATCTATCCTATCCCCTACTACGAGGGCATCTGGGATCAGCGGCTGCACTACCTGGCGGAGCTGCCCAAGGGCAAAAGCGGCGGCATGTTCCAGAATAGCGACATCTTCAAGGTCAAAGAGGTCGTCGGCGATACCATGTGCATCATCGGCGGCATGAAGAACTCGCTGCTGCAGAGCGGCACCGTCGAGCAGGTGCGCGAGCGGACGCAGCAGGTGTGCGAGATCGTCGGCAAGGGCGGCGGCTTCATCATGAGCACCGAGGTCGGTGAGATGGAAGGCAGCCGGCCTGAGAACATCCGCGCGTGGATCGACGCCACCCGCGAGTTCGGCGTTTACTAATAACAGATCCCCACCAGGGGCGCTCACGCAAAGACGCCAAGATCGCAAAGAATTACGTGTGCTCTTCACTCTGCGGCCTTTGCGTCTTTGCGTGAGCCTGGGGAGCGTGTGTTAAGGAAGCCTATGCAGACTAACGCTGCCCGCAACGGCGGCCGCGCGGCGACCTATACGACCGCATGGCTGATCCTGGCCGTGCTGCTGTTGTTCAGCATCGCCGCGCCCCTCAACCAGTTCAAAGTGCCGCCCATCATGCCCATTCTGATGCAGGCGCTCAACCTGTCTGTGTCGGGCGCGGGCATGCTGATGTCGGTCTTTGCCATCACCGGCCTCATCCTGGCGCTGCCCTCCGGTCTGATCCTGCAGCGGACGGGCTTCCGGACGACCGGCATCATCGCGGGCGGCTCGATGGTCCTCGGTGCGGCCCTGGGCGCGCTGAGCCAGAGCAACACCCTGCTCCTCGCCAGCCGCGTGATCGAGGGCGTCGGCACCGGCTTCATGGCCGTGCTGGCCCCCGCGCTCATCGCGCAGTGGTTCGCGGCCGAGAAGCGGGGCACGGCCATGGGCATCTGGTCGGCCTGGGTGCCCATGGGCACGGGCGTCATGCTGATCGTCGCGCCGCGGCTGGCCCAGTCTGCGGGCTGGCCGGCCGTCTGGTGGCTCGGTGCGGCGTACGCGGCCGTGGCGACCCTCGTCTACCTGCTCGTCGTGCGGCCTGCACCGGCGCCGGCAGGGGCTGCATCCGCGGCGGACAGTCAAGCGGCGCAACCCATAACCGCCAGCCCCCTGCGCAACCGCAACATCTGGCTGCTGGCGGGCGCGTTCGCCGCGTTCGGTGCGGCGGGCGTCGGCCTGAACACCTACATGCCCACCTTCCTGGCGACCGTGCGCGGGGTGCCATTGGGGCAGGCCGCGCTGCTGGCCGGCATACCGACGCTGGTCACGATCATCTCTGCACCGGGCGGCGGGGTCGTCTCTGACCGTGTCC
>JAKPQT010000060.1 GCA_029555885.1 Chloroflexota bacterium | reverse complement strand
GGATGTCGTTGTGCACGGCCAGGATTTCGGTCGTCCCGTTGCGGCTCGGCACGCCATCGAGCCGGATGGCCGGCTCCCCGCCGAGGCTGATCTCGGTCTGCTTGACCGGAACTTCGGTCGGCGGAAGCTGGTCCACGTAGGCATCCACGAGCTGCCGGAGCGTCTGCCCGGCCGCCGGTTTCACGAACACCTTGAGCAACGCCCGCGCCGGTTCCGCGCTCCAGTCGAGCGCCGGCCCGGCCATGCCCAGCGAGCCGTCGTCCTGGGGCAACAGGCTGAACCGCTGCGGCAGCACGAGGCAGTAGCCTTCCGCTGGCCGCAGGACGAACGCCTGCTCGCCGCCTAGGCAGCTCTGCCGCACGGTGACGCCGTCCGCGATGGGCACGCCTTCGGGCGGCAGGAAGGCAAAGCTGGCGCTCAACGCCTCGAACAGCCGGTTCACGTCTGCCTCCGCCCGTTGACCTTCGGGATTGACCTGGTCCGCGGGCGTGTCTGCGAACGAGGGCCACAGCGTCAGGAGGTAGAACTTCTCCGGCCCGTGCACGACCGCAATCTGCCGCGAGCTGAGCCGGCCCGGGACCGGCTCCAGGAGTTCAGCCGCCTCGCCCCCGAACGTGATGGGCGTCCGCGTGATATCGACAGGGATCTCCGCATACTGCGCCAGGTGCTCCTCGACGAGCGTCGCGAGGTCCTTGCCCTCCGCAGGCTTGACTTCGACGGTCAGGCTGGCGAAGAGAGGCTCAGGCCCCTGGCCTGCGGGCTGGCCCGTGATCGTGCCCACCAACTGCGCCGGGTCGGCGACCGCGAACCCGTGGGGCAGCGCGAGGCAGATGCCCGCCTCCAGGTTGAAGTAGGTAGCCAGTCCTTCCTGGAAGCAGACCGGCGGCAGGACCAACTCGTATGCGGGAGAGGGCTGCGGCACGGCTGTCTCGGCATCGGAGACGGTTACTTCGAGCTGTGCGTTGGCAAGCGGCTGGCCCCCTGCGTCCAACGCGCTGACGAGAATCTGGTAGACGCGGCCCGCAGTCAGCGGCGTCTCGACCGTGTATGTCGCGTCGTTCGTGTCCTGGTTGACGACCAGCTCGGTCGTGCCCGCGTCGATGATCCACACACGGTAGCCGGCTGCCTCTGGCAGGTTGCTCCACCGCAGCATGGGCGTCGGGCTGACCGAGGCGCCCATCGGTTCTTCCAGCGCCAGCCGCCGCTCCATGCGGATGACCGTGTCCACAGGCTCGCCGGACTCCGTGTTGGCGGGCGGCGTGGCCCCTGCGCTTTCCTCGCCGTCCGGCCAGATGGCGACGAGCGTCCAGTCGCCGGCCGGTGCATCCTCGAAGACAAACCGGCCATCTGTACCGGTGGTCGTGGTCGCGAGGGTGTTCGTCGCCGCGTCCGGGTCGGCGCGCCAGCCGGGCACGCGCAGGTCCACGCGCGCGCCCGCAACGGGGACGGCGCCCCACAGCGCGACACCGGCGATCGACGGCGCCGGGATCTCGGGCGCCGGCGTCGGTGGCTCCACCGGCAGGGCCGCGCACCCTGCCATCAGCAGGACAAACAAAGCGAGCATAATGCAGGCCAGGCTCCAGCGTTCAAGACGATTCGGAATGGGCATCATTGTGATCTGCTCCTCGTTCGAACATGCGCACAAGCTGCTCCAGCTCGTGATAATCCGAGTACGCAGTCGCAGCGCGGAAGGTTGCGTGAGCAACTAATCTCCTGCTTTTCTGGTACATGAGCACTGGAAATTGGAGTAGAAAGGCCCAGTCACATTTCCCTCTTTCGGAGGATGACCGGCGGCACGGGCCATGCTACACTGCGTCCAGGATTCAGGGACAGCTTCTCCTCCTTGGGTGTGGGTGGATGCGAGCTTCTGGGGGCGGGAGCAAGCATCAGGGGACATGGGGCTTCAGGGAAAGGTTATTTGGGGGTGAGGGGACCTTCGGGGCGGCCGGCTTTGCCGGGGGGGACGTCACGGAGGTCTCTTCGCGTCTACGGGCTACGATGCAATGGTGTTGACCGGACAGTTTTGGCAGGATTGACAGGTCAATTCCCGTCAGCGGTTGTGATACAATGCGGGAATGAGCGATACGGATGACCTACGGCGCGAGAGCGACGTGGCCCGCTGGCACCGGCTGAGCGGCCAGCCCGACAACGTAACCGACGAAGGTGATATCGTAGATGCATCCGAGGGCTTGCGGCTACAGTCCGAAAAGCGGTTGCTGCGCGCGGCCATAGAGCGTCTTTCCGACGCGGCCATGCCCGCGGAAGTGCGTAGCGCGGCGCGGCTGGCCGCCAGCTATCTACTAGCCGGCGATCTGGAGACCGCGCGGCGCTATATCGCGCGGGCGCGCGAAGCAGCCGAAATGGAGTGATGCCCGGTCAGTATCCGACCGGCGCCTGTTCCAGCCCCGCGTGGGCTGCGCCGAGCAGCGCGGCTTTGGGGTTGAGGATGACGTGGATCGGCACGTTCGCCAGCAGGTCGCTGAAGCGTCCCTTGTCGCGGAAGTTCTCGAGGAAGAGGGGCTGCTCCAGATAGGGCAGCATCCGCGGGGGTATGCCTCCGCCGATGTAGATGCCGCCGGTTGCCAGCACCTTCAGGGCCAGGTTGCCCGCCTCTCCGCCGAGGATGCCCGCGAACAGCTCTAGCGTCTGGATGCACAGGGGACTGGGGTCGGTGGGGTGCATCGCGCCCGCGAAAATCTCCGGGGTGGGATCGCTGGCCGCGGCCAGCCGTGCAGCCAGCCAGGGCGGTTCCGGCGCGTGGCCCATGTCACGCAGGAAGCAGTACAGGTTCGGGATGCCCAGCCCGGAGCAGACGCGCTCGTAGCTGACATGATCGTACTTGCCAAGGAGATACTGCAGCAGCTCGATCTCGCGCTGGTCGCGCGGGGCAAAGTCGCAGTGGCCGCCTTCGGAGGGGTGCGGGTCGTAGTGCCAGCCGGCCCACGTCAGGTAGGCCTCGCCCAGGCCCGTGCCGGGCGCGATGACTGCGCGTGTGCCGTGGACCACGGCCTGCCCGGCGTTGAGCGTGTGCAAGTCACCCGGCTCGAGGATGGAGACGCTGTAGGCAATTGCTTCGAGGTCGTTCAGCAGCCGCGCTGAGTTCAGGCCCAGCGCGTGCGCCAGCTCGCGCTCGTCCAGGATCCAGGGCAGGTTCGTAATATGGGCGCGGCCCTGCACCACCGGCCCGGCCACGCCGAACACGCCTTGCTCCACCTGGAAGCCGGTCTGCGCGAGAAAGTCGCTTGCGATGGCTTCCAGCGAGTCATATGCGCCGCTGGGGTAGGTTCGTTCGGCCAGGGGCGCGCGCTCCCCCTCGGATTGCGAGAAAACGGCCAGCACGGTTTTGGTGCCACCTATGTCGCCTGCGAGCAGCATCCAGCCTCTCCTTTGCAGTTCACAATAACCAGGGAATCCACTGACTACGCGGATGATAACGGCCAATTGCGCTGCGCGCAACTCGCGTGCCTCGGCGGGTTCGTAGCGGGCGCTGTAGCGTCTGTCCATACGCTAAAAGGCGCTTCGGCGCCGACTACGAACCTGTATCGCCACCTACAAACGCCCGCTCGCGCGCAGCGCCCAGGTCGCCCGTGTCTGTCAGCCGGAGCACCGCCTCACAGTAGGGGCGCGTGAGCGGCGTGATTGCGCCCTGCCGGAGCGCAGCAGCCAGCCCTGTGATGCCGTCGTGCTCTGCCGCGTGTGTCTCCGGCGTAACGCTGGCAATCGCGCGGCGCGCCAGGAAAGAGGCTTTGTCGCTCACGGGCACGTCGGCCGGGATGACCTCGGGCAGGTTCGGCGCAGGCGCGGCGTAGAGGACGGTGGGGAGACCGGCGAAGTCTTCGAGCGCCTCGATCGCCAATCCGTCTGTGGCCGTCGCTTCCGGTGAGTAGAATAAGTACGGCTCGTCCGGCAGGTCCAGTTCGCGACGGTAGAGCAGCGTCTCGGCCAGGCTGCGGTCCACTTCCGGGTTGAGCGTCCACACCTCTGCAGGCACCGTCGCACCGTAGCCCTCCGGCATGGGCACGAGCACCGGCGCACCGGCGCGCGTGGGGCTGCTCCGCACGTACTCCACGGGGAACGGCGTGCGCACCGGCGTCCGCTGCTCGATGAGCGCGGCCAGCTCTGCGCCCGGGTCTGCGAGCAGGGAGCCATAGGCCAGTACGCCCGTGTCGCTGCGCAGGCAGTAGACGCGCTCGCCGCCTGTCTCCTCGACCTCGATCACTCCCGGCTGGAGCAGTTCCTCGAGGATCAAGCTCGTGTCCTCGACCGACAGACCGGACTCCTGAGCGGCCTCGGCGGCTGTCAGCCGCCGGCGCAGCCACAGCGCCCTGCCGAGCCGCGGCAGCGGCTGGAGCGCGAAGCTCATGGACCGGGTCCAACGGCTCACCTTGGAAAAACGGTGGTTCCACTTGCCGCGCGTCCGGAGGCGGTGCAGGTAGAGTACGCTGCGCCGGAGCTCGTCCAGCACGCCGTCGGGCAGCGCCAGGCACGCATCCAGCGGCAGCGCATCGGTCAACTGCACGACATCGGGATGCCCTGCGTCCAGCTTGCGCAGATGCAGCGAGTTGGGGTCGGGCAGGTTCCAGCCAAGCGCAACCCGGAACAGGGCTTCTTCGACGCGCTGGCTGGCCTCCGGGTCAGGCGGCGGTGCACTGCCCTGGCGGAATATCTCCGGCGTGTGACGGTAGAGCCAGGCGTAGGTGTAGGGGATGTGCCACGGCTCCGCGTCCGGCGGCCCGACCACAGCCCATGCCGCGATGCCGGGGTACAGGGCATCCAGCAGGCCGAGCGCCAGCTCGCCTACCGTGCCCCAGTCGAAGTCGCTCAACACGACCGCGGACTGGGGCGCATAGATCAGCCCGACCTGCTCGGCGATGGCGGCGACCAGCTCGTCCTGCCACTGCGTCTGGCGCGAGACCCAGGCCAGCCGGTGTCCGCCGTACATGCCGGATATGACCGCGTCCCCGCGGTTATCGATCTCGCCGAATTCGCGGCGGACCGGGACATAGGCAGCCTCCTTCTCGCCACCGAAGCCGATGACGACCACGGGCGGGAAGGGGGTCGCTTGCGATGCCTCCCAAACGGCGCGCGCCGCGTGCAGCATGCCGTAGCCCGCCGGATGGCAGGCAATCACCAGCTCCGCAGCCGTCTGCTCGATCATCTGGCAGACGAGGCGCGCATTGTTGTACATCGTGAGGCTGGGGATTCGGAGGTGTGCACGTATCTTCATGTCAGCTGCACCAGGGCTTTGACGTGCTCGCGGCGCTCCAGCGCGGCGAACGCGTCGGCGATGTGCGTCAACGGGTAGGGCGAGTCAAGGTTGAGCCAGTTGCCCGCGCCCAGCTTGCCCAGCCGCACGAAGTCGACCACCTGCTGGTGGGTTTCGGCCTCGTCGTAGCCGTACTTCGCGAAAGTGAATGTGCCCGGTGCGCGGTCGGGGTTGATGCGATAGCTGTGATAGTCGTCGATGCCGTAGATTCCGACGACCCCGCCCGTCCGGATGCACGGCAGCACCTCGTCCAGCGAACCGGCCTTGCCGACCGCGTCGATGATGAAGTCGAAGCCGCGCGGGAAAGCATCCTTGAGCGCGGCTTGCCAGCCGTCGCCACGATAGTCGAAGAAGTCGGTCGCGCCCACGCGCTGCGCGACGGGCTGGCGGGCCGCGCTGCCCACGACGGCCACCCGCGCTGCGCCGAGGTTGGCTGCATGGTTGGCGAACGATAGCCCGTTGCCGCCGGTTCCGATGACCAGCACGTCCGCGCCCGGCTTGACGCCAAGCCGGTTGCTGTAGCTCAAGGTCTCGCGCCAGGTTGTCAGCATGGTGGCATCCGCGGGTGGGATGTCGGGCGGGACGATCTGGTTCCAGCGCGAGCCGGACCACTCGGCCGCGGGTCGGCCGTCCGCAGCCATTGCCCAGTGATCGCGCGCGAGGCCGTACTCCGCGAAGCCGCCCCAGTGCACCGCGTAGTCGCCCTGCGGCGAAGCGACGGTGCCGACGCGCGTGATGATGTCGCCCACACGGAAGTGGCGGACCTGCGCGCCCACTTCGATGACGCGGCCTACGCTCTCATGGCCGAGCACGGTCGGGTAGCTCACACCCCAGGGGAAGCGGCCGTGGATGAGGTGGCCGTCCGTGCCGGTACAGGTCGCGCCGTAGAGCAGCTCGCACAGCGCGTCGTATGGGCCCATCACGGGCTGCGGGATGTCCCAGACGGCCAGGACGCCCGGTCGTTCGATTACTGCTGCTTTCATCATGCCACCTCCTGTCAAGCCACTCCCGGACCACGGTAGTCCCGGCCGAACGGGAGACCGAACGGCTCTTCGAACGGGCGGAAGGGGACCATCGCGGCGATCTCGTCCAGCCGCGCCAGGACATCAGCGGGCAAGGGACCCTTTTCGACTGCGGCGACGTTCTGCTCGACCTCTGCGGCGGACCGCGCGCCCATCAGCGTGCAGGAGATATCGGGGTTCGAGATGACGAAGCGGAGCGCGAGCTCCGCGATGGGCATAGCGAGGTCGTCGAGCAGCGCATAGAGCGCCTGGTATTGCCGCCGCCGCGGCGGGCTGAGCCAACGCGCGCCGCCGTTCACCTCATCGTCATAGCGTCGGGCCAGCGCGCCCTGCTGGAGCGGGGAGCCGATGATGATGCCCATGCCCTGCGCCTTCGCGGCAGGCAGCACGGCAATCTCCGCCTCGCGCCAGAGCAGGCTGTAGTTGAATGCGGTGAGCACGACGTCGAACCGGCCCGTGTCGATGATGTGCGGCAATTCGTACGCGGTGGTCCCGCCGAGGCCGGTGAAGCGAATCACGTCGTCCCGCTTGAGCTGGTCGAGCACGTCCAGCACCGGGCCGGTGAAGTGCTCCCAGTCTGTCCACCAGTCGTATTGGCCGGGCCGGTCGGGCTCGTGGATCATGAGGATGTCCACGCGGTCGCGACCCAACAGCCGCAGGCTTTCCTCCACCGACGCGAGCAGGTCAGCCCGGTCGCGCGGGCGGAACGGCTGGGGCCGGCCGCCCAGCTTGGTCGACAGGATGAGCGGCGCGTCGATATCCGCGAGCGCCTTGCCCAGCACCTCCTCGCTGTTGCCGTAGCCTGGCGCGGTGTCGATGTAGTTGACGCCCAGCTCGATCGCACGGTGTACCGCGCTGCGCGCCTGCTCCAGGTCACCGAACCAGGAGGCAACGAACAGCCCGCCCATCGCCAGCTCGGAGACCTGCAACCCGGTCTTGCCCAACGGTCTTGTCTTCATACGCTCCCCCTTCTCAACCGCCGAGTGCAGCGCGATATAGACCGAATGCCCGCAGTGTCGGCGCGCCGCGCGACCCGGTGATGTGCAGCCGCACCCGCTGCGCGGTGACCTCCCCGAACCGGTCGAGCCGCTTGTGACCGACCGTCGCGCCGCGGCAGACTTCCTTCCATGTACCGTCGTGCCAGGCTTCCAGCACATAGGCCGCGATGCGCTGGCCGGTCGCGATCATCTCCTCCAGCCGCAGCCGGTTGAAGGTGACGGGTTGGCCGAGGTCAAGCTCGATGACCGGCTGCGCATCGTGCGCCTCCGCCTGCCAGTACGAGGCCGGGTCGCCGTCGAGGATGCTGCCCGCCCTGTGGCCGGGCAGCTCGCTCGACCCTGTGACTGCCGCATGGCGGGCCAGGTCGTCGCGGAATGTGGCGTCGAGCGTCCGGCGCAGCTCGGCCAGCCGCGCGACATCGTGCTCGTGGATGAGGCCGCGGCGGTCCGGCGGCAGGTTGAGCAGCAGCACGTTGTTGCGGCCGACCGACCGGTAGTAGATGTCCACCAGCCGTTCGAGCGGATGCACGCGCAGGTCCTCGCTGGCGTGGTAAAACCAGCCGGGCCGGATGGAGACATCGACTTCGGAGGGCCACCAGGCCAGCCGCGGCGCGGCCGCGAGGCTCTCCAGCGTGCCGGGCTGTGACGCGTGCTCCGTCCCACTGAGCATGTGATTGTAGAATGCATCGTTCCAATCCGCGAACGTGGGATGTTCCAGGTCGTGCTGCGTGCCAATGACGCTCCACTCGGTGTCGCGCGCCAGCCCTTCCTCGTTGCCCACCCAACGTACGTCGGGGCCGGATGGTCCGATGACCGCGTTAGGCTGGAGCTCGCGGACGAGCGCGATGTAGCCGGTCCAGTCGTAGACCTGCCGCTTGCCGTTCGGCCCCTCGCCACACGCGCCGTCGAACCAGACTTCGCCAATCTCGCCGTACTGCGTGAGCAGCTCCGTGAGCTGGTTCTTGAAGTAGGCGTTGTATTCCGGCGTGCCGTAGAGGGGGGAGTTGCGGTCCCACGGCGAGAGGTAAACGCCGAACTTCAGCCCGGCGGCGCGGCACGCGTCTGCGGCTTCACGCACGACATCGCCCTTGCCCCCGCGCCACGGGCTGTTCTTGACGGAGTGCTCGGTGTAGCGGGAGGACCACAGGCAGAAACCGTCATGGTGTTTGGCTGTCAGGATGAGCATGCGGATGCCGGCGTCCCGGCATGTCTGGGCCCACTGGCCGGCGTCGAGCGCGGTGGGGTTGAACACCTCCTCCGGCTCGGTCCCGTCGCCCCATTCGCGATCGGTGAAGGTGTTGACGCCGAAGTGGAAGAACGCGTTGAATTCCAGCTCCTGCCAGGCAAGCTGGCGCGGGGTTGGGGTGACCGCGCCAGCTGCGAGCGCAACTTCTGTGAGGGTAGGTGTAGGTGGCATGGTCGCTCCGTTTTTGAACCGCGAAGACGCCAAGAACGCAAAGCGTGCCAGAAGGCTTTTGGGAAGCTCACGCAAAGTCGC
>JAKPQT010000059.1 GCA_029555885.1 Chloroflexota bacterium | reverse complement strand
ATGAAGAACTGGCTGCCGTTGGTGTTCGCCCCGGCGTTCGCCATCGAGAGGACGCCCGCCTTGTCGTGCCTGAGCTTCGGGTCGAACTCGTCCTTGAACTGGTAGCCGGGACCGCCGCGGCCGGTGCCGGTTGGGTCGCCGGTCTGCACCATGAAGTCCTTGATGACGCGATGGAAGGTGACGCCATCGTAGAAGCCATCTTCCGCCAGACAGACGAAATTATTGACCGTGCGCGGGGCATGCGTCGCATACAGCTTCAGGGTGATGACCCCGCGGTTTGTCTCGATAGTGGCCGTGTAGTTCTTCTTCAGGTCGATCTTCAACTCGAACGGTTTGGAATAGCGATTCGCCATGGTACTCCTCTACTTTTCAGTGCTGGCTACTTCTCAGTAACCGTAATCTGATTAACTACGTCGCCGATGGCCAGTTGCAGCACGACGTCCATGCCTTCGGTGACGGTGCCGAAGATATCCAGCGGCGTGGAGCTCTGCGGCAGGGTCATGAAGGAGATGAAGAACTGGCTGCCGCTGGCCTTCAGTGCGCCGGTGCTGGTCTGCACCGGATACATCGCCACCGTGCCGGTAATGATCTCCTGTGCTGCCGCAGCGGCCTCAACCTCGAGCGCATAGCCGACATCGCTGTCGGGCCGGCCTGCGGGCGAGCCGATGATGAGATAGGTGTCGGCCTGCACATGCGCGACCGGCATGCCATCGTAGTAGCCGAGGTTCGCCAGCATGATGAAGTTGCTGACCGTCAGCGGCGCGGCCTCTGCGTTCAGGTCCATCACGATGTTGCCCTTGTCGGTCTCGATGGTGGCCTGATACATCTTGGTTGTGTCCAGGTCCAGATCGGGCGCGGTGTTGTAGATGCCGTCGCGCTCCTCCAGCGGGAGCTGCGCCAGCGGGCGGCCTTCTGCTGCGGTCGGGGCATAAGGGGTCGGGGTCGGCGCGGGCGTCGGCAACTGGGAGGCCGTGCCTTCGCTGATATCGATGCGCTCGATCACGTCACCGACCGTGATCTGGTCCACGATATCCATGCCCTCGATGACGTATCCGAACACGGTGTAGGCGTTATCAAGGAACTCGGTGGCGTCCAGGGTAATGTAGAACTGGCTGCCGCTGGAGCGGCGCTCCGGGTTCACCTGGTCGCCGGTGCGGGCCCAGGCCAGCGCGCCGCGCGGGTGCAGATGGTTGATCTCCGCCGGGATGGTGTAGCCGGGACCGCCAGTGCCGTCGCCCGCCGGGTCGCCGCCCTGCACGACAAAGCCGGGTTCCACGCGGTGGAAGGTCAGGCCGTCGTAGTAGCCGTTCAGCGCCAGCGTCACGAAGTTGTTGAGGCTCTCCGGCGTGTCCTGGTACAGCTCGGCAACGATGTTGCCTTTAGCGGTGACGATGGTGGCGATGTAGACCGTGCCGGGCTTGACATAGGTTTCCGCCGGGCCGCTGAAGCGTTCCTGGCGTTCCGCGGCCGGCAGGTCCGCGAGGGGTCGCTCGCCGTCCACGGGCGCGGGCACAATGGGCCGGGTGTCATCGGTAGCCGCCGGTTCCTCCGGTGCAGCCGTCTCCGCGGGCAGCGGGGTGGCTGTCGCCTCCGCAACGACCTCGGTCGGTGCGACGGTGGCCGGTTCCTGTGCCGCAGGCGTCGTAGGCATAGGGGCGCAAGCTGTCAGCACGAGCGCCAGCAGCAGAGCGAACATGGCCGTAATTCGAATCTTCAATTTCATCTCCTCATATATGTATAACGGGTTGCCATTATGACGTTGTGTTCCCGTGCAGGCCCTCGGTGGCCGGGCGTGCGTCTGCGGCCTGCCAGCCGCGGAACAGGATCTCCATCCGCCAGATGCCATACGCGCCGCCGGCGAACATTACTGCGCCTACCGCATAGCCCTCCAGCGCGCTGGCCTGGGTCACGAAGGTCGCAACTACGCCCGCGATGAAGGCAAAGAGATAGCACATCAGCACAGCCTCGCGGCGGCTGCCCGTCAGCCGCGCGAGCCGGTGGCTGAGATGGTCCTTGCCCGGCGTCGTCAGCGGGTTCAGGCCCCGTCGCAGCCGCGACAGGATGACCAGGCTCGTGTCGAAGATGGGCACGGCCAGCACCAGCGGCGGCACCATCCATGTGACGAACACGGAATTCTCCGGGAAGCGCAGCTTGATGCCGACGGCGGCCAGCGTGAAGCCGAGAAACAGGCTGCCCGTGTCGCCCATGAAGATGCTGGCGGGGTTCAGGTTGTAGAACAGGAAGCCGAGACATGCGCCGACGAGTGCGGCCGCAAGCGCGCCGACGAGATACTGGCGGCTCATCGCGGCGAACAGCAGGAAGAATAGCGCGGCAATCGCGGCGATGCCCCCGCTCAGGCCGTCCATGTTGTCCAGCAGGTTCATCGCGTTGGTGATGCCGACGACCCACAGGATCGTGGCCGCATAGTTGAGCGGCTCCCACGGGAACAGGCCGATGCGTACATCCGTGACCGTCAGGATGGCCGCGGCCCCACACTGGCCGGCCAGCTTGATCCACGGGCTCAGCCCGCTGCGGTCGTCCCACAGCCCCATGAAGGACATCAGCGTTGCGCCCAGGAGGATGCCCGCAACCTGGCTGGCGTAGAACCGATCGCCCAGAATGACCAGGGCGAGAAGCACCGCCGCGACGATAGCTGCGCCGCCGAGCAGCGGCGTCGGCACGCTGTGTACCTTGCGCGCATTCGGCTTGTCGATGATGCCGAAGTGATACGCCACGCGTTTCGCCACCGGCGTCGCGGCAAGCGCCAGGAGCAGGGCGCTGATGAGGATCAGGAGATATGCGGTCATGGGGTCTGCCGTTCCTGCAAGTCGGCAATCAACTGCTCGATGGCCGGGAGGTCGTTTTGCCCGGCGTATTCCGCGGCCTGCTGTGCTGCGGCCAATGCTTCCTCGATGCGGCCCGCGTCTCGCAGTACCAGGGCGATGTTGCGGTAGCTGAGGGAAATCTGGGTGCGGCGGCTGTTGATTTGCCCCTGCAGCAGGCCCTGCCGGTTTGCCGCGCTCGACTGGAGCCGGGCATAGCCGCCCGCAGCCGCGGCCATCGCATCCAACTGGTCGAGCTGCACGGCGGCGGATTCCAGCGCGTTCGTCTCGATCTGGATGATGCGGCGGAAGGCAGCCACCGCGGCATCCGTGTCACCAGCGCGCGCGCTGGCCACGCCCGCAGCGCTCAGAACGCTCGTATTGTTCGGCGCCAGCTCCGCGGCGCGGCGGTACGCATCGAGCGCACCGGTTGCATCGCCCGCGGCATCCCGGACATCGCCCAGCAGCAGGTAGGTCGGGGAAAAGCGCTGGTCCAGGTCGAGCGAGCGTTGCAGGGTCGCCTGCGCGCCCGCGAGGTCGTTTACGATGAACTGCACCGTCGCGAGCTCGTTCCACAGCCCCGCGTTGTTGGGGCTGAGCGAGAGGGTCTGGCGGTAGTAGGCCAGCGACCGGTCCAGCCGGTCGCGGTTGACGAGGTCCGGGTCGCTGATGAGCAGCTCACGCAGGCTGTTGGGGTCATTCAGGTTGGCAGCCGTGCCGGCACCCGTGAACGCCCACGCGCGATGCAGCCGCGCCAGGTTGGCGCTGTGGTCGGTGTTGAGCGGGTTGAGCCGCCGCGCAGCCACCAGCGATGCGTGTGCCGACCGCAGGATGTCCTCGCGGGTCCCTGAGCGCAAGCCCCGTTCGATGAGCGATGGCAGGTCGCCGGTCGCTATCTGGTCCAGGTTTTCCGGCAGGGTCGGCGTGCCCGGTTGCGTGAACTGTCCCAGTTGGAGCAGCGCGCGGCCGAGGAAGAGATAGTAGTAGTCCTCCTGCGGCTCCAGGCTCGACGCCTCCCGGTACAACACGACCGAGCTTTCCCAATCGTTCGCACTTTCAAAGCTCAGGCCGGACTTGTAATAGGTGTCGGCCTGCACCGTCTGGAGGTTGACGTTCACGATCACGAGGAACGCCAGGGCCGCGAGCCCCACGCCCGCGCCCAGCGAGAGCAACGGCCAGCGGCCAAACCAGGCCCGGGCAGTCCGCGCGGGCCGGTTGCCTGCCAGCGCCAGCGTCACGGCCAGCACGCCCGTGCTCAGCAGCAGCACGCTGTCGAACACGACGATGTGCCGCGCGTAGCGGTCATAGATCTCGATGGGGACCAGCCCCGCAGTGTTGAGCCGCCCGGCCTGAACCAGGCCGTAGCCCAGGAAGACGCCGATGACGACCGCCGCATAGATGGCCGCCAGGAGCAGCACCGGCACGTGCCGGGCAGGCGCCCCGTCATCATCTGCGCCCTGTGGCGTGGCCGCGGCCGTTTCGGTGACGGCCAGCATCCCGCCCACAAGCCATGTGAAGAGCACCAGGATGAGCAGCATCGGCGATGAAACGATCTGGTAGTTGCTGACTCGGAGGGTGAACGCGTTGAACAGGATGGTCAGGGGATCCTGGGCGCCCGTCTGGTTTACGGTGTAATTCCAGACCAGCACAACTGTGACCAGCGCGGCGATGCCGGCATAGGGCAGGAACCGCCGCAGCGGCGAGGGGGGGGCTGCGGGCGGCGGGGCCGCGGGTGTGCTGCCCGCCTGGCGCTGCGCCTGGGCCGCGCGCGCGGCGGCGGACTTGCGCCGGGAGCCTGGTCGTGCAGTGTTGGAGCCGGTCTCCGCAGGCAGCACGGGCGGCGGTGCCGCGACCACCTCCGACTGGGGGTCTGCTTCGAGCCAGCCCATGCCGGTGACGACGAGAACTGCCGCGAACGCCCAGAAGTGGGTCAGCGTCGAGGCAATCGCGATGCCGAAGTGGATTTCGACGAAGTGGGCGACGATAGCCGCGAACAGTGCCAGCACCAGCAACTGCCGGTCGCCGGACGCACTGTCGGTGGCTTCCGCGGCGGGCCGGCTGCTCAGCAGCAGGTCGACGGTGACGTAGACGATCACGCCCGCGATCAGCCCGGCCGGCAGCCCGATGCCGGCCAGACGCAGGCTGCCGTCCGCGAGCAGGGGCACGATGACGCCGAGCGCGCCGCCGCCCACGATAAATGCAATGAAGATGCGCCGCCGGTTGGCCCCGCGCAGCAGCCCCAGCCAGCGGAGCGCGTAGTAGAAGATGGCGCTGTAGAGGACTAGCTGGGCGGCAAACTGGAACAGCCCCCCGCGCACGAGCGTGTCGAACGTCTCGTTGTGCGAGCGGTCGGGCGACGCGTTGCGCGATTCATAGTGGGCCAGTTCCGGCGGGTAGAAGCGGTTGTAGACAACCCACATGGACTCAGGGCCGTAGCCGACCAGGGGGCGCAGCGCATTGAGCGCGTCGGGCGTGCCGTCCGGCTGCTGGATGGGCGCGTGCGGCGCGAGCATCATGTCGGCCACGCCCTCCCAGATGAGGACGCGCACCGCGTTGGTGCCCTCGGTCGTGCTGAAGACCGTGCACAGCCGGCTCACGTAGCGCTGATCGCACACGCGGGCCAGCGGGCCGTTCGGCACGTTCAGCGTGACCAGCAACAGGAGCCCGGCCACGGTCAGCCCGATGAGCGCCAGCCACGCGCTTCGCAGGTGGCGCGTCAACCAGCCCAGGCCCGCGGGCACCTGCTTCCGCTGTGCAGCCCAACGCGCGAGCAGCAGCAGGCCCAGCATGGCAAAGACGTACAGCCCGGCGGCCAGGCCCATCCACGGGCCGCGGCTCTGCGTGTAGATGATGGCAATGACCTGGACGACGAGGATGAACAGATACCCGCCCGCACGCAGCGAGTCGCTCAGGCCGCCCCGATCCGAGCTGAGCATGGCGGTCAGGCTGTTGAGCAGGCGTTCCAGCGTCAGGAACACGGCCATAATCAGATAGGCCGCGACGAAAATCGCGTTGCCCATGTTGGCCGCGACCCGCTCGCGCACGTTGCCGCCCCAGGGCAGCGGGTCCAGCCCGGCGTGTTGGACGATGCCGTAGATGCTGATGGACAGGCTCGTCAGGATGACCGTGTGCAGCAGGCGGCTGACCTGGTCGCGCGTGCGCAGGTTGGTCAGCATCATCATGAAGATGGCGACGTAGCTCAGGTAGGAGAACGTGCCCTGCATCCTGACATACGAGCCGAAGAAGCTGATGCGCGGGACGACCGACAGCGCGGTGCTGAGCAGATAGCTCGCCACGAGCACCAGCGCGGGCAGCACCAGCGGCGTCCGGCGCACCCGAGTCCACAGCCCTCGCCAGCCTTCCCCCCGGCGCAGTCCGCTGTCCAGCAACTGCACCACCCATGCAACGGCCATCAGCAGGGCAATGGAGCGCACCAGGTGGAGCTTGTCCGGTTCGAAGACGCGGTTTGAGAAGGTGTTGAAGAATAGCGGGGCAACCACCAGGGCGGCCAGCCAACCGGCCTCGATCATGGCGTTGCAGATACGGTTCAGGCGCGTTTCCAAAAGTGACTCTCAGCCCAGGGTCAACAGGATGACAACTTTACTATTTTACCCCGGCCCGCGGTTAAAAGCAAAGCTTGTACGCTGAAACGCTGAAATGCCACTCTCATGGAGTCGAGGCTTTAGCCGGTCAGGGTGTGGGCTAGTGTTGGCACTGTAACCGGCTAAAGCCTCGACTCCAATGCCTCATCTGAGGTCGTGCCCCGCGTCAGCACACCCTCATACAGCTCCAGCACGCGGCGCACCATGATCGGCAGGTCGAACTCCGCGGCGACGCGGGCCTGTGCACCCGCGGCCAGGCGCGCACGCTCCGCAGGGTCGGCCAGCAGCGCGTTGATGGCAGCGGCCAGCGCGGCCGGGTCGCGTGGGGGCACGACGCGGCCCGTCACGCCATCCTGGTTGACGTAAGATGTGCCCGTGCCCAGCTCAGTGCAGACCACGGGCAACCCCGCGGCCATCGCCTCCACCTGCACCAGGCCGAAGGCCTCGCTCGTATGGCTGGCGGGCAGCACGAACAGGTCCGCGGCGTGGTACAGCGCGGGCAGGTGCGCGTCGGGCACCTCGCCCAGCCAGGTGATGCGCTCCGCCACGCCGGTGTCTGCGGCCAGCTTGCGCCACTCCGCCTCCATCGGCCCGATGCCCACGACGAGCAGCCGCGCGTTGATTTGCGGCAGGGCGCGAATGAGATAATCCAGCCCCTTGTAATAGCGCAGCCGACCGACAAACAGGAGCGTCGGCAGCGAGACGGCATCCCGGACTCCCGCAGGGGGTACAGCTTGGCGGAACCGCGCCAGCGGGATGCCGTAGGGTACCAGGTGGAGCTTGTCCTGGTGTTCGGCCAGGTACGCACTCTTGCGCATGGGCGGGCTGCCGATGATGATGGCGTGGACGTTGCGCAGGACACGGCGCAGCAGCGGCCGGTAGAGTCGCAGGATGCTGGCCTGCCGCACGACATCGCTGTGATAGGTCAACACGGTGGCCTGGCCCCGGTGCAGCAGCCACTGGCTGACCTCCCCGACCGGATACGGGAAGTGCAGGTGGACCACGTCGGGCCGGCTGCGCGCAAGCTGTGCGGGCAGCGCCAGGCTGAGGGGTGTCGATGCGACGGTCGCGATGCGGCCCGCACGAATCACGCGCACGCCGCCCTCCTCCGCAATGACCGTCTTTGCTCCCGCCGGATTGGTCACGAGCACCGTCACCTGGTGTCCGTGATGCGCCTGTCCCTCGGCCAGGAGCCTGACGTGGTTTTCGATGCCGCCCAGGATAGGCGGATAGTCTTTGTAGATGTGGAGGATCTTCACGCTGATGCCTGCCTGTAGATGCTCAGAGTCTCCGCGGCCGTGCGTTCCCAGTTGAAGCGCGCCGCCTGCGCGAAGCCGCGGGCGCGCAGGTCGGCGGCCAGGCCGGGCTCAATCAGAACGCGTGCCAGCGCCGCGGCCAGCGCGTTCACGTCGGTTGGGTCCACGAGAAGGGCCGCGTCGCCCGCGGTCTCAGGGAGGCTGGACACGGCCGAGCAGATGACCGGCGTGCCGCACGCCATCGCCTCCAGCACCGGCAGTCCGAACCCTTCGTACAGGCTGGGAAAGACGAACGCCGCGGCCGCGGCATAGAGCGCGGGGAGGTCGGCCTCCGGCACGCGGCCGAGCCAGAGGATGGTTTGAAGGTTGAAGGTCGAAGGTCGAAGGTTGTTTGCCTGTTCCGCCAGCATCCTGGCTTCGGGATAGCGCGGGTTCCAGGCTCCGGCGATCACCAACCTGCAACCTGCAACCTGCAACCTGCGACCTACGTCTAGCCATGCCTGCACCAGGCGGACCAGGTTCTTGTGCGGCTTGTTGCTGCCCAGGTAGAGCACGAAGCGGTCGGGCAGGTCATAGCGGCGGCGCACATCCTCCACGACCTGCGGCGGCTGGGGCCGGAAGGCCGGGTCCGCGGCCAGGGGGATGGCGCGGATGCGGTTAGCCGGGACATGAAAGTCGGCCACGAAATCCTGTCGCGCGGCCTCGGAGATGGCGATGACTTGCGCCGCGCTGCGCAGCGCCAGCGCGGTCGTCAGCCGGAAGAGCAGCCGCGCGCGGGTAGAACTGTGCTCCGGGTGGCGCAGCGGGATGACGTCGTAGACGGTCAGCACTGTGCGCACACCGGGCCGGTAGGGCATCAGGTAATACGGGCTGTGGTAGAGGTCCGCGCCGAGCCGCCGCAGCAGGCCCGGCACTTCCCACTGCTGGGCGGGCGAGAAGGGCGAGACAGCCAGCGGGTGTACCTGCACGGCTGGCGATACGGGCAACGGAAGCGGGTAGTCCGGGTG
>JAKPQT010000532.1 GCA_029555885.1 Chloroflexota bacterium | reverse complement strand
CCATCCACGTTCGCTTCCAGCGTAATGCGATAAGCGCCCAGTCCGCCCTGCGCCAGCAGACCGTCGATATCCAGCGCCGTGCCGGTCGCAGGCGCCTGGGTGAACGTCTGGTCATTCAGGCGTACATGCCAGCGCAGGCTGTAACGCTCTTCGCCGATCAGCCGGGGGCGCACGACTTCCCGTCCGACAATGCGGATGGGCAAGACCTGGGCATATTCGATGCCAGTGCTCAGACGCCGCGTCGGTGCGGCGGAGTCCTCAACGACCAGCACCACATAGAAACGGGTCGTTGTGCCGGGCGCGACTTCCAGTTGCGCCGGGTCCAGCTCGAAGACGTGCGAGAACTCGATACGAGCCTGCGACATCGCGGGGTCCGGCTTGAACCACATCACCGCTTCGTCGAGCGTCTTGTCCAGGGCCTCGTTGCCGGCCACGCGACCGGCGCCGCCCGAAGTGTCCTGCTTGAGCTTGAGCGTGGCGGGCACTACGTCGCCGCTGAGCATGGGCAGGGTGGAATAGCGGTACTGCCCTGCGACGGTCAGCGGCAGAGCCAGCGCCCCCTGCACACCTTCGACGCGCACCAGGGTGAGACTGGCATCGGCCAGGTTCCACTGGCCCTGCAGGGAGATGAGCGCGGGCGCGCTCAGGCCCATCTGCACCTCGCCGTTCGCCACCCGGCCGTTCATCCGCTCCCAGGTGCTGCCGTTCCAGCGGTAAGGGGCGAGGTCATATTCCCCGACATTGACTTCAGGGGGAATCGGCAGCCTGACCAGGGCCAGCCCGGTGAGTTCGCCGCCTTCGAGCGCCAGCTCATAGACGTTGCCCAGGAGGCTGCGCGGGATGGGCACCGCAGGGAAGCTATTGACGATGCGCAGCGTCACTGCGGCCTTCTGTGACAGTGCCTGTGGCGGGAGCGTGACGCCCGCGCCGCCGCGCAGGCGGATGGCGCCCCCGGTCTCCGGTTCGATCAGGATGGTGCTGTTGGCTTCGGGAAATTCGGCGCGGTCAACGGGCACGACAAGGCCGGCGTCCGGGGCGGGTGTTGCCGCCGGCCGGCCGCCGCACGCAACGAGCAGGAGCAACAATCCCAGCGCGCAGATGCGCCAGAATGATTTTGCAGGTCGCCACAATCGTGTCATAGTACTGATCATTAACGCTCGGAGAGCCGCTTTCGTTCCTCCGCAGGTCAGTCTAAGGCTCGACAGCCGGGTTGTCAAGTGGTTTGGAAGATTTCGGTCGGCTCCTGCACGCGCTGCGTGCTGTCAGGAAGCATCGCTACTGCGGCTGCGCCTGAGGTCATGTATGATCTTTGTCACAGTCTGCATGATCAGGAGTGCATCAGGCAAAGCGAGGCGGCAGGAGGACGGCCATGCAGTGGGCCTGGCGGATCGGGCGCGTGCGGGGGATCGACATCAAGGTTCACGTAACCTTTGTGCTGGCCCTGGCCTGGGGTGCGTTCGTCCTCGGCTGGAGCGGGCCGGCCGGCAGGCTCTACGGGGCTTTTCTGACCCTGATTCTCTTTGTCAATGTATTGCTGCACGAGTTGGGCCACGCGCTGGCCGCGCAACGCTACGGGATTCGGGTGGAAGATATCATTCTGCTGCCTATCGGCGGGGTGGCGCGGCTGCACCAGTTGCCGGCGCGGCCGAGATACGAACTGGTGATTGCGCTGGCCGGCCCCGCGGTGAATCTCGTGCTGGCGATCCTTTTGCTGTTCATCACTGCGCCCTTGCTGTTGCTGCCTGGCACCCTGACGCCGGGCGGTTCGCTCTTCCTCGCTGTGACCGAGCCCGGCATTGCGGGTGTGCTCATCTTCGCGTGGGTGACCAATGTCTCCTTGCTCGTCTTCAATTTGATCCCTGCGTTTCCGATGGATGGCGGGCGGGTACTGCGTGCCTTCCTGGCCCTACGGCTGCCTTATGCGCGCGCCACGGCGATTGCGATCGCCGTGGGCCGGGGCATCGCCTTCCTGCTGAGCCTCTTCGGGCTGCTGAACGGCAATCCGGGCATGGCGTTTGCCGGTTTGTTCGTCTTCTTTGCCGCCGGTGCAGAGGGCCGCGAGGTCCTGCTCAACGAGCGATTGCGCGGACTGACCGTGGATGTCGCAGTCGAGCGCCACGCGCCGCTGCTGTCGGCGGACCTGCCCGTACACACGGCCTTCGATTGGCTGGCGCGCTCACCGTACTCCGCGCTGGCTGTTGTCGATGACCGGGGCAATCTGTTGGGTGTCGTGACGCAGCGGAATATGGCGCGACTCTGGCGCGAGGGCAGCCGGGGCGCGGTGGCACAGTTTGTCGAGTCGCCGGGCCTGGCCGTCGAGTGTGCCACTCCGCTCGATGTGGCGCGCCGTCTGATGGCGGAAACGCAGGCCGCGGTGGTGGCCGTCTACTGTGGCGGCGTGTTCGAGGGTCTCATGGACTTCGACAGCATCGGCCGCGTGCTGGCGCTGCAACGGGTGGGCTGGTATAACCGGCGCACCCGGCGTGCGTGAAGCTTGTCGCCTTCCCGTATTGCCACTATAATCTCCGCATTCGTCAATTCGTGCGAAGTGCTCAAGGTCTATCGTGCCGCAGGCGAAAGGCTCCGGCTGCGGCCTGCTGAGGAGTTGCTAAATCCATGACGCCTGTCTTACAGCTACTGCTTGAACTGGCGATCCTGATTGCGGTCGCCAAAGTAGCCGGCTATCTGAGTACGCGGCTCAACCAACCGGCCGTTCTCGGTGAAATCCTGGCGGGCCTGCTCCTGGGGCCTTCGCTGATCGATATTCAGTCCGCCACGTTTCTGAGTTCGCCCCATCTCGGGGAGATCATTACCGAACTGGCCGAGATCGGGGTCATCTTTTTGATGTTCCTGGCCGGTCTGGAGGTTGACCTCGAGCAGATGCGCAAGGCAGGTCGGGTGGTGATCCTGGCCGGTCTGCTGGGTGTGGCTGTGCCGCTGGTGCTGGGTGCGCTCACTGCGCTGCCGTTTGGCTTCCAACCGGTGGCAGCCATCGGCATCGGTATGCTGCTGACGGCAACCAGCGTCAGCATCTCCGCGCAGACGCTGCTGGAGTTAGGCGTGTTGCGCAGCCGCGAGGGCATTGCACTGCTGGGTGCGGCGGTCGTCGACGACGTAGCTGCGATTATCCTCCTATCTGTGTTTATCGCCCTGGCGATGGGCAGCGGCGGGGGCGCAGTCGCGATTCTCATCTTGTTGGCCCGCGTCATTGGCTTTGTGGCCATCTTCGGGCTGGTCGGCTGGCTGTTCGTGCCCCGCATCCTGGACTACATCGACCGGCTGCCCATCAGCCAGGGAGTCATAGCTGCCGCGGTGGTGCTGGGCCTGTTTTATGCCTGGGCGGCGGAGGTCTTTGGCGGCGTCGCCATGATTACCGGATCGTTCATGGCCGGCCTGTTCGTGGCTCGCTCGCGCGTGCACTACCGTGTCGTCGAGGGCTTCAGCATCCTGACCTATGCTTTCTTCGTGCCCATTTTCTTCGTCAATATCGGCCTGCACGCGAATATCTGGGAACTCCAGGGGCCGTTAGTCCTGGCAACCCTGGCGATTACCCTAGTAGCCATCATCTCCAAGGTGTTGGGCAGCGGCGCGGGGGCGCGGTTGGGCGGCTTCAGCCAGGGCGAGTCGTTCCGTCTCGGTCTGGGCATGATCTCCCGCGGCGAGGTGGGGCTCATCGTGGCGCAACTGCTGGTGGCCAACGCGATTGTGCCGGATGACGTGATAACCCTGGCGGTCATTATGGTGCTGGCCACGACACTCGTGACGCCTCCGCTCCTGCGCATGGCCTTTCACCGTAAGGCAGCGGCCTCGCAGCCGGTCGCAACGGGTGCAACTGAATGAAGAACCTGATGGATGCGCCTCGGGTGGGGCATCCTGACCGAGCGAAGAGGAGTAGGGTGTTATGCCAAACTTGGTAATTCTGGTACTGGACGACATCGATCGCCTCGAAGATGTGCTGGACGCGTGGCGTATGGCGGGTAGCCGGGGCGTTACAATCCTGGAAAGCAGCGGCATGGCCCGGCTGAAGGCTATGAACCGCGACGACCTGCCCCTATTTCCTAGTCTCTCGGACCTGCTGCAAGGACGGGAGGTGCATCATCGCACACTCTTTACGGTATTGGGGGATGACATAGACCTGCAAGCCTTTTTCGATGCGACTGAGGCTGTGCTGGGCTCCCTCGATACCCATCACACGGGCATCATTTTCGCGCTGCCGGTGATCAGCAGCCGGGGGCTCAATCGAGACACGGTGTGGCCGCCGAAACCGAAGAAACGTTGAGGGACCAGTATGGCATTCTTTGAGGGCTTGATCGAGACGGAGGATGGCGCACCTGTTACCGTCGCCTACGTCGGGGGCGTGGCGCACTACGTCATCGACGACCAGGGCTTCAAGCGTCACGTCGAGGCTGCCGCCATCGATCGCGTTGTCCTGTCTCAGTTCATGGCGCAGCTCCAGGAGAATCGCGACGAAGCCTCCACGTTGATGATGCGCATGATGGGTCAGGAGGACTTGTTCACGAAGGCGATGGTGGACTCCACGATTCGCAACATCGACCTGGACCAGGTGCTCGGCCAACGCCTGCCGCCCGAGGCGCGGCAATGGCTGGCGATGCTGGGCTTCCGGATCGTGGTCGATATTCACGGTGAGGTGGTGCGGGTCGACATGCCGGCTGCGCCTGAGGGTGGCTTTGACGGCGGCGCCCCGGGCTGGGATGCGGACTGATCTGCGTTGATGGGCAAGCTCTGGCGTAATCGCGAATGGCTTAAGGGCGCGCTGTCGGAAATCGGCTGCGGCCTGTTGACCATGCTCTTTGTGACCGTGCCGCTCTGGGTTATCACTCTGGCGACGCGCGGCCCTGCATTTGCGCTGGCGGTGCTGGGTGGGCTGCTCGTCATTTTCCTGCTCCTGGCCGTCACCAGCAAATACTTCCGGCGCAAGTAGGGAAAGCTCAGTCGCGAATCACTTGACAGCCGCGTAGGCTGTGCTATACTTCACATCATTGACAGCACCTTCGGGGCAGGGTGAGGTGGGTTTCTGCGAAACCTGGGTTTCTGCGAAACCTTAACCAATTCCCGATCGGCGGTAAGGCGTGTGCGCAAGGCGCACATTTGCCAAGCCCGCAAGTGGATGGGAGTTCGCTCCCGGACACAGACCCGGTGAGAAGCCGGGGCCGACGGTATAGTCCGGATGGGAGAGGGTGTGTGCCTGTTACCGGGCCCGGAAGGGTTGGGTAGTGGGTGCGCGTGCCAGTGAACTCTCAGCCCCAGGGTGCAAGTAGCCCTGGGGCTTTGTGTTTAACGCAGCGAATGGGAGTACCCTGTGAATGCAACGCTTGCCCGCCACGCGACCCGGAATCTGCGTATGAGCCTGCAAGACCTCTGGCGTCTGCCGGCTCGTGCTGGCCGCCGGCTGCTCCGGCTGGACCTCCTGCTCATTCCGCTGGCTCTGTTTCTGTTTGTGTCCAGCTGGCATCTGCTCGTCCGCTGGCAGCAATATCCGGCGTTCATCCTGCCCAGCCCGGCGCTCGTCTGGGCGCGCTTTCTGACCCTGGCAGCGGATGGCACCCTTGCCATGCACACGGCCGCGACGCTGGCGGAAGTCCTGGCCGGCCTGGCGCTAGGCCTGGTGGTTGCCATGCTGACGGGGTATGGCCTCGCCAAGTCGCCGCTGCTGGAGCGCATCCTCTCGCCCTACATCGTGGCCTCGCAGGCCGTGCCGATTGTTGCGCTCGCGCCGTTGTTGGTCATCTGGTTCGGCTTCGGCGGGCTCTCGAAGGTGCTCGTCTGCGCCCTCACGGTCTTCTTCCCTGCGCTGGTCAACACCATCGTCGGCATCCGGTCGGTCGAGCCGGACCTGCACGCGCTCATGCGCTCGTTACAGGCCAACCGGTGGCAGACGTTCGTCAAGCTGGAGGTGCCGGCCGCGCTGCCCATTCTCTTTGGCGGGCTCAAGGTCGCCGTGACGCTGGCGGTCATCGGCGCGGTGGTGGGTGAATTCGTCGGCGCCAGCCGGGGCCTTGGGTTCCTGATTAACCTGGCGCGCGGCATCCTCGATACGCCGATGCTGTTCGTGGCGCTTTTTACCCTGGTCGCGATTGCCTTGCTGCTCTATTCGGTCGTTGCGCTCGTTGAGTATCTGGTCCTGCGCTGGCGTCGCGCGTCGTGACCGGTTTGGAGTGGGCGCTTCAGCGCCGCGGAGGTCTTATGTCCCGAAAACTCATTCTTCCTGTTCTCATGCTGCTAGTTGTTCTCATCGCCGGTTGTGTGCCGGTGGGCACGCCCACGGCACCGGCGGCCGCGCCGGCAGCGCCCGCCGCTGAGGTTGCCACGGCGGACGCGCCCGCGCTCACCCAGCTGACCGTTGCGATGGGCTATATCCCCAGCGTGCAGTTCGCGCCCTTCTATGTGGCGCAGGAACGCGGCTACTTCCGCGAGGCCGGGCTGGAGGTCATCCCGCAGTACGGTATCGAGAGCGACCTGCTCAAGCTCGTCGGCACGGGCGAACTGTCCTTCATGATCGGCAGCGGCGAGGAGGTCATCCTGGGCCGCAGCCAGGGCCTGCCCGTGCGGTATGTCATGCGCTGGTATCGCAGCTTCCCGGTCGTGCTGTTTGCGAAGGCCTCCCAGGGCATCAGCAGCCCCGCGGACCTGGTGGGCAAGCAGGTCGGGCTGCCAGGGCTATTCGGCGCCAGCTACGTCGGGTGGGAGGCGTTGGTCTACGCGACCGGGCTGGATGCGAACCAGGTGACGCTGCAGAGCATCGGCTTCACGCAGGCCACGGCTGTGAGCCGCGACCAGGTGGACGCCGCGCTCGACTACGTCGTCAATGGCCCCGTGCAGTTGCGGCTGGCAGGGGAGGAGATCACCGTTATCCCCGTGTCAGACTACGTCGACCTGCCCTCGAACGGCATCATTACGAACGAGCAGACCATCCAGGCCCAGCCCGAACTGGTGCGCGCCTTCGTGACGGCGCTGCTGCGTGGGCTGGTCGATACGCTGGCGGACCCGGACGCGGCCTTCGAGATCAGCCTGCGGGCCGTGCCGGAGGCCGGGGGCGAGCAGGCAGCGGTGAGCCGGGCCATCTTCGATGAATCGCTCAAACTATGGCGGGCGCCGGCCGGCGAGTTGGGCCTTTCTGACCCGGCCGCGTGGGAGCAGGCCGCGCAGTTCATGAGGGAGATGGGCCTCATCCAGACGGAGGTCGTGGCCGCCGACCTGTTCACGAACGACTTCGTGCCGGGCGACCTGGCCGCGCCATGACCGCAGCGCATCCGGTCCTGGAGGCGCGGTCCCTCCGCATGACCTTCTACGACCGCAACCGGGCAGACCTGCTGGCGCTGGACGGCATGTCGCTGCAGGTGGCGGACGGGGAATACCTCGCCATCGTCGGGCCGTCCGGCTGTGGCAAAAGCACGCTGCTCCGGCTGCTGGCGGGGCTGCTCCGGCCCATCAGCGGGGAGGTGCTGTGGCGCGGCGAGCCGCTGACCGAGCCGCGCCGTGAGATCGGCTTTGTCTTCCAGCGCGCGAACCTCATGCCCTGGCGGACCGTCCTGGGCAACATCATGCTGCCTCTGGAGGTTGCCGGTCTGCCCCAGGCCGACATGGCACAGCGCGGCCACGACCTCATCAGCCTGGTGAACCTCGAAGGGTTCGCCGATGCCTATCCGAGCCAGCTATCGGGCGGGATGCAGCAGCGCGTCGCGCTGGCGCGCGCGCTGGTGTACGAGCCGAGCGTGCTGCTGCTGGACGAGCCGTTCGGTTCGCTCGACGCGCTCACGCGCGAGCGTATGAATGCGGAGATGACGCGCATCTGGTCGCTGCGCCGGCCCACGGTTGTGATGGTGACGCACAGCATCTCCGAAGCCGTGTTCCTGGCCGACCGGGTCATCGTGATGTCGCCGCGCCCCGGTCGCGTGCGCGCACAATTTGCCATTCCCCTGCCGCGGCCCCGAGACATTGCTGTGACGACGGAGCCGGAGTTCATCACGCTCACCCGGGCCGTGCGTGCGGAGATCGTAGATTAAAGCGCGTTGCGCTTTCCCTCTTTCTGTGCTACCATAGGCCCCACACCACCCTGGGAGCCCGCAAGCTATGGGCCTGCAAAAACCGCTCAAAGTTCTGTATCTGACGGCCGAATGCGTGCCGTTTGCCAAGACCGGCGGGCTGGCCGATGTGGCCGGCGCGCTGCCGAAAGCCATCCGCGCGCTCGGCCATGATGTGCGCATCATGATGCCGCGCTATGGCCGCGTCGAGATCGAGAAGTTCGACCTGCGCCGCGTGCTGGAGACGGTGGCGGTGCCGATGGATGAGCGCACCGAGGTCGCTGCCATCTACGAGGGCAGCATCGGCGCGAACAACAGCCTCACGCCCCTTTACTTCGTGGACAGCCCGCGTTATTTCGACCGCCAGGGCATCTATATGTATCCGGACGATGCGGAGCGGTTCATCTTCTTCTCGCGCGCCGCGCTTGAGACTTGCCGCGTGATGGGCTGGCAGCCTGATATCATCCACTGCAACGAGTGGCATACCGCGCTCATCCCTAACTGGCTGAAAACGGTCTACCGTGACGACCCGTTCTTCTCGTCCATTGCGACGCTCTATACCGCGCACAATCTCGAATACCAGGGCATCTTCGGCTACCGGATTCTCGAAATCGCAGGGCTGGCCGAGACTGGCTTCATCGCCCATCCCGATATCGCGCCCGACCTCAACTACGTCGTGGACCTGATGGCGCGGGGGCTGCTGTTCGCGGATATCATCAACACAGTCAGCGAGACCTATGCCCAGGAGATTCTGACGCCGGAGTTCGGCCAGCGGCTCGATCCGGTGCTGCGCGACCGCCGCGACCGGCTGTTCGGCATCCTTAACGGCATCGATACCGAGCTATACGATCCCGCGACCGATCCGAACATCGCCGTGCACTTTGATGCCACCAACATCGAGGCGCGCGCGGCGAACAAGGCTGCATTGCAGGCGGAAGCCAAGCTCGCCCAGCATCCTGAGATGCCTATCGTCAGCATTGTCGGGCGCCTGATCGACCAGAAGGGGTTCGACCTCATCAATGCCATCGCCGACCCGCTGCTGCGCCACAACGGGTGTCAGCTTGTCGTCATGGGCACGGGCGAGATGCGCTATCACGAAATGCTGAATGCACTGGCGGCGCGCTATCCGGAGCGGGTGGCTGTATTCCTCACGTTCACCCGGCCCCTCGAACAGCGCATCTACGCGGGCAGCGACATCTTCCTGATGCCGTCGCGCTTTGAGCCGTGTGGCCTGAACCAGATGGTTGCCATGCGCTACGGGGCAGTGCCGGTCGTGCATCGCGTCGGCGGGCTGGCGGACAGCGTCAGCGACTATACCCCGGAGACCGGCGAGGGTCACGGCTTTGACTTTGCGACCTATGATGCGATGGCGCTGTACACGGCGCTGATTCGTGCGCTGGAGACCTACCGCCATCGCGACATCTGGCGGCAGCTTGTCCGTCGCTGCATGGCGGTCGATTTCTCCTGGCGGCGCTCCGCAGTCAAGTACGTGGACCTATATCACCGCGCTTTGACCATCAAATCCCAGAGCCAGAAGACGTTGGCCGACTACGCGCTGGGACCACAGGCGGCGGCGCGCCGGGCAGCGGATGCCGCATGAACACCGAGCGCCTCTATTATGCTGATACCTATTGCGCCGACTTCGCGGGCCGCGTGCTGGCAGCCCGCGCGGAGGGCGACCGGCTGGCGGTTGCGCTGGACCGCACCGCGTTCTATCCCACGGGCGGGGGCCAGCCGAACGATACGGGGATGCTCACCGCGGCGGCCGGCGGCCGGGCAGTAGTTGACGTAACCAGCGAGGATGGCCTGGTGTGGCACTGGCTCGACACCGGCGCCGTCCCGGCGGACTGGCCGGCCGGTGCGCCGGTGACAGGTACGGTGGATTGGTCGCGCCGTTTCGACCACATGCAGCAGCATACGGGCCAGCACATCCTCTCGCAGGCGTTCATCGAAACGTGCGGGGCTGAGACCGTCGCATTTCACCTGGGAGTGGCCTACAGCACCATCGACCTCTCCCGTGCGGACCTCGACGGCGCAGCCGTGGCTGCGGCTGAAGCCGCAGCGAACCGCATCATCGACCGGGCCTTACCTGTAACCGCGGGCTATGTGACGCCGGAGGAACTCGCTGCGCTGCCGCTGCGTCGCGCGCCGAAGGTCACGGAAAACATTCGGATTGTCCAGGTCGCGGGGTTCGACTGGTCGGCCTGCGGCGGCACGCATGTCGCCAACAGCAGCCAGGTGGGGCTCACCAAGGTCATCGCAACCGAGCGCCGGGGCGGGGAGCTGCGCGTGACCTTCCTCTGCGGGGGCCGCGCGCGTGCAGATTACGCCCGGCTGCACGCGCTGACGCAGGGGTTGGTGGCCCGCTTCACGACGGGGCAGGACGAGCTCCTGGCTGCGGTGGACCGGCGGGCTGCTGAAATGGACGCGCTACGCAAGGAGCTGGCCGACCTGGAGCGCCAGTGGGTCGAGGCGACCGCAGCCGCGCTCTGGGCCGGGGCTGAACCGCGCGGCAGCTACCGGGTTGTGGCGCAGGCGCTCGCTGCCCCGGCGGAGCGCGTCAAGCGCGTGGCGCAGGCCCTGAAAGCGCGCGAGCGGACCGTCGTGCTGCTGGCAGCGCGCGGGGAGCGGCCCCAGGTGTTCTGCACCCGCTCCGATGACCTGACGGTCGATGCGGCCGCGCTGCTGCGCATAGTCGTCACGGCAGGCGGGGGGCGTGGGGGCGGCCGGCCGGATTGGGCGCAGGGCGGCGTGCCCGTTGACGATGTACTGGACGCCGCGCTGCACGCGGGGCTGTCCACTCTGTAAGTCGAGGTCGTGTCTTATGCGTGAAATCTCACCCGGCATCTTCGTGGAGACCGATCAGCGCGGGGCCAACTACGGAGCCATTCTGACCAGCGAGGGCTGCATCATCATCGACACGCCGATCGTGCCGAAGCAGGCCGTGGCCTTCCGCGAGGAACTGCGCCGGATGTCAGGGGACAAACCGTTCCTGTATATCATCAATACGGACCACCATCGCGGCCACATCGTCGGCAACCAGTATTTCATGCCGACGCCCGTCGTGGCCCATGACATCGCCTGGAAGCACATGAAGGGCTATGGCGACAACTTCAAACAGCGCGTCATAGATTCCTTCAAGAAGGAACCGGAGATCCAGGCGCAGTTCACGAACATCCAGATTGTCGTGCCCAAGATTACGTTCTCGCACCGGCTGGATATCGTGCGCGGCGGCCGCGACCTGCGCATCATGAAGATCGGCGGGCACACTGCGGCCACCTCGGTTATCTGGCTGCCTAACGAGCGCATCCTGTTCGTCGGTGATGCGGTCTGGGTTGACCAGCATCCGTACATGGCACAGGCCAACTCGAAGGAGTGGCTGGACGGGCTGACCTACATCCGCAAGTTCAAGGCCGACCAGATTGTGCCGGGCCGCGGACCCGTCTGCGGCCGCGATGCGACAGAGCAGATGTCCGAGTACATCCGCTACATGCGGGCCCGGGTGCGAACCTTCCATCGCCAGAACCGCTCCAAGCAGGAGACGGTCCAGACGGTGCTGCGCGAGGTTGTCGGCTGGTTCCCCATCTCCCCGGCCCTGAAGTCCAAGACCGAGTCGCAGATCAAGCAGGGCATCGGTCGCATCTGGAACGAGATGGAGAAGGCTGCGAAGGCCAAAGACAAGGCGGAACCTGAAGCCGAGGCTGAAGAGGCCGGGGACGAGTAAAGCGTAAACATGGCGCGTGCAATCCGAACCAGTCAAATGACCCCCGCGGATGAACTGCGGGAACTCCTGGGCCACGTTGAGAAACGGCTCGCCAACCTCCGCGGCAGCGGCCAGGAAGCCGCCGAACTGCTGCTGGACCTGGACCGGATCGATGAGCTCTGGCCGGAACTCGAAGCGCAGGGCGTTGACCTGCGTCCCGAAGCCGGCCGCTGGGACACCATCCAGGCGCAACTGCGGCGGAACGGGCCGCGCGTGCTGCGCGAATTGTGGGCGGCCGGCGGGCTGGACCAGTTGCGCACGCGCCAGCACGGCGACGCGACCGGGCTGGCATGGTGGTGGCAGCTCGATGACCTGGTGCGCCAGGAGAGCATAGTCCGCTGGCGGCGCACGCTGGTGACGCTGGGTGTGGTCGCAGTGGTGGCCGTGGGCGCGTGGCTGCTTCTGCGCACACTCTTTCCGGTCGATCCGCAGGTGCAGGCCGCGCTTTCAGCCCAGACCGCGGGCGAGCAGAAGATCATCAACTACGGTGACTACGCAGGGGCGTTGGCGGACTTCCAGGCGGCGGCTGAGCATACGCCGGACGATCCGGATGTATGGATCCGCATCGGCGCGGTGTTGGAAAAGCTGGGCGATACGCAGGCCGCGCAGGAGAACTACGACCGCGCGCGCCGGCTCAGTACGAACGAGATGGAGTTCCACGTCGCGCGTGCAGGCATCTACCTGGGCTTCCTCATGTATGATGAGGCCTACGCCGATACACAGGCGGTCCTGGCCGCGGAGCCGAAGCACGCGGTGGCATGGTACTATCTCGCATCGGTGTATGAGGGGCAGGGCAAGCTGGAACTGGCTGTGGATGCCCTGGAGAAGACGTCCGAATACGCGAGTGAGAGCAACCAGTCGGAGCTCGTTGCGCTGGCGCGCTACCGCATGGCTATGCTGATGCAGCAGGTCGGCCTGGGCGACATGCGCGAGCCGGAGCCGACCGTGACCGCCACGCCCGGCGCCTGAGTACAATCACCGAATACGCGGACCACACAGAAGGCGAATCGAGCCTCTTATAGATCAAAGAATCATTCTTCCGCGTGATCCGTCTATTCTGTGGTCACATATAGCTCTGGTGGTACGCCTGCACGAGGCTCCCAGCAATTGCCCGCATGATGGCCGGCGCGATGTCCGGCAGGCTGCGCAGCGACGCGGCCATGCGCCGCCGGTGTGACTCCGCGCCGATCAGCAGGGCAGGGACCGGGTTCATCGTGTGGCCGCGCGTGCTCAGGTCTTCCATGTTGCCGTGATCCGATGTGAGCACGATAAGCCCCGCGCTGTCGTCCCAAGCATCCGTCAACCCACCCAACATCGCATCCACGCTTTCCAGCAGCGCACATGCCTCGGCCATGTCCTGCCCGTGCCCTGCATAGTCGCTCAGCCAGTACTCGAAGAAGGTGAAATCCGCCCCCGCGGCCAGCGCGGCCATCCGCGCGCCTGCCTCACGGGCAGTCAGCAGCGGCGTGTCGGCCAGTCCCAATCGCTCGCGCCACGCGTGGCCCGTGAAGTCCGCGGAGAGCGCGCGGCCGGCCCGCAGGTCATCCGTGGTCTTGAGCGCGAGGCCGGCGCTGACGGCCGCCTGGGGAATCGCGGAATAGAGCCGCCGGCCTGACTGGATGGCCGCAAAGTAGCTCGGCGGGTAGGCGTTCAGGAAGTCGGCGCGGCGCCCCGTCCGCCGCACTGCGCGAAACACATTGCCGTTCGCCAGCAGATTGACGATCGCCTGGTTGGGCCACGGCCCGTAGTGGGAGCCGATCAGCGCGGGCACATTCAATCCGGTCAGCAGCGCGGCCTGCCCGCTGGCAGATTGCGGCATACCGGCCACGTCGAGGCAGGCATCCAGGCTGGTGACGGAAGCGCGCGCCGTTTCCAGCGGTGCGCTGCCCGCGACCAGGCGGCGGCCGTCCAGCAGCCGCGACAGGTTCGGCATGTCTGCCCGCGCCAGCGGATTGATGTCGGGATCATTCGGGCCAAGCCCGACGCCATCCAGAAACAGAAACAATACGCGCATCTATCGCAGCCCCTCCCGGCTGTGAGGCCCTATCATACCGCAGATCGGGTTTCTTGCGCGAGATGTGGAATACAGTATGATACACGCCATCGGAGATTCGGGGAGGAGATTGTTCGCGTGGAAAACATGCCTTTTTGGGTCGCGCTGCTCGCAATGTTGATCGGGTTGGCCGGTACGGTGCTGCCCGGCCTGCCTGGTGTCGGCTTCATCTGGCTGGCGGCCCTCGTCTATGGCTTCGTCGAGGGGTCTGCGAGCATGATGCCGTGGGTGCTGGCGGTGTTGGGCGTGCTGGCCGCCATCGGGATGGTGGCCGATTTCGTCCTGACGCAGGCCGCGACGAAGATGGCGGGCGCCTCCTGGCAGGCGATTGCCGCGGGCAGCGTGCTGGGTATCGTGGGCTTTCTGCTCGGCCTGTTCGTCGGCGGCATCGGCGCCCTGCCCGCGGCGGTCATCGGCACGCTGGTCGGCATCCTGGTCGTGGAGTACCAGCACCGCAAGGACTGGGCCGACGCACTGAGGGCCGGCGGCGGCTGGCTGGCGGGGTGCATCGCGTCGCGCGCGTTGCAGTTCGTATTGGGCGTGGCGATGATCGGCATCTTCGTCTGGCGCGTCGGGTTCATCGGTTAGGGGGAGTGTGCCTTGAAGGTGCTTGTCGGTTCGCTGAATCCCGTCAAGATCGAAGCCGTGCGCGAGGTTTTCGCTGCACACTTCGCGGTGGTCGAGGTCGAGGGCTACGAGGTCGCATCCGGAGTCTCGGCCATGCCAGCGGGCGACGACACCTTCGCCGGCGCGGAGAACCGGGTGCGCAGCCTGCTGGCCCTCAATCGGGAACGGAACTTGGGTGCAGCGTACTGCGTGGGGCTGGAAGGCGGGATGGCCGAGTGGCACGGCCGCTGGCTGTCGTTCGGGGTGCTGTGCATCGGCGATGCGGCGGGGCGGCTCGGCTTCGGTGTGTCGCCCATGTACGAGCTGCCGCCCGGCATCATCGCGGCGCTGGCCGGCGGCGAGGAGCTGGGCACGGTCATCGACCGGCTCAGCGGGCAGCACAACACCAAGCAGCGGGGAGGGGCCATCGGCTACCTGACGCAGGGCCGCGTAGACCGGCGGCTGCTCTACGCGCAAGGGTTGGAGATGGCGCTGGTGCCTTTCCTGAATCCTGAGATGTACGGCGCGGCCTGAGTCACAGTCGGCGGTCTGCGCGCGGCCAGCTATGCCGCCACAGGCGATACGCGCTACTTGATCTGCGCTAACTGGTCGTTCACATCCTCCAGGTCGAACGCCTCGGGATCGAAGCTGCCGCCGATCCATTCCAGCATCTCGTCGTGTTCGGGGTGCTCAGGGTCGCGGATGGCTTCCAGAAAATCCGGGTAGCTCCAGATGCCGCCCACATCTTCCGGCGGGCAGGCGCGCTTGCCGGTCAGGCAGCGCGGATAGTGCACACCGGGCTCTGGCGGCAGGACCTTTTCAACTTCCAGCATGTGTTCCCAGGAGTCCCCGAAGTCATACTCATAGCGGAACTTGAACTTCTCGCCACTGACGAATTGCTTAAGCTTCACGCTCCGATCGCTGCGTATGCCTAAGTCGGGATCAGGCTGCCCGTACTCCATGTTGCCGATCCGGAAGGCATGCATGTGGTAATCCTCCCAACCCATGACGATCTGCAGGATCGTGTGCAACCGGGCGAGCGTGATATCATCCCGCACCTGGATGCGCCGCCAGATCGGAGGTCTGATGCCGTTCAACGTGACTTTGATCTGATAGATGTTCGACTGTGAGGGTGGGGTTTTAGCGGGCATGATCTTACTCCTGATACTCCTCGAAATCATCTGACAGGAGCTCAACCGCAGGGGGGCCGAGATGGGCAATGTAATCGAAATTGCCCTCGCCTGCAGTGCGCATCAACTGCCGGAGGATGGCCTGCACGTTGTCGTGCGGGCCGTTTATGAAGAGCGGCTTACCTTCTTTGCCGAACTCGATTCGTCCGGTCACGGGGTGCGACTCAGGCGGATCGAGCACGAGTTGGGCGTGTTTGAAGTCAGCATCTGGTCGGAAACCCCAGCGGGCGGCGTATTCGACCCTCCGTCTTCTTCACTGTCTGCCTCCTCGTATGAACCTACAGCAACTCCGCCAGCGTCCACCACTCGCCAGGAGTTGCCTCGCACCGGAGACCGGAACGAGCAACGCCCGAAGCCTCAAGCGCGGCGAGCGCAGCTGCAACATCCGCCTTCGGCCAGCCGAACAACATCTCCACCTGCCGCGCCTGGGCCGCACCGACCGAACGCAGATATAGCTCCACCAGACGCGCACGCGCGGCGGCCTGGCGGATGGGTCGCGCCTGCTCTGCCAGGTCAGGGTAGTAGCGGTGCGTCAGCTCGTAGATGAAGGCGTACTTCCACGCGCCCACCTGCGCGACGCCGGTCGGCAGCAGCTTGAAGTCGGCCTGGAGCGTGAGCATGGCCCGGTTGAACGCGGCATCGCTCTCGCGCGTGGTCATGCGGGCGGCCCGGCGGAGGGCCGGGCTGTCCAGCGGCCCCTGGCTCAACAGCGCCTCGTAGATGGTTTTGGCCTCGTGGCTCAATCGCCCCTCGCGGTACTGCTGCAGGTAATCCTCCTCGGGCGCACCGTAGTTCTCCGACAGGGCATAGAAATAGGGCAGCGCATCGTGCGCGATGAAGGTGGATTTCTTGCGTAGGACCTTCGCGTAGTACCACACGCGGGCGCCGAGCAGCTCATCTTTCCAGCCCCAGGTCACATGGCCTGGGTCGTCGTGCGCGTCCGGCACGGGGCGGTCACCGGCCACCGCGGCCCACAGGCTCGGCAGCTCGGTCCCCTTGACGGGCCAGAAGAACATGAATCCGCGTTCGTTGACGAACGCGATGGCCTGCTTCTTGGTGTGGATGCGCAGGTCCGGCGTCAGGCGGTAGGTCCGGCGGCGATAATCGGTGATGCGGTCGAAAGCAGGTAGGGTCATGGTCGTGGCGTGCGCTATCTGGCAGAACAAACCAGGTTTCTGCCAGAAACCTGGTTTGTTTGGGGAGTCGGGCGACCGCAGGTCGCCGCTACTGCGGGCGGTTGTCGAGCACCGCTTCGATGCGCTCCAACACCTCGTCGGTCAGCTTCGGCAGCACGTCGAGCGCCTTCATGTTCTCATGGACCTGCTCGGCCCGGCTCGCGCCGGTGATTACGGTGCTGACGTTCGGGTTGGTGAGGCACCAGGCCAGCGCCATCTGCGCGGTCGTGCAGCCGAGTTCATCCGCGATGGGCTTCAGCTTCTTGACCTTTTCGATGCGCTCCGGGGTGACGGCGGAATTGCGCAGCCACTCGTAGCCCTGCAGCGAGGCGCGTGAACCTTCGGGAATGCCGTCGTTGTACTTGCCGGTCAGCACGCCGGAGGCCAGCGGGCTCCAGATGGTCGTGCCATAGCCCAGGTCGCGGTAGAGCGGCGCGTATTCCCGCTCGAAGCGGTCGCGCCAGAGCATGTTGTACTGCGGCTGCTCCATGCTCGGCGGGGTCAGGCCGTACTGCCGGGCGATGCCATCCGCCGCCATGATTTCGGCTGCGCTCCACTCCGAGGTGCCCCAGTAGAACGCCTTTCCCTGCTTGATGACGATGTCCATTGCGCGGACCGTCTCTTCGATGGGCGTTTCCGGGTCGGGCCGGTGGCAGAAGACCAGGTCCACGTAGTCCATCTGCAACCGCCGGAGCGCATTGTTGACACCCTCGATGATGTGCTTGTGCGACAGGCCAGTGTCGTTTGGGCCATCGCCGCCCCAGAAAATCTTGGTGGAGACGACCACGCTCTCACGGCGCCAGCCCAGCTTCTTGATGACATTGCCCATAACCACTTCGGCGTTGCCTGCGGCATAGCCCTCGGCGTTGTCGAAGAAGTTGACTCCGTGCTCGTACGCTGCGGCCATGCACTGTTCAGCCGTATCCTGGCCGACCTGCCCGCCATACGTCACCCATGCACCAAGCGACAACGCGCTTAACTTCAGACCAGCCTTGCCCATCCGACGATATTCCATGAACGATTTCCCTCCATTTTTGTGTGAACATGCATTTTCGATTCGATGGCGGCATTATACACGATGTACGGCAGAAGCTGAAGCTGGTCGCTAGAAGCTGGCCGCTAGAAGCTGGAAACTGGCGAATGGAAGAGTGCCAGGAAGGGATATTGGAGTGGAGGCTTCAGCCCGTCAGGCAGGCTGTTCACGTACACGACCCACCCGGCTAAATAAAGCCTTCACTCCAGTATTACCGAGACCACCTTTCCAGCTTCCAGTTCTTAGCTTCCGACCTCCAGCCGGACTGCGTTGCCCGACGGGTCGCGGACCAAGAACCCTGCGTCCTGTGGCTCCACGGGAATCCCCGTAGCCTCCAGGCGCGCACGCGCTGCGACCAGCGCATCCGTATCGGGCAGCAGCAGCGTGAAATGCTGCAAGCCCACGGCATCCGGCGGCGGTGGCGGCGCGCCGGCGCTGGTCCAGGTGTTGATGCCCACGTGATGATGATAGCCGCCGGCGGACAGGAAGGCCGCCGACGCGCGGCCGCGGGCCTGCGTGGCCGGGGGATAGCGCTGCATGAGGTCCAGGCCCAGCGTGCGCGTGTAGAAGTCCTCCGCCTCAGCCAGGTCGCGCACCTGCAGGTGGATGTGTCCCATGCGCGTGCCGCGGGGCAGCCCTTCCCACGCGCCGCGCGATTCGGCCAGCACGCCTTCGGCGTCCAGCGACTCCGTGACCATCGACAGCTCGCCGTTCTCGAACGGCCATTCGGCGCGCGGGCGGTCGCGATAGATTTCGATGCCGTTGCCGTCCGGGTCGGCCAGGTAGAGCGCCTCGCTGACGCCGTGGTCGGACGCCCCCTGCAATGGATAACGCGTGTCGAGCAGCCGCCGCAAGGTCGCACCCAGACTGGCGCGATCCGGCACGAGGATCGCAAAGTGATACAGTCCGGTCGAGCGCGGCGATCGGGCCCGGACGCCCGGCCCAGTCGAAAGGGTGGCGAGGGCCCGGCTGTCCAGACCGTGCAGCGTCACAGTCTCGGCGTTGGATGCCTGCGGTTGCGGCTGTAACCCCAGCACATCCCGATAGAAGGACAATGCCCTGTCCATATCAGCCACGCGCAGGTGCACGGGCCCCATAATCGTCTCTGAGGGTAGTTGGTTCATACGTCTGCACTCTCCATCCTGGGCAGTTTACCTGCCCGCGCCGATTTCCGCTGTTTGATGGCGTACAAAGTAAGCCATATCTGAACGTCTGTCGGACCGGCGGATATGCTACAATGGGCCTCATGCCACAGGAGGGATCTGCTTGTGATTGAGCAACTGCGTATGCTGACAGAGTTTCATCGAATTTTCGGCGCACACATGGAGACGGCGCCGACCGCGGTTCTATCACCCGAGACTGTCGCACTCCGGGTCAGCCTGATCCAGGAGGAACTGAACGAGTACCGCGCGGCCGCGGAGGCGGGCGACCTCGTTGAGATTGCCGACGCGCTCAGCGACCTGATGTATGTGGTCCTGGGCACGTATGTCGCCCACGGCTTGCAGGGCGTGGCCGAACCGCTCTTCGCGGAGGTCCACCGCAGCAACATGAGCAAGCTGGACGCCGCAGGCGCGGTCATCTACCGGGCGGACGGCAAGGTGCTCAAGTCGGACCGCTGGACGCCGCCCGATCTCGCGCCGATCCTCGAAGCCGCCGGGCCATGAAGCGGCTGTATATTGCGTATACCGGTGGCACTATCGGGATGCGGCGCACCGCGGACGGCTATGCGCCCGCGCCGGGCTTCCTGGCCGAGCAGATGGCTGCGATGCCGGAGCTGGCCGACCCGGCCATGCCCGCCTATGATCTGCACGAGTACGCGCCGCTGCTCGACTCGTCCAACATGCAGCCGGCGGACTGGGTGCGCATCGGGCAGGATATCGTCGCGCATTACGATGCCTACGATGGCTTTATCGTCCTGCACGGTACGGACACGATGGCCTACACGGCCTCAGCGCTGCCGTTCTTCCTGCGCGGCCTTGCCAAGCCGGTCATCATCACCGGCTCGCAGATTCCGCTGGCCGAGGTGCGCAACGATGCGCGGGCCAACCTTATCACGTCCATGTGGATTGCTGCGCACGCGCCCGTGCCGGAGGTGTGCCTCTACTTCGGGAACAAACTGCTGCGGGGCTGCCGGGCAACGAAGGTAGATGCCGACGGGCTGGATGCCTTCGACTCGCCCAACTACCCGCCGCTCGGCACCGTGGGCGTCAGCGTGGAGATCGACCGCAGTCACCTGGCCTTCCCCGCCTATGCCGGGCCGCTGGCCCCGGTCTGGCCGGTGAGGCCCGCCACGGTGGGCGCGTTCCGCCTGTTCCCCGGCCTGTCACCGGACCTGCTGGCCAATGTGCTCCAGCCGCCGCTGCAGGGGCTGGCGCTCTTGGCCTTCGGCGTGGGTAATGGGCCGGACCGCGATGATCGGTTTCTCGCGGCCCTCGCGGAGGCAACCGCACGCGATGTGGTGATCATCGCCATTACCCAGTGCCTGCGCGGGAGCGTATGCCTCAGCGAGTATGCCGCAGGATCGGCGCTGGCCCGCGCGGGCGTCATCAGCGGGTACGATATGACCACCGAGGCGGCCCTGTGCAAATTGTTCTTCCTGTTCGGCTGCGGGTTGTCGCCTGCGGAGGTGCGCCAGCGCACCGGAGAGAACCTGTGCGGGGAGCTGACCCGTTGAGCGCAACCTCGGAATGAACGGACCACGCGGAAGGCAGGTCCTGGCTTTGTGAAGGGTGCTGTGCTGCGGCGGTTCTCCCGGTTTGTGCTCGTCATCCTGCTGATCGAATTCCTTGACGAATTCGTCTTCGGCGCGCGCGAGGCAGCCTGGCCCCTCATCCGCGATGACCTCGCCCTGTCCTACGCGCAGATCGGTGTCCTGCTGAGCGTGCCCGGCCTCATCAGCAACGCAGTCGAGCCCCTCCTGGCGGTGCTCGGCGACGTCTGGCGGCGCAAGGCACTGGTCGTGGGCGGCGGGGCCGCGTTTACCCTGGCCTTACTGCTGACCGCGGCGGCGCCGGGTTTCGCCGTGCTGCTGATCGCATTCATCCTCATGTACCCCGCGTCCGGCGCGTTCGTCAGCCTGTCGCAGGCGACGCTGATGGACCTGGAGCCGGAGCGGCGCGAACAGAACATGGCCCGCTGGACCTTCGCCGGCTCGCTCGGCGTGGTGGGCGGGCCGTTGGCGCTCGCCGGCGCCTCGCTGCTCGGCTGGGGCTGGCGCGGCACCTTCCTCGGGATGGCCGGCCTGCTGCTGCTACTGACGGTCATCAGTCGCCGGATGCCGTACCCCGACGGCGTACATGGCGAGCGTCTGACGCTGGCGCCGCTCAGGCAGGGCCTGCTGGACGCGGTTGGACAACTGCGTCAGGGACCGGTCCTGCGCTGGCTGGTGCTGTTGCAGTTCAGCGACCTCATGCTGGATGTCCTGCTCGGCTTTCTGGCGCTTTACTTCGTGGATGTGGCCCGCGCCACGCCTGCGCAGGCGGGCATGGCCGTCGCTGTGTGGACCGGGGTGGGGCTGGCCGGTGACCTGCTGTTGATTCCTCTGCTGGAGCGGGTCAAGGGTCTGAGCTACCTCCGCATCAGCGCGGTGCTCGAACTGCTGCTCCTGCCGGCCATGTTGCTCGCCCCGACGTATGAGTTGAAGCTGGTCATCCTGGGTGCGCTGGGGTTCTTCAGCTCCGGCTGGTATGCCATCCTGCAGGCGCAGTTGTACGCGGCGCTGCCGGGACGGAGTGGGACGGCCCTGGCGGTGAATAACCTGGCCGGTCTCGCCGGTTCGCTGATTCCGTTGGCGCTGGGCCTCGTCGCGCAGCGCTACGGCCTGACCGCGGTGATGTGGCTGCTGCTGGCCGGGCCGGTGGCCCTGCTCGCCGGCCTGCCGCGCCATACCCGCTGATGGCGAGCATCACGCGGCCCGTGTCTGCGCCCCCGCCGGAGCGCGTGGTCTTCCTGCTTGGCCTCGGCACTGCCATTTCGCTCCTGGGCGACAGCACCCTCTACACCGTTCTCCCGCGGCCGGAGATCGCTGCACAGGCCGGCGTGAGCCTGGTGACGGTCGGCGTGCTGCTGGGCGCCAACCGCGCCGTCCGCATGTTGACCAATGGCCTGGCCGGTCTGCTGTATGACCGGCTGCCGCGTCACCGGCTGCTGGCGGCCGCGCTGGCCCTGGGCGCGCTTTCGACCCTCCTGTTCGCGGTCGGGCACGGCCCAGCGCCGCTGCTGCTCTCCCGGCTATTGTGGGGCGCGGCCTGGTCCGGCATCTGGGTGGGCGGCAACGCGGTTGTGCTGGATGTCGCCTCACCCGACAACCGCGGCCGGTTGAGCGGGCAATACCAGATGTGGTTCTTCGTGGGCACGGGCGGCGCGGCGCTGCTGGGCGGTCTGCTGACGGACCTGGTGGGCTTCCGGCCCGCGCTGTCTATCGGCGGCGGGCTGACGCTGTTCGCCGCGCTCATGTGGGCGCGGGCGCTGCCCGACCTCAACATCGGCGCAGTTACGCACCTGAGGCTGCCGTCCGCCGCAGCAGGTGCCGATGGGTTTCCCTGGCCGGCTGCCCTGGTTGCCGCTGTGCCGATGTTTGTCACGCGGTTTGTCTTTGCAGGCGTGGCCTCAGCCACCGCCATCCTGTGGTTGAGCAACCTGGTGGGGGACGGGTTGACGGTCGGACGGCTGGCGCTGCCGCTGGCAACGTTGACCGGCGCGTTTGTCGCGCTGCGGGCGCTGGTCAGCGTCGCGGGGGCGCGGGTCGCCGGTCACCTGGCAGACCGGGCGAGGCGGCGCTGGCAGACGACGGCTGCGGTGCTGCTGGCCGGCGGTGTGGGCGTCTGGCTGGCGGCCGACCCGCGCGTTGGGATCGCTGTCACCGGGGCGTTAGCGGCTGCGGTGGCCGCCGGGGGCGTGCAGGCGCTCGCGCCAGTGCTCGTCGGTGATCACGGCCAGCCTGCGCTGCGCGGGCGGATGCTTAGCGTAGTGTACACCCTGGGTGACCTGGGCAGCGCGGTCGGCCCGCCGCTGGCCCTGGGACTGATGGCATGGTTGCCACTTGGCGCTGTGTACCGGCTCTGTGCGGTGCTGCTCGGCTGCACGGTGGTTTTTGCGCTGTGGCAGGCGCGGCGTGCGCGTTGAGGGCGCGTTTTACATGGGGGACGCGGCCGCCCCTTCGACTGCGTGCGGCGCGACCAGGCAGAGCCTGGCTGCGCCGCCCTCGGCTCAGGGTGCTCCGCTCGTTTCTGCTCCCAGCGTGAAACACGCCCGCCCGTTGAAGCCTGATGTCCCGGCAACGCAGGATGTGGTATGATGGTTATCGGTGCTGCGACGATGTAGCTTCTCCCCCGACCAGCACAAGGAGGATCGTGCAATGAATGCCCGAGAACGCGTACGTGCTGCCCTCACGCACCGGCTTCCTGATCGCCCACCCAAGGCCCTGGCGTTCTGGGAGGAGCGCCTGCCCGGCATGGCGGATACGGCCGCAGAACTGCGCCTCGATGTGCGCTTTGTGGATTTCACCCCGCCCGCCGACCAGAAGGACTTCCTGGCCTATCTCCGCGGCCTGCCGCCCGATGTCCACCTGGGCAATCTGCGACAACTGCTGCCTTACCACCAGTGGAGCTATCACCCGGAGCAAGGCCCGCGCGGGCCCCTCTCGGCCGCGGAGACGCTGGCGGACTTCGCCGCATTTATCATGCCACAGGTTGTCACGCCGGACGCGCCGGGCGAGGTTGCCGCGCAGGTTGCGACCTATCACGCTCGCGGCTGGGCGGTCGCCGGCTCGCCGCCTCACCTGGGCGGTGAGCTGTTCGAGAGTGGCTACCGGCTCCGGGGATTCACCACGTTCCTGGAGGACCTGCGCCTCCGGCCCGCACTCGCGCACTACCTGCTCGACCAGCTCGGCGCGCTGGCGCTGCACAGCGCGGTGATCCTGGCGCGCGCCGGGGTCGATATCCTGCTGCTGGACGATGACGTGGCGATGGCGAGCGGCATGATCATCAGCCCGGCGAGCTGGCGGACCTTCTTCAAGCCGCGGCTGGCGGAGATCATCCGGGCCGCGCGGTCAGCCGCGCCGGAGCTCCTGGTCTTCTATCACTCGGATGGCGACTTTTCGCTGATTCTGCCCGACCTCGTTGACATTGGCGTGGATGTCATCAATCCCATCCAGCCCGACTGCATGGATGCTGTGGCGATCAAGCGCGCGTTCGGCGAGCGGCTGGCGCTGTGGGGGACCGTCGGGACTGCGGCGCTCTGGGAGCACGGCTCGCCGGAGGATATCCGTGCGGAGGTTCGGCTGCGGGCGCGCACACTCGGCCCGACGGGCCTGCTGCTGTGTCCGGCCTACGACATTGACTTCGCGTCGGCAGAGAATGTGCGGGCCTTTGCAGAGGCCGTCGAGGAAGTGGCCGGGTAGCTGGAGCACGCCGAACGGTCGGATGCACAACGGCACATCCGACCGCCGGGCCGGTCACGGTCGAAGCCTAATGCTTCGTCGAGATATTCAGGAGCCGATAGATCAGGCAGAAGCCTGTGGCTGCCGTGAACAGCGCCACCGCCGCCAGAACAATCAGGACCACTTTGAGGATAGTATCCGTGACGGCGAACAAGGCGATGAGCAGCAGTGCGATGCCGATGATGGCGCGGATGATCCGGTCGGTCGAGCTTTCGTTGACTGTCATGCGAACCTTCCTTTCTGCTATTGAAGATAGCCCAGCCACTTCTCCTGGTAATCGATCATCGTATTGAGCATCTCCTCCATGCCGTGATACCGGTTGACAACCGGGTCGACCAGCAAAGCCTGGAGTGCAGCCGCCTTCGATTTGTGGATGATGGCCTCCGCCGTCAGGTCGTGGACCGCGGCCTGGTTCATCAGCAGGCCGGTGAAGCCGCGCGGCAGCACACCCGGCGAGACGCCATGCAGCCCGCCCCGGTCAACCGTGGCCGGCACTTCGACCACCAGCCAGTCGGGCAGGCCGGCAATCAGGCCGTTGTTCGGGATGTTAACCGCGGCCTCCTCATAACCTGCATCGGTCATGATGCCCTCGATGATGGGCACAATCCGTTCTTTCAGGCGTAACTCGATCTTAGGCTCGATGGTAGACAGGTACATCTTGTAGAAGCGGTAGAAGTCGAGGATGCCCTTGTGGTCGGTGACATCGTACGCCCACTGGATGTACTCCCCGAAATGGCTGTCGCTCGTGATGGGCATCACGCCGAACTTCTCCAGGAT
>JAKPQT010000499.1 GCA_029555885.1 Chloroflexota bacterium | reverse complement strand
GCCGTAGCGGGGCGCGACCTGGTAGTAGTCGCTGACATCGTAGCCCGCATCCTCGAACGGGGAGGCGAAGCAGGGGTTCAGCCACAGCGCGTTGACGCCGAGCGACTCCAGGTAGTCCAGTTTCGCGCGGATGCCCGGCAGGTCACCGATACCATCGCCGTTGGCATCGTAGAACGTCTGCGGGTAGATTTCGTAGAAGACGGCATCCTCGAGCCAGGCAGGGTAGGGCCGGGACGCAGGGACAAATGAGTCCGCCATGCAACACCTCAGATACGATATTTGGGTCGGGAAACTACTTGAGCATGTAGTACGTGCCCTTCTTATCCCCGATCTTGACGATCAACCCCTTGTCGACGAGGTCGGCCAGGTCGAGACGGAGGGTCTCGGGGGTCACGTCGGGGCAGAGGTCACGATATTCGCGGTTGGTGATGCTCGTGTGGAGTTGCAGGTAATTGAGCGCGCGGATCTGCCGGTCGTTCAGGCGGCCGCTCCACTCCGGCAGCGCGCGTTCCTTGAGCAGGCCGCCGGTCGAGCCGACCTGCGCAAACCCGCGGCGCAGCGTCACCGTGAAGGCATAGGGTGCGTCCTTAAACTCCGGGCCGGGATGGCCGGCGGCGACCATTTCTTCGATCATCCGGTCGATGCCCAGGCCGAGCTGCTCGATGTAGCCCCATTCGAACAGCCCGTTGACCAGCCGCGGGTTGCGCGAGAAGTGCTCCTCCACGAGGTTGTCGAGCGTGATATAGCCGGGCAGCCCGCCGGGGCTGCTGATCTCCAGCCGGTCGTCGAACTGGCGCAGCTCCACCCGCCGCCCCGTCAGCCGGTAGTCGCGGTGGCACATGGCGTTGACGAGCGCCTCGCGGACGGCAAAGAGCGGCAGGATGTGCTTGTCCTCCCGCTTCAGCCCGCGCACGACGGCCTCCCCACGCAGCTCCTGCAGCAGGATGCTCCAGGTGTTTTCGATGACCCGCGCGAGTGCGCCGTTGACTTCTTCGCGGCGGCTGTACCCCGGCTGGCCGCCCGGCCCGCGCGGCTGCGTGCCGGCAAACCGCACGTACACCAGCCCGCTCTGGGGGATGAAGAACTGCGGGTCCTTGCCGAACAGCAGCATCCCCGCAACCGTCACCTGGCCCTGCGGGTTCAGCGCACCGATGGCGGTCAGCAGCTCATCCTCCGTCTGGCCCAGGTCACGGCCCAGACGCTCGGCCCGGCGCTTGACGTAATCTGCGATGACGCTGGGGTCCAGGTCGGCGCGGTCCGCGCCCGGCACGGTCTCGACCTCGAAATCGCCGCTCGCCTTGGTCGCAGCCAGGTGGCTGATCTTGCCGCCGTCGAGCGCCTGGTTGCCCTCGCTCGTGCGGACGAGCACCCGGCCGTCCGCCAGTGCGTGCAGCTCGGTGCTGCGCGGCACGCTGATGGCGACGGCCACGCCGCTGCGGTCCTCGAACTGCTGCCACTCCGTGCGCACGAGCGGGCGGCAGTGGTTCAGCGCGGCGCGCAGCGCGGCCTCGGCGTCCTCCACCGTTACATCGCCGGTCACGCTGCCTTCGCTGTCCACGCCGAGCAGCACCGAGCCGCCGTCGCCGTTCGCGAACGCGACGAGGGTCTCAGCCAGGCGGCTGACATCGGGCACGGGCATCACCTCCAATTGGAGGCCGACGCCCCGGCGCAACAGGGTCGCGAGTGACATGGGGGTGGGTTGTACCGGTCCTTTCAGGTCAGCCGTGCCTTCGGCTGCGGTTGCAAACCGCAAACAAGCTCATCTCCGTCAGCCCTCCGCATCCACCACGGCGCTGTCTTCGACTTCACCGGCGGGCTCGACCGCCACCGCAGCGACGGGCGCAGGCTGCGCCTCAGGCGCGGCAGCCGCTTCCTCCTCGACCTGCGGCGCGAGGCGCGCCATCGCGGCCACAGCATCCCCATTCGACGGGTTGACGATGCGCACGCCCTTCGTCATCCGCGCCATGAGCCGGATATCCTTGCAGGTCGTCCGCAGGATCAGTCCGCCAGACGTGATGATCGTCACCTGGTCGCATTCCTGCACCACGCGGGCCGCGACGACCCGGCCGGTCTCCTCCAGCCGGTCATGCGCCAGCGCCCACATGCCCTGCGTGTTGCGCGAGTGCGGGGTGAACTGGTCGAGCGGCGTGCGCTTGCCATAGCCGCGCTCGGTGATGATGAGCAGGTGGCCTTCCGGCTCGACGACGTCGAACGCCTTGACCACGTCGCCGTCGTTGAGGCGGATGCCCATGACGCCCGCGGCGGTCCGACCCATTGCCCGCACCTCGTTCTCCGAGAAGCGTAGCGCGCGGCCGCCTGCGGTCACCACGAGGAACTCCTGCCCGCCGCGGGTGGCGCGGGCCCAGCCCAGTTCATCGCCCGGTTCGAGATTCATCGCGATGATGCCGCTGGGCCGCACGTCCGCAAACTCGCTGAGCTTGACCCGCTTGATGCGGCCCTGCCGCGTCAGCAGCGTGACATACTCGGCGTCGGCAAAATCGGGCACGACGAGCACGGTCGTGACGCGTTCCTCCGCGGCCAGGTTTAGGAAGTTGACCATCGGCAGGCCGCGGCCATCGCGCGCTGCATCCGGCAGTGCGAAGACCCGCTGCCCATAGACCCGGCCGCGGTTGGTGAAGAAGAGCAGGTGGTCGAGCGTGTGCGCGGAGATGAGGTCCACGACCTCGTCCTCGTCCTTCGTGCGCATGCCCTGAACGCCCCGGCCCCCGCGCTTCTGCGCCCGGTAGGCTGCGAGCGGCGTGCGTTTGATGTAGCTGGCCTGCGACACGCTGATGAGCACGGCCTCCTGCCGGATCAGGTCTTCCTCGGAGAAGTCCTCTGCGGCTTCCGGCACGATGATCGTGCGCCGCTCGTCGGCAAAGCGGGCCTTGAGATCGAGCACCTCGTCCTTGATGACGCCGAGGATGCGCGTCGGGTCTCCCAGCAGCTCCTCGTAATACTTGATCTGGCCCAGGAGGGTCTGGTACTCGTCCTCGATTTTCTGGCGTTCGAGTGCGGCCAGCCGACGCAGTTGCATGTCCAGGATGGCCTGCGCCTGCCGCTCGCTCAGCCCGAAGCGCACGATGAGCTTGTGCCGCGCGTCGTCCGCGCTGTCCGCGGTGCGGATGATGTGGATGACCTCGTCGAGGAACTGCAGCGCGATGCGCAGCCCCTCCAAAATGTGCGCCCGCTCGCGCGCCTGGCGGAGCAGGTAGTTCGTCCGCCGGATGATGACGTCGATGCGGTGGTCCACGTAAATCTGGAGCGCGCGCTTGAGGCTGAGCAGCCGCGGCTCGCCCTCCACGAGGGCTAGCATGTTGACGCCGAAGGTGGACTGGAGCGGTGTGTACTTGAAGAGCTGATTGAGCACCTTGCGCGGGGACGCGCCCCGTTTGAGCTCGATGACGACGTGCATCCCTTTGCGGTCCGACTCGTCGCGCAGGTCGCTGATGTCCGGAATCCGGCCTTCGCGCACCAGTTCCGCGATGCGCTCCAGCAGGGTGGTCTTGTTGAGCTGGTAGGGGATCGCGGTTACGACAATGCGATGGCGGCTGCTGCGGCTGCCGTCGCCCCCGCGGCCGCTCATCTCTTCGATGCGCGTGGCTGCGCGCATGATGACGCGGCCTTTGCCTGTGCCATAGGCCAGCTTGATTTCCTCGCGGCCCAGCACCAGCGCGCCCGTCGGGAAGTCCGGCCCCTGGATGAACTGCATCAGCTCGTCGACGGTGATATCGTCCACGTCGCCCCAGCGGTCGATGAGAAATGCAATGGCGTCGCACAGCTCACCGAGATTATGGGGCGGGATGTTAGTTGCCATGCCGACTGCGAT
>JAKPQT010000496.1 GCA_029555885.1 Chloroflexota bacterium | reverse complement strand
GCCCCTGCCACAACCGCCACCTTCCCCGTCAGAGCGGCCATCGTTCGCCTCCTGTAGCGGAATCAAAAAGGCGTGAAATGCGCAAGCTAAAAGCTTGCACATTTCACGCCCGTGTAGTCTTTGGCTAACCGCGCAGATTCTCGATGATCGCCCGGCAGAAAGCGGGCAGGTCATCCGGCGCCCGCGAGCTGATCAGGTTGCCATCGACCACGACCTCCCGGTCCACCCACTTCGCGCCCGCATTGATGAGGTCGTCTTTGATAGCTGGGGTAGAGGTGACGGTTTTCCCCTTGAGGATGCCCGCCGAAACTGCCACCCAGCCTGCGTGGCAGATCATCGCCACGATGCCGTCCCGCTCGAAGATGCCGCGCACCAGGTTGAGCATGGTCGGATACCGGCGCATCTTGTCGGGTGCATAGCCGCCCGGCACGATGACCGCAGCGTAGTCCTCCGGTTTTACGGCGTCTGCCGCAATATCCACCTTCACCGGGTAGCCATGCTTGCTTTCGTAGGTATTCTTCGTGCCAGTGCCAACGACAACGACATCGGCGCCGGCCTCCCTCATGCGCAGGACGGGATACCATAGCTCGAGGTCCTCGTAGACATCCTCTGCCAGCACGGCAATCTTCTTGCCCGTTAGCTCCATCTCCACCTCTCCTGTGGCAACTCAACAGTTACGCGTCTGCCGTATAGTCCGGCAGGGCATCCAGGAAGCGCGGGCTGACGACGAGGTGAAGCTCTTCTTCACCGAACTCGCTGACCCAGTCGACCGGGATGAGCTTGCGCTCCTTGAGCAGCAGGCCGCGCGAGATGACGAAGTGCGTGACCTGTTCGGTGTCCGGGTTCGTCATGATGCGTTCGACATCGCCCACGTGATCGCCGTTGTCGGCAATCACGTTGACGCCCTCGCGCAGAACGACTGCGCCCTCGGGCAGATTGCGGTCGATCTGGACCACATATGCACCGGAGGTCGCGCCGGCCGCCGCACCGATCGCCGGGCCGACGGGCATCCCACCGACCATGCCGAGCGTCGGGTATGCATACAGCGAGCGGGCCGAGTCGACGTTCAGGGCCGGGTCGCTGGCGAAGTCGGCTGCATACGCCGGGTCGTCCACCGTGATGTACTGGGTTTCGACGAAGTCCTGCTGCTCATCCATACTGGCAGCATCGGCGTTCAACCGGATGCCATCTTCGGACATGTTCTCGATCAGCTCGATCGGAATCAGCTTGTCGGTGCCAGACAGGAAGCCCTGACTCGCCACCACGTAGATTACTTCCCGGGTCTTGGGATCCAGCACCACGGCGTCCACCGTGCCTGCATCTTGCCCATCCTTCGTTACAATTCCCGTTCCCTTAGCAAATTGCATCTTTGCCTCCATTAATTTCAATACGACATCTCGAATCTCGATCAATCGTTCCAGCATCATCCAGTAGGCCATCCCCGCAGGGATAGGGCGATTATAGCAGGTCAGCGGCCTCCCCGACGTAAGTAGCTATCCCAAACCGCCCCGCGCGGCCGCGCGGGGCGGGCACGCCGCTCGCTCACCGGATGGAGGCGAGAAATGCATCGACTTGCGCCTGATCCCATTCGCTGACGGGTCGGATGACCATGACCCAGGCCGGGCCGGCCTTGCCATGGAACGACGCCGTGACCTGCCTGAAGGCGCCGCTGCTTCGGCTCATCCCTTCGGCAGTAATCAGGGTGGTCTCCTGGCCTCGGATGGTAACTTGTTCCTCGGCCACGACCTGCATCTTCTCGTCGAACCAGGTATAGCCGCGGCTGCGGGCAGCGCTGCGGATTTCCTCCTCCAGCTTCGCCGCATCCACGCTGATGCCTTCGGGAACCTGAGCAAGCATGATGTGCCCGCTGCCAGACCGGGGCCGGTACGCGACCAGCTTGATGCCGGCGATGTTGACGGCATAGTCCGGCACAAAGCCGGAGGGCAGCCGAAAATCGGCTATTTCACTGCCGATGTCGCCGATGCTTGCGGGCTGCGTGGTTGCGGTCCGGCTGATGAGCCAGCCGCCCACGATCGCGGCTGTGATGCTGCCACATGCACACAACAGCAGCATGCCAGCCAGTACGACGATGAGGATCTTGGCATTGCGTGACACGGAAGCCTCCAGGGTACAGATTTTCGGTTCAAGGATGTTGTCACTGCTTTGTTCTACGCAGCGGGTTCTCCGAAGTTGCGTGGTATACTGGTTCCGCCCTGCGAGTCTGGCAGGGCCCAGTCCATCATCGAGGAAGCCACATGCAAAACGCCTCTGACGCGAACGATCAAGGCCGGCTCCCGCGTGCATATCTGCTGGAGCTCACGCGCTGGAATACGCCCAGCATCTACAACGGCTGGGAGCAGGTGACGCGGCACAATCCGGGCCGCGAGTGCTTCAACCTGGAGGAGACGCGCGATTTCATGCCCCAGATGGGGCCGATGGCCGGCTATGCGGTCACCCTGCAGATTCAGCCGGGCAATCCGGCGCACCGCCGCGGCAACCCGCAGGCGTGGGCGGAGTATCGGCGCTACGTCGCCAGCGTGCCGGGGCCGAAGATTGTCGTCATCCAGGACCTGGACAAGCCCGCGCTCTACGGCTCATTCTGGGGCGAGGTCAACTCCAGCGTCCACCGCGCGCTCGGCTGCGTGGGTACGATCACCGACGGCGGCATCCGTGACCTGGACGAGATGACCGCGGCGGGTTTCAAGGCGCTGGCGCGGCTGCTGTGCGTCGGTCATGCGTTCAACTATCCGGTCGCGTGGAATTGCGAGGTCGAGGTATTCGGGGTGCGCGTCCAGCCGGGCCAACTCATCCATGCGGACAAGCATGGGTTCCTGGCGCTGCCGCGCGAGGACGAGGCCGCCGTGCTGGAGGCCGCGCGCTTCATGGACAGCAACGAGTGTCACACGGTGATCGCGGCCGCGCGCGGCAGCACGGGCCAGACGATGGAGGATGCCGTGGAGACGATCAACCGGGCATCCGCCGCGTTCCGCGAGGCCACCCGCGCGCGCTTCGGCGCACCCGGGGAGTGGTAGGACCTATCCCAACAAACGCGCACTCAGCCGCTGGACCCAGCCGAGGTGCTCTTCGAGCGCGGCGCTGAGACGGCCTGGCTCGCTGTCGTAGCCCAGCCGCCGCGCCAGGAACGCGAACTCCTCGCCGCCGGGCGGCGGCACGGTCAGGTCCTTGTTGTTTCCGCGCACCATGCGCAGCGCGTTGATGAGCTGCTGCAGGAACACCAGCGCACCGCTCAGCCGCGCGGCATTCTCGTCCGAGATGATGCCCGCGCGGGCCAGCGCGGCAATCGCGTCTGCGGTATTGGTCACGCGCAGCGCCGGGTCCCGGTGCCCGTGCGTCACCTGTAAGCCCTGAACGATATACTCCACGTCGACCAGGCCCCCGCGGCTGAACTTGGCGTTGACGTTCCCCGGGGTGACGAGATGCCGCAACTGGCGCTCCCGCATGGCGCGCATGGCGGCCACGTCGAAGGGGGTGGCCGTATAGACGTAGCTGTCGCGCAGCTCGGTTAGCTGCTCCCCAAGGGCCGGGTCGCCCGCGATGGGCCGTAGTTTGACGAGCGCCTGCCGTTCGTAGCCCCAGGCCGGGCCGCCCGGCGCGAAGTACCGGCGGAACGCGTCCAGCGACACAGCGAGGCTGCCGGCCTTGCCGTAAGGCCGGAGTTGCAAGTCGATCTCGAAGATGCCCTCGCGCCGCGCGCGGATGGCGCGGCCCAGCTCCACGACCAGCTTCTCGTAGAATTCCCCCGCGGCGATGACCCGGGGACCCGCGGTGTTGCCCGCGGCCTCGTAGACGAACATCAGCTCGATATCCGAGGCAAAGCCCAGCTCCCGCCCGCCGGCCTTGCCCAGCGCGGCGAGGCAGTAGCGCCCGGGCTCAGGCATCCCGTACTGCGCGGCCAGCTCCGCATGGCACCGCTCGACTGCGGCCGCCAGCACCACCTCGGCCAGGTCGGTCAGCTCGCGCGCGAAGTCCGCGTAGGCGGGCACGTGGCCGAGGATGTGGCGCATGTCGATGCGAAACATCTCGCGGTCCTTGAAGGCGTTCAGTGCATCGCGCCAGTCGCCCGTCCCGGCCTGTCCATTCTCCAGGTTGGCGGCCAGGGCCGCCGCCAGCTCGGCGCAGCTGCGTGCAGCGGCCAGCGTGTCCACGTTCGCAACGACCGGGAAGAGATTGGCGTACTGCATCCGCAGGAAATCGTCCCACAGGAACTCGCTCACGCCGAGGAGCCGTGCCAGCGCATCCAGCACTTCGGGTCGCTCGAGCGAGGCCAGCTCGTCGGGCCAGGAGGGCCGGCCGAACAGCTCGCCCAGGTACTCGTTGAAGTGCAGCAGCGCGGACTCCGGGTTGGGCGAGCGCGGCAGGAGGTGGGTGAAGTGCTTGACCAGTACGGTCGCCGCGCGCAGCTCGCGCTGCCGCGCCTCGGACGTGATCTTCTGCCCCCGGTCGTCGGTGACATACAGCGTATCCTGCACGCGATCGCGCGCTGAGGTGACGGAGACCTGCGCGATGTGGATGCGGTTCAGCGCCAGTGCGTTGGTGAACTCGTAGAGGAACCCGGGCGTGTCCGCGCCGCTGATGCGCAGGACCGTGTACGCAGCGGACGCGTCGTTGTCGATCTCGATGTCCACCGGCGGCAGGGTAGGGGGCGCGGTCGGGCTGGCGCGCAGGGTCGCGGCAATCCGTTTCGCGAGTTCGCCCTGGGCCACGCGCGGCTGCCGCGCCTGGAGATGGCGCAGCAGGCCGGTCAGGTCCGCCGCATACCGTTGCCACAGATCGGGCGTGCCCCGGCGATTCTCGTCCAGGCGCACCGGCTCTACGGTGAACACATCGACGATCTTACGCTGAGAGTCCGCTCGGCCGCCCGGCTCATAGGTGTGCACGTTGCCGTCCACGATGCTGAAGCCATAGGCGAAGAACAGGCCGCCGATGAGCGACAGCACGCCGAGGTAGTCATAACCAACGATGGTCACGCGCCACAATTCCGTTGCGCCGGCCGCGCCCGCGGGCAGCAGGGCCGCGATCACGCCGACAGGCTGCTCGGACGTGAGGGCCGCGGCCATCTCCGCATGGCGCTCGATTTCCGCGATTTCGAAGGTTGCGCGGTAATCGGCTGACATGCGCTGCATGTGCTCATGGGCCAGGGCTGAAACGGGCGGATCAAGCGGCATTGCGGTCCCCCTTGCTCGGTCATGGTGGTTCACGATCGTGTCATTTGCAGGCGGCGCGACTGCGACGGGCGGCGCTGCGGCAGCCGCGGGCGCCGCAGCCAGGTGGCGCAGGTAGACCCCGCGCACGGCCGCGCTATGCTGCTGGTATTGGGCGACGAAGTCCTGCCCCGCGTCGCGGCCCTCGAACCCGAGCCGTCGCGCCAGGTAGCGCAGGTCGGCCGCGTCTTCCGGCAGGACGTGCGTCTGGCGATAATCCAGAAGTTGCAGATAGTGCTCGACGGTCCGCAGGAAGGTGTAGCCTTCGCTCAGGATGCGGTGGTCTTCGAAGGAGAGAAAGCCGTTGTCGGTGAGGCGGGCCAGCGCGGCGAGGGTGTTGCCGGAGCGGAGCTCCGGGTGCGTGTCGCCGTACGCCAGTTGCAGGTACTGAGTGACGAACTCGACATCGCGGATGGAGCCTTCGCCCAGCTTGACTTCGCCCCAGATGCGCCCCGTCTGGCGCAGGTGTGATTCGGTGAGCTGCTTCATGCCGTACACTTCGGCGCGCACGGCTTCCGGCCCGCTCGCAAAGAGCAGCGGCTCGGCCCGCGCGATGAATGCGCCGCCGACCAGTTCATCCCCCGCCACGACCCGGCCGCGCAGGAGGGCCTGTTTCTCCCACAGCCGTGCGTGCTGCTGCAGATAGCGCAGATAGCCGTTGACCGTCGGCGCAAGCGGCCCCACTTTGCCCCACGGCCGCAGCCGCATATCGACCCGATAGAGGAAGCCCTCGGCAGTAGCGTCGGTCAGCGCGCCAATGAGCCGCTCGCCGAGCCGGGTGTAGGCGCGCATGTGCGTCTCGCCATAGCCCTCACCGACGAGGAACAGCAGGTCTACGTCTGAGCTGTAGTTGAGCTCGCCGCCGCCGAGCTTGCCCATGGCCAGCACCGCAAAGCCGGCCGGTGAGATGCCGGTCTGCGCCGCGGTGACCTCGAGCGCAGTCTGGATGACGGTCTCGGCCAGGTAGGAGAGCTGCGTGGTGACGGCGGGCAGCTCCAGCAGGCCGTTCAGGTCGCAGATGCCGATGCGCAGCAGCTCGCGCTGCTGGTAGCGGCGCAGCGCGTCGAGTACGGCAGGATACGCAGTGCTCCCGCCGTTGCCGCCCGTCAGCCAGGGATCGGTGGCGGTACGCGCCTCCGCAAGGAAGCGGCCCGGGGTCTTCAGGTGGGCGATGCCCGTGCGCTCGGTCAGGAGCGACAGGTAGCCCGGATTGCGAAGGAGGATTTCCGTGAGGAACTGGCTGCCCGCAAAGAGGTGGGCCAGCATCTCGAGGATGTGCAGGTCGTCGCCCAATGCCGCCAGTACCGGTGCAGGAGCAGGCAAGGCCTGCAGGAAACGTTCGAAGTTGTTGAGCGCCCGTTCGGGGCTGGCCGCGCTCGATAGCGCGCGCGGCAGGTGAGGAATCAGCCGGTCGAGGGCGTGCGCCGCAGTCGATGGCTCCGGCCGGTTTCCGACCGTGCCAGGAGCGGGGGTCGGGGCACGGTCGGAGACCGGCCCCAGCGTCGGTGTTGAAATCAGGTTGTGCAGCCGGCGGCCGATGCTGCCCCAGTCCGCCCACGCTATCTGATCCGTCGCAGTTACGGGGTTCGGCTCAGAGGGCACTGGACGGTTCATAGCGGCTAACTGCTCAACGAGCTGCGACGGGCGCAGCCTCCGCAACGGGCTTGCCGCACGCGGCGCAGAAGCGGTCTCCGGCCGCGAGAGGGTTGCCGCAATGACGGCAGGCGACTCCTGCCGCGCCGCTGGCCGCGGGCACGGGCACCGTCAGTGCCGCGCCGCACGCCGTACAGAATTTGTCGCCGGCTGCGGCAGGCTGGCCGCACTGTGGACAGCGATGTCCGCCCGCGCTGAGCGCAGCCTTGCGCGCCGAGATGGTGCGTTCGAGGTAAGCGTCCAGGTCAATGTCTGCGGCCTGCTCGAACTCATCGAGCGCACGCAGCGCATCCGCTGCGGTGTGCTTCAGGTTGGCCTCGAACGCGACGAAATCCTCGTCCGTGATCTTGCCGACCCGGTGGTCGAAGCTCAACTCGCGCAGCGCCTGGTATGCGGCGTCGCGCTGGGCCAACAGCTCTTCCAGCCGCTCCTGCGCGGACAATGTCGCAGTGGGTGCCGCGCGGCCCTTCAACAGGATGGGATAGGCCACGGCCAGCAGCGCTGCGCCGCCGAGGATCAGGGACAGGATGACGAACACGACTGAGTTCATGGACGACTCACTAGGGTCAGGGCCTGTGAGGTCGTGCCAGGCTGCGCTGGGTGCGACCTCACAGGTCCGGCTGCTTTGATTATGCGATGGGCTGTGCGCCGGAGGGCACGCGCCGGGGGGCTTCTGCCGTGGCAGGCGCACGGCGCGGCCACGCGGAGACCATCACACCCAGGATCATGACCAGGCCGCCGGCCCACATCCACGACATCAGCGGATTGACATATACCTTGAACGAGGCCGTGGAGCCCATGGTTTCGAACCCTGCCAGCACGATGTAGACATCTTCGACGAGGCCGGGCCGCAGTCCCACCTCGGTCATCGGCTGCTCGGAGTTCTTGTTGTAGATGTGTTTCTTCGGTAAGATCTGGCCGAAAGGCTTACCGTCCCGCGAGACATCCACGACTGCCACGAACTCGGTGTAGTTGGGCCCCTGTACTGCGTCGAGCGTGCGGTAGGTCAAGGTGTAGTTCGCCACGCTGACGCTTTCGCCGGGCGCCAGATTAGCCTGCCCCTCGGACTGGTAGAACTCGTTGCCGATGATGCCCAGGGCGATGAGCAGGATACCGATGTGCACGATATAGCCGCCGTAGCGCCGTCCGTTGCGCCGGACGAGGTTGACCAGCGCGACGGGCAGCGCCTCGCCGGTTGCCTGCTGCCGCGCCCGAACCCCGCGCACGTACTCCTGCACGATGCCGGCGAACACGAAGAACAGGGCGGCGAAGCCTACGAACCCGGCCATGCTGCGGTTGCCGAGCACGAACAGCAGCGGCACGCTCAGGAGCGCCGCGATGATCGGGACGAGGAAGTTGCGGCGCAGCGTCTCCGGCGCGGATCGCCGCCATGCCAGCAGCGGCGCGGCGCCCATCAGCACGATCAGGGCCAGGAAGATGGGCCCGTTCACCCGATTAAAGTACGGCGCGTTGAGCGACACCTTGTCGCCCATCACCAGCTCCGAGATGCTGGGGAAGATGGTGCCCAGGAACGTCGCTGCCATGATGACCACGAAGATGACGTTCTGCGTCAGGAAGCTGGTCTCGCGAGAGAGGACCGCGTCGAGCTGGTTCTCGCTCTTGAGCAGCGGCAGCCGCCAGACGAGCAGCACGAGGAACCCGAGCATGGTCACGATGATGAAGCCCGCGAACATCGGTCCGACCGCGGACAGCGCAAAGGAATGGACCGACTGCACGACGCCGGAGCGGGTCAGGAACGTGCCGATCAGGGTCAGCTCCCACGTCAGCCAGATGAGCACCATGTTCCAGACCTTGAGCATCCCGCGGCGTTCCTGGATCATGATGCTGTGGATGAACGCGGTGGCCGTCAGCCAGGGCAGGAACGAGGCGTTCTCGACCGGGTCCCAGGCCCAATAGCCGCCCCAGCCGAGCTCGATGTACGCCCACTGCGAGCCGAGCAAGATCCCAATGGAGAGGAATAGCCAGGGCGCGAGCGCCCACTTGCGGATCATCCTGATCCACGCGTTACCCAGTTGGCCGGTGATGAGCGCGGCGACGGCGAACGCAAACGGCACGGTCATGCCCACGAAGCCCAGGTACAACGTTACCGGATGAATGACCATCCAGTAGTTCTGGAGCTGCGGGTTCAACCCCTGGCCGTCGGCCGGGATGAGCGCAGTTGCGCCCGCGGGCGGGAAGACGGCCGTGACCACCTCGCCCGCCGCGCTGCGCCACAGGCGGTTGAAGGGGTTCTCTGCAAACAGGAGCAGGCTCAGGAAGAAGCCGATGTACAGCAGCAGGACGCTGTTGATGTACGGCTTCTGGCTCTGTTGCTGCTGGCGGAAGAACCAGGTGGCTGAGACGGCCAGGATGCAGGCGAGCAGCGTCCAGAACAGGAGCGACCCGGCCTGACCGCCCCACAGCGCCGAGAACTTGTATAGAAGCGGCAGGTTGCGCTCGGTATGCGAGTAGACGAACTCAACCTGGAATTCGCTCCGTACGAGCGCGCGCCACATCAGGATGGCGGCAATGGCGACCAGTCCGCTCACCACATAGATGGCGTTGCGGCCGCTCGCGACCAGCTCCGGCAGGTTGCGCCGCGCGCCGATCAGCGAGACGGCGATTCCGTAGATGCTGATGACAAACGCCAGCACCAGCGCGATGAAGCCCAAATCGGTCATTTTCTCTATTCTCCAGCGAAGGAATAGAACGCTGATTTACGCTGATGTGCCAAGCTGCGGTTGGCCCTGATTGACGCTGATTTTCTCCAAGTGGAATTTGCTAATGTAAATATCCGCGTAAATCGGTCTCATCTGCGTCATCTGCGTTCTATTCATCTACGGCATGATTTCCGCGATGCGCTGGGCGAGCTCGGCTTCGCCCAGGGGGCCGATCTTCCGGCAACCCACGATTTCGCCCTGCGGGTTGATGAAGAACGTCTCCGGCACACCGCGGATGGTGTACCGTTTCGAGATCTTGCTGGCAAGATCCGGGCCGTTGGGATAGGTGATGTCGAATTTCTCCAAGTAGCGTTTCGCGGCGGGGTCCTGATCCAGGTAATCCACGCCGACGAAGACGATGCCCTGATCCTTATACTCACGCCAGGCCGCTTCGAGCGCAGCCGCTTCTTCTTCGCACGGTTTGCACCAGCTTGCCCAGAAGTTCAGGACGACGCCCTTGCCGCGCAGGTCGGACAGGTTCAGCGTCTCGCTGGACCAGCCGCCGGTATACTCGTCGAACAGCGTCAGGGCCAGGTCGGGCGCAGGCTCGTCGCACAGCGCCCGCTGCGGCGGCTTGATGAGCATCATCGCCAGCAGTCCGCCGATGAACAGGATGCCGATGCCCATGACGATCGCGAATGCCGGTGGGCGCCGGGTTGGAGTGGTCGAATCGTTCGGTGTCATGGTTGCCCGCTATTCTGTCTGTTTGAGGTCGCGCTCGACGCGCTTCAGGTAGTCGTCATCCTCCGAGGCCGGCTGGGACTCGCTGGCTGCGGGTGTGCTGGCCGCAACAGGGGCCGGCTGCCGCTTGCGCCACGCCATCACGAGGTAGACCAGCCAGCCCAATCCGACGACGGCCGCGAGGATGGGGAAGACCCATGCCACCAGGTTGAACCCCTCGCGCGACGGCTGGCCTAACACGACATCGCCGTACTGGGTGACGAAGTAGGCTTTGATCTGCTCCTTGCTCTCCCCGGCCATCAGCTTCTCAGAAATGACTTCGCGCATCTGGATGCAGGCCTGTAGGTCGCAGTTGTCCAGCCGCACCCCGTTGCACAGCGGGCACCACAGCTCACGCGCAATCTCGTTGATCTCGTTGGGGGTCGGCGTCTGCGCCAGCCCGGCCGAGGTCGTCATAACAAGGCTAAGAAGCGTCAGAATTACTACATGAAGGAGCAGTCGTGTGCGCATTACGAGTCCTTTGGCAGGCGTCGCGGCGTGCCGCATTGGGAGCAGAAGCGATCGGTCGCCTCCAGGACGTGGCCGCACTGTGTGCAGTATACCACGCTTTGGCCGGCTGGCGTCGAGGTCACCGCACGAACGGTCGGGCGAGCGGCTGTGCGCGTGGCACGCGCGGATGCTGTCGCTCTCGCCGGTGTGGAGGCGCTGCGTTTGCCGTTTGCGGGCCTGTCTTTTGCTACACGAGACGGCTGCGTGCGCCGTTGCATCAAGAGCCAATAGATCAGCACCGCTACAAGGGCTGTCACGCCGACGCCGATGAGCACATAGGGCAGCCAACTCTGTGCAGAGGCGCTTGCCGGTGTCCCCGCGCCGGTGCTGGCCGTGCTGCCTGTGACAGCAAGCTGGGGACTTGATAGGTTTGAGTCCGTCTTCGTATAGCGAATTTGGATGTCTACCGGCGCTCCCGCAGGCACATTGCTGAGTGTCAGCGTGTGGTAGGTCAGTCCATCGGTCCCGCGTGAAGTGCTTTGCGCTGCTGGAATCAGGCTGAAATCCGTTGAGCGGGCAGGCTGCTGCACGACGATTTCGAGCACATCCGCAGCATAGCCCGGATCAAAGCTGAAATTGATTTCGCGCTGCGCGTCCGTGTCCGATCGGTCAACATAGTATTCGTAGTGAAAAGTCGGGACGGGCACTTCGTAGGTCAGCTTGCCGTCCGTAAGCGTGTATTCCCGCATGAGCAGGGTGCCGGATGCGTCGCGATAAGTCGCCTGAATATTGCGAGCGCCTGCCGCGATAGGAAAGGCGACAGTCTGCGGGAATGATCCGCTCTGGGCAAACTCACCCGCGAAGATGACCAGGAGGCCCGGATCGTC
>JAKPQT010000487.1 GCA_029555885.1 Chloroflexota bacterium | reverse complement strand
GCTGCAGCCCGAAGGTCTCGTAGAGGAGGGGGCCCGCGGTGAATGCCTGCAGGGGGTCGTCGATCCTGTGCCCGCGAGCGATCTGACGCGCCTGATCGGTGTCCACAGGTACGCACACCAGTACTCGCTCTGTCATCGGGTCTCCCTCGTCCGGTCCTGTGATCGAGTCTAGGCAAGTCTCACGAAAGCCAACTTATCCACAGATCGGCCGAGCGGCCGCCATGACAGGCCCGGATGGGGTCATGCTGAGGCATGGAATTCACCCCACCGCTGATCATCCACACGATGTGCGCACACGATGAGCGTCTCAGCATGCACGGCTGGGACCAGTTGGCCGAGCTGGGCCAGGAGACTGCCCGGCAAGCCGACCCGGCGCCCGCGCCAGCACAGGCGATCGCCACAAATGCGGCCCGGCTGGTCGCGGAGACTCTCACCGGTCACCGCGATCCCAAGCAGCTCAGGCAGTGGCTGTCCGCTGCCGAGTGCGAACGGCTGATGGCTTGGACGCAGGCGCACCGCGGCGAGCGGATACGCCTCAACAGGATGAACCTCATCGAGGTCTCACCCGAGCGCGTCGAGGGCCAACTGCACTTCGACTACGGGCGCGGCCGGCTGTGCGCGACCCTGTGCCTGGTGTCGCGGGCCGGACGCTGGAGCTGCCGTCAGCTGAATGTGCTGCTGCCCGGCGCGGTCCCGCATCCATAGCGGGCCGCACCGGGCAGCACTGGACAACCGATCAGCTCAGGCGGCGTTCGGGTTGCGTCCGTGACACATCTTGAACTTCTTGCCCGAACCGCACGGGCAGGGCTGGTTGCGCCCGACTCCGGCGTACGGATCAGTGCTGGTCGACGTGCTCACCTTCTTGCTGGTATCACCCTGCTCGTCGGGCGCGGAGTAGCTGAGCTTGCTGGTATCGGCCGCTGTCTCGGCGCCCTTGATCCGCACCTTCGCGGCGCGCTTCGGCGCCGCGGTATGGTCCTGGGCTTCGGCGGCCGGCTTCTGCTCCGCCGCGGCGACGGCGCTGCCCGCCTGGGCCTTCTCATCGGCCGACGATGCTGCCGCATTTCGCAGC
>JAKPQT010000479.1 GCA_029555885.1 Chloroflexota bacterium | reverse complement strand
ACCCACACCGGCACGGATGTCTGCGTGCAGTACAGCCGGCGGGCGCAGGAGTTGGGCGCGGCCGCGCTGGCGTACGACCTGACGCTCTTGATCGACAACTACAAGCCGCAGATCGCCGGCTCGCGCAGCGAGTTCACCGCGCTGTTGGCCGCGCTGATCGAGGGGGACGACAAGCTGCGCATGGAGCGCTCCGGCAGCCAGATGCGCCGGACGCGCGAGCTGGCGGCCTGGCCGCTCTTCACCGGTGAGGACGTGCCCGGCGACGACGCCTCCACCGTGGCCCGCTGCCTGATCGTGCCCTTTGCCTGGGAGCCGGGGCAACCCAACCCGGCGCTGAGCGAGGCGCAGGACCTGGCCGGCCACCTGACCGCTATCGGCCGCATCTGGCTGGACTGGCTGGCGAGTCCAGAAGGCCAGGCTGCCGCGCAGCTCATCATCCAGTCTTTTCCTGCGCGCCGCGATGATTGGCTGGCCAGGCTGGCGCAGCTCAATCCTCAGATGCGCAACCCGGCGCGCGTGGCGAGCAACCTGGCGATCAATCAGCTAACCTTCTGGGCAGTCTGCCAGCAGCCGGAGCTGCGCACCGTCTTCAAACCTCACGAGACCGCGCACCTGGCCGGCCTCAACCAGATCGCCGAGGAGATGGGGGTGCGCACGCAGGAATCATCGGAAAGCGAGCGCTTCCTGGCCGCGCTGCGCGAGTTGGTCGGCCGGGATGACGAGGACCAGTTCAGCTACGTGCTGCTGCGCCGTGATGCGCTGCCGTCGATCGGCGACCGGGACCGCCTCATCGGGTGGTATGACGACCGCGGGCTGTACCTGTTGCCGGGCCGGGCGCGCGAGATCGTTGAGAAGGCGCGTGGTCGGGACTACCTCGGCAATCTGAGCGACCAGACCCTGCACGCCCAGCTCGCCCGCCAGGGGTACATCGCCAGTAGTGAGAAGGGCCGCCACCTGCAGCAGATCCGGGTGCGTGGCAGCAAGCCACGCGTGCTGCATCTCAAGACGACCGCCCTGTTTCCGACGGAGCCGGCGCCGGCCGCGGCGTAACGCGATGCAGTGCGCTAGGAGGTCCCAGCATGCGTCACACCGATCCCTTGTACCCACCTTTGGGCCTAGCTGTACCCGCCCTGCGAGTCCAGATGGGGACAGCCGCAGGCAAGGTGGGTACACCAACAGACGCCACGCCAGGCGCTGCCAGGGGCAGAATCTGCCAGCAACAGTCCCAAACTGGCCGGTGGATGAGCGAAAAGGCCGATATGACTGTGTCTATGGGACACACAGAGGGTACTGTACCCAGTGTACCCACCTTTCTCTCGCGGAACAGGTTCCTCACGGGCGGCCTTTACATGACATGGTTAGAGACTCACAGACACGCGTGGACACGCGCGCGCGTATCTCCTATAGGGGGTTGGTGGCCTGCCGGCGGCGGACGGGTACAGCGGGTACAACGGGTGCAGCCCCGCGACGTGGATGCCGGACGTTCGCACGCACCGACAGGCCGGCCTGAGGGCAGCGGATGACCGGCAGGCGTCAACTCAGCGGGCTGGATGCCGTGGCGTTGGCGCACCTGACGTCCCGCTTCGATCCGCTGCCGGGGAGTACAGCGACAGGAGAGATTTCCGACGATTTCGCCGCCTTACGCGCAGTACTGGAGCGTCACGGCCGCTTCTGCCCGCGGCCGCCAGACCCACACGCGCTCTGCGCACCTACGGT
>JAKPQT010000473.1 GCA_029555885.1 Chloroflexota bacterium | reverse complement strand
GTCGGCAAACGCGTCGATGTCCACATCCTTCGCTTTGTCCGGAAATTCCTCCCGCACATAGCCGACCCACTCATCCACCAGTGAGGCGCGCGCGGGCTGGAGGAAATGCGCCCTTGCCATCGCGCGGCCGTAGTCTTTGCTGATGAGAAACTTCAGCAGTTCCCAGGCTGCGTCAGGGTAGCGCGTGCGCTTGTAGATGGCAAATCCATCGGTTGTCGCGATCGTCGCGCGGCGCACCGGGCCGGCGGGGAAAGGCGCAATGCCCACACGAAATGGCGCGCTGCTGAGGATATCCTTGAGCGCCCAGGACCCATCCTCCACCATCGCCAGCCGCCCCGCGACAAAGGCCTGCCGCGTGCCCATGCTCTGGATATCGAGCCGGGTCGGCATCACACGGTCATCCCACATGCGCGCGCGCAGCCATTCCATCGCCTGCAGCGCGGGCGGCTCGGCCATCAGGCAGCGCGTCGGGTCTTCCGGATGGACGAAATGGCCGCCCCACGCGTTGACATGCACCTGGATGCGATCCCAGGAGATGTCGATCATGCTGCCCCAGACATCGTTGATGCCGTTGCCATCGGCATCTGCGGCCAGCAGCTTCATGGCCCGGAGATAGTCATCATGGTTCCACGAGCCATCCGGAAACGGGACACCCTGCGCCTCGAATATATCCTTGTTGTAATAGAGCGCCAACGCACCGTGATACTTCGGCAGGCCGAACTGCTCGCCCGTCCGCATCGCAAGGGACTTGTACTGCGCGGTGTCCCAATCCGAGATGGTTTCGCTGTCAAGGTCAGCCGCCACATAGGGCCGCAGGTCCAGCGTGTGCCCTTTCTGTGCCCAGATGGGGAAGAAATCGCAACAGCCTGCAAACACATCAGGCGCAGTGCCGGCCTGCATATCGGCCAGCATCTTCTCTTCCAGATTGTCCGGGTCCAACGTGAAGAAGACGCGGATGTTGGGTTGTTGCGCGTGGAACTCCTCCAGCATGGCCTGCGCCATGCCGGGGAACCAGTCGGTCCGCCAGTCCTGGTAGACCAGCTGAAGCTGCCCCTGCCGCTGCGCCTGCGGCCGAACAAGCGCTTCGCCCTTGGGCGCGGCAGGCGTCGTGCAGGCCGCGATCGCGACGTTGGCCGCGGCCAGCCCAGCCGCCTGGAGGAAACGCCGCCGGGACATGCACGCGCCGCGGGCGCCCGCGGCGTTGGGAAATCGCAAGTGAGGGTGCTGCTTCATTACGTCACATATTCTTCCTGCAAAACAAGCAACTAATCCTACCACAGTTCTTTCATTTGTTCAATTTCTGCCAGCCACACGCGCGCGCTGGCATCCGATGGCATCCGCCAATCGCCGCGCGGGGAAAGCGCCACCGACCCGACCTTCGGGCCGTCCGGCATGGCAGAACGCTTGAACTGCTGGCTGAAGAAGCGGCGGTAGAAGACCTCCAGCCACTTGAGAATGACCCGCGGCTCGTACTCCCCCGCGAACGCCTGGACGGCCAGCGCGTAGGTCTTGCGGGGCGGTGCAAGGAAGCGCACAGTATGGTACAGGAAGAAGTCGTGCAGTTCATACGGACCGATGGCATCCTCGGTCTTCTGCTCCAGCGCGCCGCCCTCGCCCAGCGGCAGCAATTCGGGGCTGATGGGGGTCGCGAGGATATCGCGCAGCACGGCAGACGCCTCGCCCGCGAACTCCGCATCCGCGGCCCAGCCGACCAGGTAGCGCACCAGCGTCTTGGGCACGCCTGCATTGACGTGGTACATCGACATGTGGTCGCCATTGTAGGTGGCCCAGCCGAGCGCCAGCTCGGACAGGTCGCCCGTGCCGACGACGAAGCCGCCCACCTGGTTGGCAACGTCCATCGCAATCTGCGTGCGCTCGCGGGCCTGCGCGTTCTCGAACGTCACATCGTGGACCGACTCGTCGTGGCCGATGTCGGCAAAGTGCTGCCGCACGACATCGGTGATGGGAATCACGCGGAAGGTCGTGCCGAGCGCCTCTGCCAGCTTCTCGGCATTGCCGCGCGTGCGCGTTGTCGTGCC
>JAKPQT010000458.1 GCA_029555885.1 Chloroflexota bacterium | reverse complement strand
GCTGCGATATGCTGATCGCGCTGGGCGGCGGCAGCGTGATGGACACCGCAAAGGGGATGAATGTGCTGCTGAGCGAGGGAGGCAGCCTGCTGGACTACGAGGGCGCGGGCCTGATCACCCACCCGTTGCGGCCCTTCATCGCCATTCCCACCACAGCGGGCACGGGCAGCGAGGTCACCATCGCCGCGGTCATCCGGGACGAGGCCCAGGGACTGAAGCTGGAGTTCAACAGCCCCTTCATGATGCCGGACCTGGCGATCCTCGACCCCGAGCTCACTGTCTCCCTGCCCCCGGGCCTGACTGCGGCCACGGGGATGGACGCCCTCACGCACGCCATCGAGTCGGTCATCTCCACCGGCAGCCAGCCGCTGAGCGATGCGCTGGCCATCGGCGCCATCAAGCTGATCGCAGCCAACCTGCGCCAGGCCGTGGCGCACGGCGACGATCTGGAGGCACGCGGCAATATGCTGCTGGCCGCCAACATGGCGGGCATCGCGTTCAGCAACGCGCTCCTGGGCATCGTGCATGCGATGGCGCACCCGTGCGGCGGCCGCTACGGCGTCCCCCACGGCATCGCGAACAGCATCCTGCTGCCCTACGGGATGGAGTACAACCTGCCGGCCTGTGCGGACCGGCTGGCAGAGGTAGCTGCCGCGCTGGGCGTGGACACGCGCGGCATGGATGACGAGGCGGCAGCCCTTGCAGGAATCGCGGCCGTGCGCCAACTCGCGGCAGACTGCGGCCTGCCCGCCCGCCTGTCGGAGGTGGGCGTGCCCCGCGATGGCCTGGCGCAGCTGGCCGCAGACTCGCAGGGTGACGCCATGATGATGACCAATCCGCTTTACGCAGGCGAGGAAGAAGTCCTCGCTCTGTACGAGGCCGCGTACTGATACAGGCGCCCATAGGTGCCCAGCACTTCCGCCACCCGGCCCAGGTGCCCGGCACTTGGCAAGTGCCGGGCACCTAACTACACAAACAAGGAGAATCACATGCCAGTCTTCAAAGATGCTGAACAGATGTACGATTGCATTGGTGCCGTGCTGGACTTCTTGCGACAGGACGAAAAGGCGTCCGCTGCGTTTCGTAAGTCGGGCCTGATCATCCGCTTCAAATACAGCGACCCCGACGGTGAGATCACCATCGACGGCAGCCAGGATCCGATCTCGCTGACCTGCGGACCGTGCGACCGCAAGCCGATCGTGGACATGACGATGTCGGCCGACACTGCGCACCAGTTCTGGCTCGGCAAGCTGAATCTCGTGGCCGCGCTCAACCGGGGCGCGATGACCGCGAAAGGCCCGATCCCGTCCATCATGAAACTGCTGCCGGCCATCACCCCCGCGTACAAGCAGTACCCGGAGATCTTGCGCGCGAAGGGGCTGGAGCACCTGATCTAGGCGCGGAGACGGCTCACGCGGAGACAGCTCACGCGAAGGCGCGAAG
>JAKPQT010000442.1 GCA_029555885.1 Chloroflexota bacterium | reverse complement strand
GATGCGCATGTCGGGCGTCGCGGGCAGCCCGTCCTCCACGCTGTACAGCCGGCCCGTGATGGCCCAGACCCGCTCCTGTAACTGGGAGATGGATTCTCCGGTCTTGGCAAGCATCTCGATAATCAGCGCGGAGGCGAAGATGCCGTCCTTGCCGAGGATGTGGCCTCGGATGGTGAGGCCGCCGCTGGATTCGCCGCCGAGCAGCGCGTTGTGGTCCACCATGCCCGCAGCAATCCACTTGAAGCCGACCGGCGTCTCAATGGCCTGCTCGCCGAACGAGGCGGCCAGCCGGTCCAGCAGGTGGGTCGTCGCGAGGTTGCGCACGACCGCGCCGCGCTGTCGCTTCACCTCGTGCAGGTACCAGTAGAGCAATAGCAGCAGGTCGTTGATGTGGACGTACTGGCCGCGCTCATCGATCAGCGCGATACGGTCGGCATCCCCATCGGTGGCCAGCCCCAGGTCGTAATGCTCGTCCCGCACGTACGCGCGCAGCAGGCGCAGCGCGTCGAGGTCCGGCGCGGGCGAGCGGCCGCCGAACAGCGGGTTGCGCCGCTCGTGGATGAAGGTCACCCGGCAGCGCGCCTCGTTGAGGATGATCCCCAGGGTCAGGTGCGCGACGCCATACATCGGGTCGACGATGACCCTCAGGCCCGCCTTGCGGATCGCGGCCATGTCGATGAACGACTCCACCCGGTCCACGTACTGGTTGACGAAGTCGCGACGCTCGACAATGCCCGCAGGGATGGCGATTTCCAGCGGCACGGTCACTAAGTCATCGGGATCGAGCGCGTTCGTCTCCGCCTCGATGCGATCCGTCTCCGCGGTCATCAGCAGCGAGCCGTCGCCGTGGAACACCTTCAGGCCGTTCCATTCGGGCGGGTTGTGGCTCGCGGTGAAGGCCAGGCCGTAGGCCGCGTGGACTGCCTCCGTCGCAAACTCGATCAGGGGTGTCGGACCGTCCTCGCTGAGCAGGATCGTGTGGATGTTGTTGCCTGCGAACACTTCCGCGGCGGCCTCCGCGGCCCGGTCGGAGAGGAAGCGGCGGTCATAGCCGATCAGCACCCCGCGCTGCTCCAGCCCGCGCCGCGCCACGTCATTCGCCAGCGCCTGGCACAGCCGCCGCACATTGAGCAGGGTGAAGCCCTCCCCGATGACCGCGCGCCAGCCGCCCGTGCCGAACCTGACGACGTTGCGCTCCTGTTCGCGGCGGGGCCGGAACGAGCGCTTGAGCAGGATGAACCCGGCCTGTTCGAGGTCCGGCCGGGTGTTGATGCCCTGGATTTCATCCTGGTCATAAATCTGGTAGCAGTCGACCTGCAACCCCTGGTGAATCAAGCGGTGGACCGAATCGGTCAGCCGGTATTCGCCGTCCTTCAGCGAAGGGGTGAGCGTCTCCAGCACCGGCCAGATTTGTCGGGCCGCGACCACGTACGCGCCGACGTTCAGCTCGCGGATTTCCTTGTGGTGAGCGGAGGCCGCGGCCTCCTCGATGATGGCGATGATGCTGCCGCCGCGGTCGCGGATGACCCGGCCATACGGGTAGGGCCGGTCTGCGACGGCTGTCAGCAGCGTGAGGTCGGCCCGGCGCAGGCGGTGGCGGTTGATGAGTCCGCGAATCGACGTCGGGCTGAACAGGGGCGTATCGCCATAGAGGATCAACAGGTCGCCATCGTAGTCTTCTAGCAGGGGCTTGACGGCCAGCACGGCCTGACCAGTGCCCTGGGGCGCGGTCTGATGGACATAAGTGTACGCTGGACCGAGGTGCTGGCGGATGCTATTGCCCCGGTAGCCGGTGACGATGTAGGTGTCCTCCGGCGGTACGATGTGCCCGACATTCTCGACTACATAGTCGATCACCTTCTTGCCGCCGAGGGTTTCGAGCAGGAGCGACTGCCCGTCCTCGGCAATGGATCGGTCGCCCGCGGCCAGGATGACCGCCTTGAGCGGCCTGGCGGCATCGTCAGTTTTCATGTCCGGCCCCACAGGTTCTCCGGATAGACGCCCCGGCGCACCAGGTCGCGCACGGCCGCGTGCACGCGCGGCTTATCCTGAGCGTAGGTCACGCCATGCCAGACCTCCTCGGTCGGCAGCACCCGCACGCGTGCCTCGCCGTCCGCGACCATATCCCCGACGACGTCGGACAGATAGAACTCGACCTTGCTGAGGTCGGCCCGGTTGCGTTCCAGGAAGCGTGCGAAGCGCGCCTGCAGGGCGTCGAACAGCGCGGGCCTGAATCCCCACATGTTCATCGAGACGATGGCATCCAGTGGGAGGTCAACCGTGGTCCCGTCGTCGTTGATGTGCCGCGCGGCGTCGCCGTGGCGCTCGATGTGCGTGCGCTCGCGCACGCCGACCAGGTAGCCCGCCGCATCCACCGTGCAGATGCCGCGGGCGACGTGGCCGTGCTCGGTGAGCGTGTTGCCCAGCCTGTAGCCGACCATGCAGTAGTCGGTAGGAGAATCCGCGGCCGGCCGCGTGAGATAGTCCGCAATGGCCGCATACGCGTTCCGGCCATAGAAGTCATCTGCGTTGATGACGCAGAAGGGGCCGTCCACCGCAGTCCGCGCGGCCATCGCCGCGTGGGCCGTACCCCAGGGCTTCTTGCGTTCCGGCGGCACGGTCCAGCCCGCGGGCAGGTCGTCCTGCCGTTGGATGATGTACGCAGTCTCGACCTGGCCCTCGAGGGCGCTGCCGATGCGTTCGCGGAAGGCCTCCTGAATTGCCTCGGAGATGATGAAGACCACCTTGTTGAAGCCCGCGGCCAGTGCGTCATAGACGGAGTAGTCGATGATGATTTCGCCGCTGGGCCCGACGGGGTCCATCTGCTTGAGCCCGCCGTAGCGGCTGCCGATGCCGGCAGCCAGGACGACCAGCGCCAGGGAAGTATCTGTCATGCCAGCCTCATCAGACCTTGTATTGGCTCACGCAAAGACGCTAAGACGCAAATTCAGCTCTGACTCACTCTCTTGGCGGTCCTTGCGCCTTTGCGTGAAACAGCTTTGCCCTCACGCATAGCCGTTGGGATTCTGCGACTGCCAGCGCCATGTATCGGCGCACATATCAGCCAGCCCGCGCACTGCGCGCCAGCCCAGCTCCGCCTGCGCGCGGGTCGGGTCCGCATAGCTGACCGCGACGTCGCCGGGGCGTCGCGCAACGATGCGATACGGAACGCGACGATTCGTGGCCTGCTCGAATGCGGCAACCACTTCGAGCACGCTGTAGCCCCGGCCCGTGCCGAGGTTGTAGGCCACAACGCCGGGGTTGGCGGACAGCCGGTCCAGCGCGGCCAGGTGGCCCAGTGCCAGGTCCACGACATGGATGTAATCGCGCACGCCGGTGCCGTCGGCCGTGGGGTAGTCGTTGCCGAACACGCGCAGCTCCGGCAGGCGGCCCACCGCCACCTGCGCGACGAAGGGCATCAGGTTGTTGGGGATGCCGGTCGGGTCTTCCCCGATGCGGCCGCTCGCATGTGCCCCGACCGGGTTGAAGTAGCGCAGGAGGATGGCATTCCACGCCGGATCCGCCCGGCCCAGGTCGCGCAGGATGTCCTCGATCATCAGCTTGGAGCGGCCGTAGGGGTTCGTGGCGGAGAGGGGGAAGTCCTCGGTGATCGGGACGCGCGCGGGCTCGCCGTACACGGTCGCGGAGGAACTGAACACGAGATTCCTGACGCCGTGTGCGGCCATGACCTCGCACAGGATGAGCGTGCCGGTTACGTTGTTGTGGTAGTACCGCAGCGGGATGCTGACCGATTCGCCCACCGCCTTCAGCCCGGCGAAGTGGATGACCGCGTCCACCGGCGCGCGACTGAAGACTGCGTCGAGCGCGGCCCGGTCGAGCAGGTCCACGCGGTGGAAGGTGAGCCGCTGCGCGGCTTCCGGCCCGGCCAACTCGCCCACCCGGCGCAGCGCCTCCTCCTTGCTGTTAGACAGGTTGTCCACGACGACAACCTCATGCCCCGCGTTCAGAAGCTCGACGCAGGTGTGGCTGCCGATATAACCCGCGCCGCCCGTGACCAATATGCGCATGACTCCTCCCTGTGAATGTGACGATACTCGGCCGGTTATGGCAAGCCTAACAATAGAAGCACGCGGCAGACCTGTCAAGGACGCGCGTCATAGACGTTCATTCCAGCGTTTGGCGCGCCAGTTCTACACCGGGCCGCGTATGGTAGCCGAACGGAAGAACGCCGGCCGGGTGCATGGTTCCTCCTTGCGGCCTCGCTTTGCACTAATCAGTAACGAGTGACGAGAAACGAATGATTACTCATTACTCATCACTCATTACTCGTTACTCGTTCTTGATCAGCGCGCCGTAGTGCGCGGACTCTGCAAAGCGCGCGTAATGTGCCAGGTAGCCGCGCGTCACGCGTAGCGGCGGCCGCTGCCACACGGCCAGGCGGGCCGCGATTTCCTCGTCGCTGACGTGCAGGTGGAGCCGCCGCGCGGGGATGTCGACCGTGATCTGGTCCCCATCCTGCACCGCGGCCAGCGGCCCACCCTCAGCTGCTTCCGGCGAGATGTGGCCGACGAAGCAGCCGTTGTTCGTGCCGGAGAAGCGGCCGTCGGTCACGACCGCGGTGCTCAGCGCCAGCCCCCGGCCGTAGAGCATCTTCATCGCCATGTACATCTCGCGCATGCCCGGCCCGCCCTTCGGCCCCTCGTAGCGGATGACCACCACGTCGCCCGGCTGGATAACGCCGTCGAGGATGGCCTGGTTGGCCTCCTCCTCGCAGTCGAAACAGCGCGCCCGGCCCGTGAACACCTGCATGTGGTCTGCAATGGCCGCGGGTTTTGTCACCGCGCTCATCGGCGCGAGGTTGCCCTGCAGCACGGCCAGCCCGCCGCCCGCGCGCCACGGGTCGCTCAGCGGGCGGACGATGCGGCGGTCGCCCGCAGGCGCGCACGCGGCGTTCTCAGCTACGGTCGTCCCCGCGACGGTCAGCGCGTCGCCGTGCAGCAGGGGCAGAATCTCCGCCATGACGGCCTGCACGCCGCCCGCCCGGTGGAAGTCGGGCACGTTAGGTGCGGCCGCGGGGTTCATCTTCGCGATGTGCGGCGTCGTCCGGCACAGCTCCTCGAAGCGCGCCATGTCGATGTCCGGGCAGTCGGCCTCGTACGCGATCGCGGGCATGTGCAGCGCGAGGTTGGTGGAGCCGCCGATGGCCGCGCCGAGCCGGATGCCGTTCTCGAGCCCGAGCCGGTTGATGATGCGCCGCGCAGTGATGCCCCCCTGCACCAGCCGGACGATCTGCCGGCCCGCGGCCTGCGCGCTGCGCATACGGTCCGCGTGCGTGGCCGGGATGGTCGCGCTGCCGGGCAGGCACATGCCGATGGCCTCCGCGACACAGCACATCGTGTTGGCCGTGCCCAGGAACGAGCAGGAGCCGCAGGTCGGCGTCGCGTGGTTCTCCAGCTCGATGAACTCCGCCTCCGTGATGCGCCCCGCGTGCAACATGCCCAGCGCCTCGGTCAGCGAGGTGCCGTCGGACGCGCGGCCGTCGAACTCGCAGCCGCCCTCCATCGGCCCGCCGACCACGATCAGCGCAGGCACGTCCAGCCGGGCCGCGGCCATCAACATCCCCGGCACGATTTTGTCGCACGAGCCGAGCATGATGACGCCGTCCAGCCGGTGCGCCTCGACCATCAGCTCGATGCTGTTGGCGATCAGGTCGCGCGTGGGCAGAATGTAACGCATCCCTTCGTGGCCCTGGGCGATGCCGTCGCACGCGGCCATCACGCCGAACTCGACGGGCGTGCCGCCGCCCTGGAAGATGCCCTGCTTGACGTAATCGGAGACGAGGTTGAGGTTGTAATGGCCGGGCACGACGCGGTTCCAAGAGTTGGCGATACCGATCATGGGCCGGGCCAGGTCGTAGTCGCTGTAGGCCATGGCCTTATAGTATGCGCGCTGGGTGGACCATTCGGGCCGGCCCAGGATTTGTTGGCTGCGCAATGGCATTGGGGTGCTCCTTGGCATATGATGTGGCAACCACAGTATATGCCCGACTCATCCGAACACCAACTTGCTGGACGCGTGAAATCTGACGTAGGCGCAACGGAATCTTTATCATCCCTTTATATCGGGTCGCTATACTGCGGGCAGCAACCTGAGAACCAGGCTGCATGACAGGAATCGAGGACGCTATGGAACTGACGGCATTACGGCACCTGGGTGAATCATACGGCGCGTGGCCGCGCCTGGCAGGCCAGCCGGGCAGCGCTCCGCTGGCAGCAGAAGACGCTGACCTGGCCGCGCTGCTGGCGACCTTCGAACCGATCGGATTAACTGAGCTGACCGGCCAGGCGCTGCTGAACCGGTCCGAGTTGAAGTACGTCATGCCCCAGGCACAATTGCCCTCGATCCTCCGGCAGTTGCGCGGCTCTTACCGGGTCCTGGCCGTGGCCGGCCGGCGGCTGAGCCACTACCGTACGCTCTACTTCGACACGCCGGACCTGTTGCTCTACCGCCGGCATCACAACGGGGTGCCTGACCGGTACAAGGTGCGCGCGCGTGAGTATGTAGATTCCCACACCGCCTTCTTCGAGATCAAGCATCGCACGCCCAACCAGCGTACGCTCAAGAGCCGCATGGCGACCAGCCATCTCTTGACCAACCTGGGCGAGCAGGCGGAGCATTTCCTGGCAGACGCCTGCCCTTACCGCGCCGGGGACTTGCAGGCGGCACTGTGGAACTACTATTCGCGCATCACCCTGGTCAGCAAGACCCGTGCCGAGCGGGTGACGCTGGACCAGGACCTGACCTTCGCGTGGGGTGAAGACAGCGTGGCGCTGCCGGGCGTTGTGGTGGCCGAGGTCAAGTACGAGGGCTCGGCCACAGCGTCCGAGTTCGTGCAGTTGATGCGGTTGAGCCACGTCCGGGGCACGAGTTTCAGCAAGTACTGTGTGGGGATCAGCCTGCTCTATCCGCAGGTGAAGCACAACAAATTCAAGGCTAAGCAGCGGCTGGTCGCCCGCCTGGCGCAAGGAGCATCGTATGGACTTTCTTAACGTTCTCATCGGATTCATCGTCAACTTGCTGGTGGGGGTGGTCATCGTCCGGCTCATCTATTACCCGGCCAACCGAAACAAGAACTACGTCTTCACCTATCTGGCGTTCAACACCATCATCTACTTCGTGATGAGCTTCCTGACGAGTGCGGAGTTGAGCCTGGGGGTGGGGTTCGGATTGTTTGCCATCTTCTCGGTGCTGCGCTATCGGACAAGCACCATGTCGACCCGGGAGATGACTTATCTCTTCATCATTATTGCACTCCCCGTAATGAACTCGGTGCTGATGCGCAGCAACGCCTGGCTGATGTTGGCCGTGGTCAATGTCATCGTGGCGGTCGTGCTGTACATCCTGGAGCGCGAGTGGGGCTTTCACTACGAGAGCATGCAGGCCATCCGCTATGAGCGCATCGAGCTGATCCAGCCGGAGCACCGGGAGCTGCTGCTGGCAGACCTGCGCCAGCGCACGGGCCTGCCCATCACGCGGGTGGAGGTGGGGCGGTTGAACTTTCTTAATGATACAGCGGAGCTGCGTGTGTTCTACCACGAGGCGCGCACGAACGGCTGGAAACGGTATGAAGAGGTCGAGTCCGGGGATGAGGGGTATATGGCTCTCGATAGCGCATGATAGCAGGCTGCCAACGAGGCCAGCCGGAGTCACGACTCCGGTTTCAATTTTGTACTATCTCTTGCTGACGAGACTACGGGTTTAGAGTATCCTCTTCGCATCGAGCGTAATGTCAGGCGTAATGCTATCGGGTATCAATACTTGTGTTGACTTGTAAGAGGAGGAGAGGGACGATGTCATTCAACAGGAGATCGCGACTGGATACGTCTCAGGTCGAGGACCGGCGCGGCCGCCGCACCGGGACGGCGATGGCCGTCGGCGGCGGCGGGCTCGGCATCATCGTGTTGCTGGTTGCACTGGTGTTCGGCGTCGATCCCAGCGCCCTGCAGGACGTGATTGGGCCGGGCATGCAGCAGTCCGTGCCATCGGGCGCGGGCGAATCGAGCATTGAAACCGTAGAAGAAGTTTGCAAGACCGGCGAGGATGCCAATAACCGCCAGGATTGCCGTGTCGTGGGTTATGTCAACAGCATCCAGGCCTTCTGGACTGATGAATTCGAGCGCCGCGGGAGCCAGTACAGCCCGGCCAAGACGGTGCTCTTCAGCGGGGCCACCCAGGCCGCCTGTGGTGCCGCCTCAGCCGCGATGGGGCCGTTCTACTGCCCGGCCGACCAGTCCGTCTACATCGACCTGGCCTTCTTCGAACAACTGCAGAGTCAGTTCGGCGCGATGGGCGGTCGCTTTGCCGAAGCGTATGTGTTGGCACACGAGTACGGCCATCACGTCCAGAACATCGTCGGCGTGCTGCAGCAGTCGCGCGGTGGCGCCACCGGGCCGCGCAGCGTGGCCGTGCAAATCGAGCTGCAGGCGGATTGCCTGGCCGGCGTGTGGGTGCATCATGCCACCAGCACCGGCTACCTGACCGAGATCACGGAGCAGGATATCGTCCAGGCTCTGGATGCGGCAGCCAACGTGGGCGACGACCAGATCCAGCGCGAGACGCAGGGTTATGTCTCGCCGGAGACCTGGACGCACGGCTCGTCGCAGCAGCGCCAGGAGGCGCTCAAGATCGGCATGACCACCGGCGACCTGTCTTCCTGTTCGCCGCAGTAGTCGTCCCCTGAACCTGTTGCTCCACGCCGCCGGCGGCAGACGATGCTCCGGCGGTGTGGTCGCGTTTGCCGCTACTGTCACGGCAACTCTTTATCCGTCGGGCTGCCTCCTTGCAGCCATTTTGATGCTGATATCTTCCTGTGATATGTTGAGGATACAGCATAGCAAGTTGGACCTGTAGTTCGATTTCGGCAAAGCCATGTCCCACCATGACTGGATGAACGGTTTGGCAGCCTCGCCCCTTATCAACAGTCGGTATCATCTGCTCGAGCCGATCGGTCGGGGAGCGATGGGCACGGTCTATCGCGCCATCGACCGCTTGAGCGGCGACACGGTGGCGCTCAAGCGTGTACCAATATCCGCCGCTCCGCCGGCATCCGGTGCCGATCTCCGCCTGGCCCTGGCCCAGGAGTTCAAGACTCTAGCCTCGCTGCACCACCCGCACATCATCAGCGTCCTGGATTATGGCTTCGATGAGCAGCATCAGCCCTATTTCACCATGGACCTCCTGGCCGATCCCCGGACCATCCTTGAGGCCGGACAGGATCAATCGCCCAATGTGCAGGCGGCCCTGCTGATCCAGGTGCTGCAGGCCCTGGCCTACTTGCATCGCCGGGGCGTCTTGCATCGTGACCTGAAGCCGGCCAATGTGCTGGTGACCGGCCACGACCAGGTCAGGCTGCTTGACTTTGGCCTGGCCGATGCCCTGGCTCACGCACAAGGCGCCCGGGGTGCGCTGGCCTACACGGCGCCCGAAGTGCTGCGCGGCGGGCCTGCAAGTCGCGCTGCCGATCTCTATGCCGTGGGCGTGATGGCCTACCAGCTCTTCGTGGGCCGTCATCCGTTCGACACGCGCCATCCGGCCCACCTGATGGCCGGCATCTTGCACGCCGTCCCCGATCTCACCGGAATGCCGAATCGCCATCTTGCGGCTGTCCTGGCGCGTTGGCTGGCCAAGGACCCCGACCAACGCTATGCCGACGCAGACCAGGTGGTCGATGCACTGAGCCAGGCCACGGGACAGCCTATTCCTGAGGAGAGCCGCGCCATTCGTGAGAGCTTTCTGGCCGCAGCCCGCTTTGTTGGCCGTGACGCAGAGATGGCGCACCTGACGGCCGCGCTGCAGCGGGCGGCCGAAGGCAAGGGCAGCGCCTGGCTGGTGGGTGGGGAAAGCGGCGTGGGCAAGTCACGCCTGCTCGATGAGCTCCGCACGCGGGCCCTCGTGGCCGGGGCAACGGTCGTCCGCGGTCAGACGATCGAGGGTGGCGGCGCACCGTACCAGCTTTGGCGGGAACCGCTGCGCAGG
>JAKPQT010000422.1 GCA_029555885.1 Chloroflexota bacterium | reverse complement strand
ATGGCGAGGTAGTCCCGCGCCAGCCGCTCGGCTTCGGCGATGGCCTCCTTGCCCTTGAGGGACATGGCCTTGAGCCGCCAGTTGGCGAACTCGGGCGTGCCCTTGAGCTTGTTGACGGCAGCGCGGTCGCCGCGTGCGGCCTTCACAGCATCTTTGCCCTCCTGCTCCAACTGCGCTCGGGTCTTGGCCCACAGCTTTCGTTGGCCCATCGCGTTGACGCGAGCACGGCGGTCGGCCTCGGCATACGGGATGTCGCCCAGGTCGCTGCTGCGGTTCAGCATCCGGTCGTACTCGTCGCCGGGGTACTCCGTGGCCGCTTCCTCGCGGGTCATGGTCCACGGCTCGCGCTTCAGCCGTCCGGCTTCATCCGCGGCGCCTCCGGTTCCGGGAACCACAGCCGGCGCGGCGGGGGCTGGTGCTGCTGCCGGCGGTGCTGTTTCTGCTCGTTGGGCTTCGGGTTGCGGTCGCGCTGCTTCATTGGGCTCCTGAGTGGGCTTGCCCACAACGTAGTCCTTCAGGTCGCGGGGGCCGAGACTCGTCTGCATGACGGTCTTCTTGCCGTACTTCATGGGCACGGCCATCTCCTTCTCTTGCGAGTAGGCGTCAAGCCATTCCACATAGACGTTGCCGTTGTTGTCCACGGTCAGGATGCGCCCGCGCACCTTGGTGTCGTGAACCCCGTACACGTCCTTGCCGCGCATCGTCTCCACGTAGGCCGGGAGCTTGTCCAAGTGCGTGTTGCCGGCCTCGCGGGATGCCTTGATGCGGTCGTCGCGCTCCTTCTGCCACGCATCCGGGTCAAAGCCCGGCTTCATCATGCTGCGCGGCGCTTCAGCCGGTGCAGGCGCCGCCTCGGCCTGAATCTGGCCGTAGGTCTTGGACCCCTTGGCAACCATGCGCGTGCCGCCCTGGCCGTCGTCCAGCTTCACCGCGCTCGGGCTGGCGCTGGCGACGGTGTAGCTCTTGCCGGACAGGGTGATGCGGTCGCCGGTGGTCAGGGCCGGGCCGGCGGCAGGAGCTGCGGCGGGGGCTGCGGCGCCACCAGTTGGGCCGGCTTGATCCGCTGCCACCGCTTCGGCAATCTTGGCGTCAATGGCCTTGCGCGCTGCGCTGCCAATTTCAGTTCCAGCGCGCCGCTCCAGCAGCGCCTGCACGGCATCGGCGGCGGCCTGCGAATTCGGCACCCATGCCGTGCCGTTGGACTGGTTGTTGTCCAGAACGGTGCGGGCCTCCACCAACTTGCCGTTCTTGTTGACAACCATCGTCAACGGGGCGCGGTCGCCGTCCCCCTTGCGAACTTCGTAGACAAACGCGCCAACGTCCGCTTCTGGGTCCAGCACGTTGGACCCGCGCTGATGTCGGGTGACGCGAACCTTGTAACCGTTTGGCGCGGGGATGAACCCGTTGTTGCTCAGTGCAGCCGGCTCGGTGCTTCCGCCTCCAGCAGTGCCAGCCCCTGCCACGCCTTGTCCCTCAGTGGCTGCGGGGCTTGCCAGTACGTCGCTGGGTCGCTGGTCAGGTACGCCTGCAACT
>JAKPQT010000405.1 GCA_029555885.1 Chloroflexota bacterium | reverse complement strand
CACGATGGGCCGGCCGGCGAGCTGCAGCGTCTGAACCCGGCGGCCATCCGCATCCTGGGCCGCTCGAGCAGCCGCCTGGGCCTCTCGCCCGCCGAACAGGCCGCCTGGTTCAAGATCCACACCGCTGCGGGCGATCCCATCGACCCGAGCGACCTGCCGGTAGCGGCGGCCTTGCGCGGCGAGACACGGGTGGCCCAGGAGCTGCGCATCGAGACCGAGGCGGGCCAGGACCGCGTAGTGGCCTGCAGCGCCGCGCCGCTCTCCGATGCGCGGGGGCGTATCTATGGCGCCGTCTCCATCTTTCGCGACATGACCCAGATACACCAGGCACAGCAGGAGAAGGACAACTTTGTCTCGGTCGTGTCGCACGAGCTCAAGACGCCGATCACGTCGATCAAAGGCTACGCGCAGATGCTGCTGCGCCGGGCCGAGGAGGCGGGGAGCGACGAGCGCGACCTGAAGGGGCTGCGCATCATCAACGACGAGGTCGAGCGCATGGTGGAGCTCATCAACCAGTTGCTCGACGTCTCGCGGCTGGAGATGCAGCGCCTGCAGCTCAACCTCGACCGGGTGGACCTGGTGGCGCTGACCCTCGATGCGGTGGACCGGCTGCAGATGACGACCAGCCGCCACACCTTGCAGCCGCGGGTGCCCCAAGGGCCGCTGTGGGTGCGTGCCGATGCCTTGCGCCTGGTGCAGGTGCTGGGCAACCTGATCATGAATGCCATCAAGTACTCGCCTGAGGGAGGGCCGGTGGAGGTCTCGCTCGAGAGCCAGGAGGGGCGCGCCTGGATCAGCGTGCGCGACTGGGGCATTGGCATAGCGGCTGAAGACCAGCCGCACCTGTTCCAGCGCTTCTGGCGGGGGACGCGCGGCGAGAACACGTCGCTCATGGGCATGGGCCTCGGGCTCTACATCAGCCGCGAGATCATACGGCGCCATCACGGCGACATTGTCTTTCGTAGTCAGGCGGGGCAGGGCAGCACGTTCCTGTTCTGGCTGCCGCTGGATTCGGAGCGGGAAACCTGACAGGTCTCCGAAGACCTGTCAGGTTTCCTGTCTCGTGCCTACTTTCTGATCGCGCCGAGGCGCGGCATAGCCGGCTTGGAGATCTCCTCGAGGGCATCGCAGGCCACGCCTTGCTGGGTGGGCTCGGCGTCGACGGCCAGGTCACCCAGGGAGACGATGCCCACCAGCTTGCCGTTCTCCATGATGGGCAGGCGGCGGATCTGCTCCTCGGCCATGAGGTCCGAGGCGCTGTTGACGTCCCAGTCGGGCATGCCGGTGAACAGGTCGCGGCTCATGATGTCGCCCACGCGGGCGCCGGCGCAGTCGAGCCCTTCTGCGACGGCACGGCAGGCGATGTCGCGGTCGGTCAGGATGCCCATCAGTTGGTTGGAATCCTGGATCAGCACATCGCCGATATCTGCGTCGCGCATCAGGCGGGCTGCCTCCATGATCGTGGCCGACGACGGCACGGACACCACGTCGGTCGTCATGATCTCGCGGATTTTCATGTGCACCTCCCATCGGGCTGCGTATCACGCTTGATGCAGCAACCGGCGTGCCACCGGAAGGGATTTGGGTGGGTTGGTTGGCCCTGCC
>JAKPQT010000377.1 GCA_029555885.1 Chloroflexota bacterium | reverse complement strand
AGAGATCCACGTCAGGCGACCTCCAGCACTTCGTCAAACAGCTGGGCCAGGCTGCGGGTCAGCTCCCGGCGCTCGAAATGGCGTCTCGCTTCCTCGAAGCCCGGCCACGCATCGCCCCCAGCCTGCCGCCGCATCAACTCGACCAGCGCATCCGCAATCGCGGCGGTATCATCCGGTGCAACGGTCAGCCCCAGCCCGAAGCGCTCGACAGTCTCTGCGGCCGCATTGCCCTGCGCCAATGCCAGGACCGGTCTGCCCGCGCCGATGTAGTCGTACAGCTTGGATGTGGCGACGCTGCGCACCCCCGGCGCGGTGACCAGGAGCAGCGCATCCGCGTCAAGCTGGTGCTGGTAGGCCTGCCGCCGCGGTACAGGAGCGACGAAAGAGGTGATGGACGCCACGCCGTGTCTCTCCGCCAGCCCCCGCTCCAGCTCACTGGCCGGCCCGACAATCTCCAGCCGGAGGCGCGTCTGCGGGTCGGCCCGGAGGATCTGCCCCGCGGCCGCGAACAGGGCCTCGGCGGAGCGCCCCTGGCTGCTGCCGGAAAAAGCACCGGTGTAGGTGAGCCGGAACAGGCCATCGGCCGCGCGCTGTCGCGCGAGGGCCGCGAAATCCGCCGCATCATACCCATTGCTGATCGTGCGGGTCCGGCTGATGCAGGGGGCATAGCGCGCGCACAGGTCCTCGATGATTGGGTCCGTGACAGCCACCACCGCCGCGGCAGCACAGGCCATGGCTCTTTCCATCCGAGACTCGATGGCGCGGCGGAGATGGCCGCTGCGCAGGCTGGGAACCGGCGGCTCGAACAGCCAGCCATCGCGCAGATCGGCCACCCAGGGGATGTCGCCACCGCGTGCCAGCCGTCCGGCAATGAGGTGCGCCGTCTCCGGCGGGGAGCTGCTGAAGATCAGCTGCGGCCGGCGCGCGGCGATCAACTGCCGGCCCAGCCGCACAGCGGGCGGAATCCAGCCGGTCTTCGTGTCCGGGATCATCCAACGATCCCGCAGCCGGCCCAGGAGACTGCCGCCGGAGACAGTGGCGATGCGAACCTGCTCTTCGGCCGCGATGCCGGCGACCTTGCCGCGCCGCAGTGGGCTGAACAGGCGGTGCACCAGGTCGTCCGCACGGTGCACGTCCCTTTCGGCGTCGTCCGGCTGGCCTCCGTAGCGCCCCGTCGTCAGGATGACCGGGTGGTAGCCGAACTCAGGCAGGTACTGGCAGAACTTGAGCACGCGCTCTGTCCCCGCGGACCGGATCGGCGGGTAATCGTGGACGACGACCAGCACGCTGCGTTCGCTCATCGCGTCGAAACCCCCAGTGTCTGCAGCAGCGCGGCGACCACCTGGTCATGCCGGTAGTGCTCCTGCACGAGCCGGCGCCCTGCCTCGTTGACCGGGCAACCCTCGGCGATGATGCCACGGATGGCAGACAACACCTCGGCCTCCGTGCGTGCGTGGCGGCAGCCCTCGAGCGGATACTCGAAGATGACCTGGTTCCCGAAGGCCAGGGCCTCCAGGACCATCTTCGGCAGCCCGTCGTGGCGCGCCACCCGCAGAAGGATCGGGTACTGCTCGTAAAGCGGCGCAAGGTCGTCGACCCAGCCGAAGTAACGCACGTTTGGGATTGCGGGCTGCTTTTCCTGTGTGCCCGCAACCACGGCGAAGGGGATCTCGGGTAGCTGGCGTGCTGCCGCGTAGACGACCTGGCAGCCGTAGAAATCCGCGCGTTCGTCCGGGAGATAGGCAAGCACGCCCGCGGGGGCTGCCTCCCTGCGCAGGTCGTAGCGTACCGGCGTTACCAGCGGAATGAGGCCCGCACGGATGCCGGTCGTCGCGAGTTCGTCGACAAGCCAGGGCGCGACCGTCAGATGCTGGCCGATGAATGGCGCAGCCCGCCGAGCCATCGCGCGCATCCGGCGATCCTCGAGCGCCATGAGCACGTCCGTCCCCACCCAGTGGTTGATCGTTTGCTTGCCAAGGCCGCGGGCGAGTAGCCACAGCCTGGCGGCGAACCCAAAGCCCGTGCCGTAGACGACCTGGCTGGCCAGCATCTTGCGTATCCTGCTGCTCCACGGCTCATCGCGGTGGATGCGAATGGCCCGGCCACCCGCGGCCTCGATGTGGCGCGCGACGATCTCACTGTTCTCCGCCACCGTATCGAACGTGCCCAGCACAGCTACCGTCGTCACGGCTCCCTCCTCTTATGCAGCGCTGCAGCGAGCCTTTCGATGCGCACCT
>JAKPQT010000374.1 GCA_029555885.1 Chloroflexota bacterium | reverse complement strand
AAGCGGCCCTGCTGCTCGCGGTGCTTCCGCTGCGCGAGCTTGCGCGCTTCGACGACGTGCCGGTTAGCCGTGCTGGTGATGGTGAGTTCGGGTGGCATGAGATACTGATTAATAGGACACAGATTGAACTGATTGGACTGATCTACGCTGATTTTTCTTTCGGATTATACAACAAGTCGATTGGAGTCGAAGCTTCAAGGGAGAATATCAGTGTCAATCCGTCCAATCAGTTCAATCAGCGTTCTATTTCTACTCACCCTCCCGAACAGATGTGGTATAATGCGGCGGCGCGGGCTCCAGCCGGAGCCGCGCCCGATTTCTGCTCTATGCTGGAGGGCCTGTTGCCCCGCACCTACGTTGCCATCGACCTGGAAACCACCGGGCTGAGCGCGGAGCGCGACGCCATCATCGAGGTGGGCGCGGTCAGATTCCGTGACGGCGAGATCATCGACGAGTTCGGCAGCCTGGTCAACCCGGGCCGGCCCATCCCGCCCGAAATCACGATGATTACCGGCATCGCGGACCGCGATGTCGCGAACGCGCCGCGCTTCAGCCACGTTGCCACCGACTTCATGCGCTTTGTCGGCGGCAGCCCCGTAGTCGGGCACAACGTGGGGTTCGACCTCGGCTTCCTGCGCGGGCAGGGCCTCCTGACGGAGAACGTGGGCCTGGATAGCTGGGAGCTGGCGACCATCCTGCTCCCCTCCCTGCCCGGCTACAGCCTCGGTGCGCTGGCGGAGCGGTTCGACATCCGCTCGCCCAGCCAGCACCGCGCGCTGGATGACGCGCGCGCGACGGGCAGGCTCTTTGCGCTGCTCTGCGACGAAGCTGCGCGGCTGCCCCAGGCCGTGCTGCTGGAAATCAACCGGCTGGCCGCTGGGAGCGACTGGCCGCTGGCCGTGGTGTTCGGCGAGGCGCTGACCGCGCTGGGCATCCTGCGCGTGCCGCGCGAGGAGATCCCCCTGCCGGAAATTGCGCCGGCCAGCCCGCTCTATCAGCCCTGGCGGATGCCGGAGCCGCTCACGCCCGTTGAGACGCCGGAGCCGGTGGACGTGGAGGAGCTGGCCGACATTTTGCAGCCGGGCGGCGCGCTGAGCCAGGCGTTCCCCGGCTACGAGTATCGCCCGCCCCAGGTGGAGATGATGATGGCCGTGGCCGCAGCGTTCAATCAGGGCCATCACCTGCTGGCGGAAGCGGGCACGGGCACGGGCAAGTCGCTGGCCTATCTCTTGCCTGCGCTGGCCTTTGCGGTCAAGAACAACGAGCGGGTGGTCATCAGCACGAACACCATCAACCTGCAGGATCAGCTCTATAAGAAGGACCTGCCCGACCTGCAGCGCGTGGTGGCGCAGAACCTGAGCGACGAGCCCGCGGGCATCCCCTTCCCGCGCTTCAACCCGAACCGCGATGGGTTCCGCGCCGTGCTGCTCAAGGGGCGCAGCAACTATCTCTGCCCGCGGCGCTTCAACACGCTGCGCGCCCGGCCCAACCTGTCGCACGACGAGCTGCGCGGCATCACACGCATCCTGGCCTGGCTACCGCGCACCAAGACCGGCGACCAGAGCGAGCTGTCGCTGCCGCTGCCGTCCGACCGCTTCGTGTGGAGCCAGGTCTCGGCGGAGAACGAGGGGTGCAGCCTGACGCGCTGCCAGAGCGAGATGAACGGCCGCTGCTTCTTCTACCGCGTGCGCAAGGCGGCGGAGGCCGCGCACGTCATCGTGGTCAACCATGCCCTGCTGATGGCCGATATCGCGACAGAGAACCGCGTCCTGCCGGAGTACCGCCGCCTCATCGTGGACGAGGCGCACCACCTGGAGGACGCGGTCACCGACCAACTCAGCTTCAAGGCCGATGCGTTCGCGATGCGTCAGTTGTTCTACGTCTTCTACAGCCAGCCAGGCACGACGGCCGCGGCCCGCGCCAGCGCGAGCCGGCAGCGCACCGGAGGCCGCGCCGCGCCGCCCGCGGCGTCTGCGGCCCCGCGGGCCAGCGGCCTGCTGCCGGAGCTGCTGACGCTGCTGCGCGCCAGCCTGCCCGACGCGGACTTCAGCCGTTTCCGCGAGCCGATCATCCGCCTGCACGGCGACGTCGAAGCGGTCTATGCGCGGCTGGACAACTTCTGGGAAGTGCTCGACGACTTCGTGCAGGAGATGGTGCCGCGCGGGCAGACGAACGAGTACGACCTGCGGCTGCGCGTCACGCCGGCCACGCGCAGCCAGCCGCTGTGGGTGGATATCGAGGTCGCCTGGGACAACCTGGGCATCGTCTGGAGCACGCTCATCAAGCACCTGGAGGAGCTCAAGGACGACCTGGCCCGGCCCGCGGCCAGCCGCGAGGACCTGGCCTCGCTGCACGAGGAGTTCTCCGGCGCGATCGTCCAGCTGGTCGAGACACACGCGCAGA
>JAKPQT010000372.1 GCA_029555885.1 Chloroflexota bacterium | reverse complement strand
CTCGGCATTGACCGCCGCCGCGGCCGGGTCGATCTCAGCATGAAGGAACTGCTGCCTCCAGCCCCTGAGCCGGCGCCGCGCGCTGTGCGGGGCGCAGCAGCATCCCAGGTTGAGGAAACACCGGTCGAGGTTCCCGGCGAGGAAGCATTCCTGTCGCCCTTCGAGTTGGCTTTCCAAGAAGCCAGCAAGGACAGCGGGGATCGCCGACGCGAGCGGCGCAACAAGAAAGCCAAGGTGTGGGAATTCGAGGATGATGAGGAAGAAGACCTCATCAGCCGCACGATTGCACACCACCGGAAGAGCAAGGGCCTCTAGGCCAACGCCTCCATAGACGCTCCTGATAACGGTGTGGGGATCGCCCCACACCGTTCTTCGCGTTAAGCGCAATAGCGTTCGCCGGGTCTGCGCTGGAAAACTCTTAGGGGCTTGTCACGAAACAACTTCCTGCTTTGGCCGGTCTCCGACCGTGCCAACGGCGGAACTTATTCTTTGACGAGTCTTTAATCCAGTACGACCGTCACTTCGTCGCCGGCAGGCAGGCCGTTGCTGTTGAGCGGTACCTCGACGATTCCCTCAGAGCGGACCAGCGTGAATATCAGGTTGGACTTGCCGAATACGGGCACGGCCCACGTCTCCCCGGCCCGCTCCTCCAGCCGCACCCGCACGAAGCCAGCGCGGCCGCTGCCCGCAGGGATATTGCGGGCCAGCCGGGCGCGCGTCGTCCGCGGCGGCGCGGGCCGGGCCGCCAGGCACAGCAGGATGGCCGGTTTGACGAAGTGCAGGAAGATGTTGATGCAGGAGACCGGGTTGCCCGGCAGCCCGAACACCGGCTTACCATCGCACATCGCCAGGATGGTCGGCTTGCCCGGCCGGATGGCAACCCCGTGCACCAGCACGCCGGGCTGCCCTGTCTTGTTGATGGCCGCGGCCGTCAGGTCGCGGTAGCTGACGGAGCTGCCCGCGGTAATCACGACAATGTCAGCGTCCTCCCATGCGCGCCGCACGGCACGATCCAACGCCGCCTGCTCATCCGGCACAAGGGGGTAGTTGATGGGGATGCCGCCCGCGCAGCGCACGAGCGCGGCGAGCGTATAGC
>JAKPQT010000339.1 GCA_029555885.1 Chloroflexota bacterium | reverse complement strand
GCGTGATGAGCAGGATCGAGGAGTCGAAGTCGGCCTGCAGCTGGCGCATCAGGTCGAGAATCTGCGCCTGGACGGTCACATCCAGCGCGGTCGTCGGCTCGTCCGCGATGAGGATGTCTGGGTTGCAGGAGAGCGCCAGGGCGATCATGACGCGCTGGCGCATGCCGCCGCTCATCTGGTGGGGGAACTCGTTGAGCCGTTGCTTGGGCGCGCTGATCTGGACCTTGTGCAGCATCTCCAGCGCGCGATCCATGGCCTCCTTGCGGCCCACCTTCTGGTGAATTTCCACCGACTCGGCAATCTGCCGGCCCACGGTGTACAGCGGGTTGAGCGAAGTCATTGGCTCCTGAAACACCATCGCGATTTCGCCGCCGCGGATGTGGCGCATCTCCTGGCCCTTGGGGTCCAGGGTCGTGATGTCTACGGCCTGTCCCTCGCCGGTGCGCAGGAAGATTTGGCCGTCGACGATCTTGCCCGGCGGCTCCTGGTACAGGCGCATGATGGACATTGCAGTGATGCTCTTGCCGCAGCCGCTTTCTCCCACAAGGCCGAGCGTGCTCTTGCGCGGCAGGGCGAAGCTGACACCGTTGACCGCGCGCACGGTCGCGCGTTCGAGGAAGAAGTAGGTCTTGAGGTTGCTGACTTCGAGGATGGCGGGCTCTGGGATTTGTGCGTTCATGGGCTCTCACTTATGCCGATTCTCTGATCACCAGCTCCGGCGGCAAGACGAGCGGCGGATAGGTTACGTCCGGATGATGCAGTTTTTCGAGCAAGCGCAGAAAGGCTTGCCGGCCCAACTCACGTTTATCCACGCGCACGGTCGTCAGGTTAGGGATCACGATGGTTGCCAGAAGCGTGTCGTCAAACCCGACGACGGCGCAGTCTTCCGGCACCCGGCGGCCCAGCTCGCGGCACGCCTTCAGCGCGCCGATGGCCATCATGTCATTGTACGCAAAGATGGCTGTCAACTCGGGATGCCGGGCCAACAGCCGCTGGGTCGCTGCGTTGCCGCCGTCGATCTTCGCCAGATCACGCTCGATCCAATCCGGCTGCACGGCCAGCCCGTGGGCACGGAGGCTCCTGGCATAGCCGTGCTCGCGCCAGCGCCGCGTGGGCGGCGATTCCACGTTGGCCAGCATCCCGATGGCCCGGTGGCCGCGGCCGACCAGATAGTCGACGGCGAGGCGCGCGCCGCCCTCGAAGTCGGGACGGACATGGCTGATGTTCGGGTGTTCGACGAGCCCGTGAATCAGCACCAGGGGCCGGAAGCGCTCCGCAAATTCCGCCAGATATGCGTCGCTGTAGGAAGTTGCGTAGACAATCAGGCCATCCGCACCGTAGGCGACCAGCGATTCCAGAATGTGCTGCTCCTCGTGCGGGTCCTCATCGCTGGTCGCGAGAAAGGTCTGGTACGCGTGTTCGCGACCAGCAGCCTGCACGCCGCGCGCGATGTCCGTGAAATAGGGATTATCCAGTGTAACGACTACCAGGCCGACAATCTGTGTGCGCTGCGTGACGAGTGCACGCGCGAGGGCATTGGGCCGGTAGCCCAGGTTATCGATGACCGCGAGGACACGCTGCCGGGTGGCATCGGAGATCTCGGGTTGGTGATTGACCACCCGCGAGACAGTCTTGATGGAGACACCGGCCTGCAGCGCCACATCGCGCATCGTAACTGGCACAGGGACACTCCTGTGAGCACCAAATTGCCGGTTACAGAAGAATTACCGTTCGCTCTGGAAACGAAGCTATGAAAGAGGCAAGTCACGAGCGCAACGGCTAACTTCCCGTCAACGCTGTCAATACTGTAGCACAGCCAGGGGCGGCTGTCAATAGTGCAAAATGAAACGGGCGCGGCCGGTCATCACTGCCGCAGGTTCGTCGTACCGGCAATCTCGCTGGTGAAACGTTCGACGAATTCCTTCTTGTGGGTGCCGGCCCACTCGAAGTCGTAGTCAATCAGCCGCACGTTGAGCAGGCCGGGATGCGTCAGCGTGACACCGGTCACCGTCGGAGCCTGGAATGCGCCGTACTTGGGACCCAGCGCCTGGGCCTCCGCGGTCAGTGCCCAATCATACCAGCGCTGCGCTTCCGTCAGGTGCTGCGCTCCTTTCAGGATGGCCATGCCGCCGATCTCGTAGCCTGCACCCTCCGCCGGGAAGGTCAACGTCAGCGCATCGTCTTCGCCGCGTGCTTCGATGGTCCGGACGATGTCGTGCGAAAACGCAATGGCCACCGCGCCTTCGCCAGCCGCCACCAGCTCGACGGGCAGCGCGCCGCTGCGCGTGTACTCGCGCATCTGCTTGGCGAGCTCCGCCATATAAGCCCACCCGTCGGTTTCACCTTTAAGTTGCAGGACGGTTGCCAGGGCGGTGTAAGCCGTCCCTGAGGTGTAGGGATGCGCCATCACAACTTGGCCGCGCAACTCAGGTCGGAGGAGGTCGGCCCAGGCGGTGGGCGCTGTCATGCCGGGGTGGTCGGCCAGCCAGGCCCGGCTGGTAGCGAAGCCCAGGCTGCCGACGTAGATGCCGGCCCAGGTGTTGTCGGGGTCGTGGTACTTGTCTGTGTCGAGCAGGTTGGCGACGTTGGGCGAAATGTAAGACGCCAGCAGTCCCTCTTGCTTGGCGGCAATGTAACCATCTAGCGGCCCACCCCACCAGATATCGAACTGCGGGTCGTCCTTCTCCAGCCGGATGCGGGCGAGCGCCTCGCCGCTGGACAGCCGGACATAGCTGACCTGGATGCCGGTTTGGGCCTCGAACTCTTGGGCCATGCCCTGGCACCACTCTTCCGCCGGCGAGCAGAGGACGTTCAGGGAGCGTTCGTTACCTGCGGGCGGGACGCAGCCCGCTGCACCTGCGACTAAAGCGACCAGCACCAACCAACCCAAAATCCACTGCACTCTTCGATACATACCCTGCCTCCCTTGATACCTCATGCAGTTGACGAATATAGCATAAGCGCAAAGCAATGACAAAATGCCGGGTTGATGTGTTAGAATGTGACCCATGATCCAACTGACTGACTTGCTCGCTGCCACGGGGGGCGCGCTGCACCTTAGCGGCCCGGCGGCCGAATTCATTTCCTTTTGCTGGGACTCGCGCATCGCGCAGCCGGGCCAGCTTTTCGTTGCGGTCAAGACCGAGCGCGCGGACGGGCATGATTACATCCGGCACGCGCTTGCGCAGGGCGTGACCGGCGTCCTGTGTGAACGGCCCGTTGACCTTCCAGCGCAGACCGCCGCCGTGGTCGTCGTGCCCGACACGCGGGCCGCGGTTCAGGCGTGGGCGCACCTGGCGCTCGCCCGGCAGCAGGTCGAGGTCATCGGCATCACCGGCAGCGTCGGCAAGACGACGGCCAAAGAGGCTATCGCGCATGTGCTCGACGGCGACGCGGGCGCGCCTATCTTCCGCAACCGCGCCAACTACAACGGGCTGTATGGCCTGCCGCTCGCCCTCGGTGAATTGCAGCCGGAGCAGCATATTGCTGTCCTCGAAATGGCCGCGGACCACTTCGGTGAGATTGCGCGGCTGTGCGCGATTGCGCCGCCCTGTATCGGCGTCGTGACCACGGTCGAACCGGCGCACCTTGCCACGTTCGGCACGCTGGAAGCGATCGCACGCGAGAAATCTGCACTGGTCGCAGCGCTGCCCGCGGATGGGCTGGCTGTGCTGAACGCGGACGACCCGCGGGTGGCCGCGATGGCCGCGCTGTCTGCTGCGCCCGTCGTGACCTTCGGCACGGAAACCTGCAGCGCGCGCGTGGACATTTGCGCGCGGGAGCTGGTCGTGTCGCGCGAGGGCCTGGATTTCGTGGTCCACACGCCCGCCGGCCGGCGCAGGCTGCACATCCCGCTCCTGGGCCGTCACCAGGTCTACGCGGCGCTCGCCGCGCTGGCCGTGGCATTCCACCGGGGGATCGACATCGATACCGCGGTCGCACGGCTGAGCACGCTGCCGCGCGTGCCGGGCCGCCTGTATCCGCTCGCGGGCGTGGCGGGCAGCCTGCTGCTGGACGATTCGTACAGCTCCAGCCCTGCCGCGGCAGAAGCCGCGCTGGACACGCTGGCCGCAGTCGAGGGCCGGCGCAAGGTTGCGGTGCTGGGCGACATGCTGGAGTTGGGCGATTACGAGGCCGCCGGGCATGAGCAGGTCGGGCGCAAGGCGGCGACGTGCGTCGACCTGCTCGTGACCCGTGGGGAGCGCGGCCGGCACATCGCAGAGGCGGCGCGCACGGCGGGCCTGCCGCCGGAGCAAGCCCTGATCACCTACACCGCCGAGGATGCCGCACGCGCGGTGCGCGAGCGGGTGGGACCGGGCGATGTGGTGCTGGTCAAGGGCTCACTGGCCGCGCGCATGGAGCAGGTCGTCGCGCTGTTGCTGGCCGAGCCAGCCGATGCCCCTGCGCATCTCGTCCGTCAGGATGCGGGCTGGCAGTCGGTCGTCACCGTCTCGTCGCAGCGTCCGACCTGGCTGGAGATCGACCTGGGCGCGATCGCGGGCAATGTCCAACGACTGAAGGCGCTGGCGGGCGCGGCGGAGCTGCTGATTTCTCTCAAGGCGGATGCATACGGTCATGGTGCCATCCAGGTCGCGCACACCGCGCTGCACAACGGCGCCACCTGGCTCGGTGTCGCGACGATCAGCGAGGGCGTGGCCCTGCGCCATGCCGGCATCGATGCGCCCATCCTCGTGCTCGGCTACACGCCCGCATGGCAGGCGCGTGACCTGCTGCGCCACGACCTGACCGCGACCGTGTTCGACCTGGATGTCGCGGCTGCATTGAGCCGCGCCAGTGTTGCGCTGGAGCGACCGGCGCGCGTCCACGTCAAGGTGGACACCGGCATGGCCCGGCTCGGCGTGTTCCCCGACGCGGCGCTGGAGTTCGTCCGGGGCCTGGCCGCGCTGCCCGGCATCGTGATCGAGGGCATCTTCACGCACCTGTCGGTGGCGGACGGCGATACGGAGTTCGAGGTCGAGTACACGGCCGGCCAGTTGGCGACGTTCCGCGCGCTGCTGGATCACCTGGCTGCCGCGGGCATGAGCATTCCGCTCGTTCACGCGGCCAACAGTGCGGGGCTGCTGGCTGCGCAGAGCGACCGGCTGCGCAACGCGGTCGCGGCGCGCCGGGCGACCGGTGCGCCATTGGACGCCCACACCATCGTGCGCGCAGGGATAGCCGTCTACGGGCTGGACCCGTCGCCGGGCGTGCGCTGCCCGGAGGGCTTCCGGCCCGCCTTGGCCTGGAAGACGCAGATTGCGCAGGTGAAGACGCTGCCGCCGGGCAGTTACGTCGGCTACGGGGCGACGTATCGCACCGCGGGTGAGGAGCGCATTGCTGTGATTCCGGTGGGCTATGCGGACGGGTTCCGCCGCGCGCCGCGTCACTGGGGCGAGGTGCTGGTGCACGGGCAGGCCGCGCCCATCGTGGGCCGGGTGTCGATGGACCAGACGATGATCGACGTGACGCACATCGCCCGCGTCCGCCAGGGCGACGAGGTCGTGCTGATCGGCCGGCAGGGCGACGCCGCGATCACCGCGGAGGACGTCGCCCGCCGGCTCGGCACGATCAACTACGAGGTGGTCTCTGCGATCCTGGCGCGCGTGCCGCGGGAAGTCAATGTCTGAACCTTGATTTATGGGATTACGGGATTAGCTTGATAGGTCATTTATCGGATAGGCTCTTACCCCTGACCGGCGGCTGGATTGGCGCGAGCAGTTTGTTGTTGTGCACTCTCTTGTGCTCCAAGCTTCTCGCGCCAAAGTTGAGCAGCAGGCCGATTTCCATATTGTAGGCTTCGAGATAGTTCATCGCCTGCGCCAGGTGGACATCTTCGAGTCGGATTACGGCCTTCAGTTCCACCATGATACATCCCTCGACCAGGAAATCCACCCGTCGCGTACCGATCTGCTGACCACGGTAGTAAATCGGCAGCTCTTTCTCCCGCTCGAAACTGAGGTTGAAGTAAGGCATCTCGATGCCGAGCGCCCGTTGGTAGATCACTTCTTGAAAGCCGTTCCCCAACGCTGAGTGCACCTTCATTGCCGCGCCGATAATGCGGTAGGTGATATCCTCATGCAGCATATTTTCCATTCTCCCGTATGATCGTCGATGAAATCACAGCACGTGAATGACGAAATGGTCGGGGCAGATCACGGCTCGCCCGGGACGCCATCATCAAGCTAATCCCCGAATCCTAAAAATCACGGTTCAGACATTTACCTCCCGCGGCACGCGCGCCAG
>JAKPQT010000322.1 GCA_029555885.1 Chloroflexota bacterium | reverse complement strand
TATCTGACCGAGATCGAGAAGGGCCGCAAGTACCCCCGCGCCGACAAGATCGTCAAGATGGCCGAAGCGCTGGGCAAGCCCTACGACGACCTGGTCTCCATCCGCCTGGCCCCCTCGCTGCGCTACCTGGAATCCACCCTGTCCTCTACAACGATGCAGCGCTTCCCGTTCGAGGAGTTTGGCCTGGAACCGGCCGACGTGCTCGGCCTGATCACCCGCGAGCCGGAGCGGGCCAGCGCCCTACTCCACGCCGTCGTCGAGATCGCCCGACGCTATGATCTGCGCGAGGAGGAGTTCCTGCGCGCCGCCCTGCGCTCCTATCAGGAGATGCACGAGAACTACTTCCCCGACCTGGAGGACGCCGCCCTGCGCTTCGGCGCTGAATTTGGCCCGCGCTACGGCTTCGACGAGGCCACACTGCCGACGCTCGACGCGCTGAGCACGCTTCTGCGGCAGGAGTACGGCTACACCATCGACGATCGCGCTCTGGCCAACATCGAAGAACTGCGCGCCTTCCGCTCGCTGGTGCTGCCCGGCCGCCGGCCGCAACTGTTCATCAATAGCCGCCTCTATGCCCGGCAGGTCAAGTTCATCCTCGCCCGCGAGATCGGCTACCGCTACCTTTCTCTAAAGGAGCGCTCGCTGACCTCCACCCCCGACCGGGTCGATTCCTTCCAACAGCTGCTCAACGACGCCCGCGCGGCCTACTTCGGCGGGGCGCTGCTGATGCCCCGCGGCCGGGTGCTGGCCGACCTGCAAGCCTTCTTCGCCCTGCCGGCGTGGGAGCCGGCGCGCTTCTCGGCCATGCTGACCACGTACGAGGTCACGCCGGAGATGCTGCTCTACCGCTTCAGCGAACTGATCCCGGAGTTCTTCGGCATCAAGCTCCACTTTCTGCGCTTCCACCACACCGCCGGCAGTGACGAGTACCACCTGGTGCGCCACCTGAACATGAACCAGCTGCTCGTACCCAGCGGCATCGGCCTGTTGGAACACCACTGCCGGCGCTGGCTGTCCATCCGCCTGCTGCCCGACGCGCCCGGAGCGGCGGCCGACCCGCTACCGGTGGGCGTCCAGCTATCCGAGTTCCTGTCAACGCAGGAGCAATTCCTGTGCATGGGCTTCGGCCGGCGCATGGTGCTCTCGCCGCAGGTGGCCAGCAGCGTCATCATCGGCTTTCGCGTCGATGCCGACCTGCGCGCGACCATCCGCTTCCTCGACGACCCCAACATTCCCCGCGACATCATCCATGAGACGTGCGAACGCTGCCCACTGACGCCGGAGCAGTGCGCCGTCCGGGCCGCGCCGCCGGCGCTGCTGGAGGCCCGCCGCGAGCAGATGGCCCGCAAGTTGGCCCTCAGCCAGCTACAGGCCCGCTATGGGACAGGGGATTAGCCAGCGCCAG
>JAKPQT010000295.1 GCA_029555885.1 Chloroflexota bacterium | reverse complement strand
CGCCGGGCTTCGTGACGCGCGTGACTTCAGCCACCTCTCGCTCCGGCGCATCGCCGTAGACGTGACCGCTCATCACCACGTCTGCAAAGCCGTCGGGGAAGGGGATGCGCGTCAGCAGCCCGTCCACCGGGTAGACGTTGGTCAGGCCGAGACGCCGCGCCTTCTCGCGCAGATAGTCGCGCAGATTGCCCACCGGCTCCACAGCGAAGACCGCAGCCGCAAGCGGCGCGACCGTGAAGGTCTGTCGCCCGGTCCCTGCGCCGATGTCCAGCACGACCTTGCCGGTGAAATTGGTCAGTCCGGTCAGTTCGTGCGAGTCCCAACCGAGAAACGGCTGTGCATCGTAGATGGCCGGGTCGAGGGCATAGACCAGCAGGTCTTCGAGTCTGTTGAGCACCGCAAGCTCCGCTGCGCGTACCTCGGCGGGTGAATGCTGCGGACCGGCGGCCGGGTGTGTCAAGATCTCGTCCACCCACCCGCCGATTTCCGGCGCCTTGTGGCGCAGGAACCAGGCCACTGCCGGATTCGCCGCGAGCGCGATCGCCAGTTCCGCTGGCGGAAAGCCCCAGCCGGGGAATCAGTTCAGTTGCGCGCGCTCAAGCAGGAGCAGTGCGTTGAACGAGACGGGTGTGACGTCCATCCAGTTCAGGGGCATCGGACCTCTTGAGCCAGTAGGGTTGTGGCAGGCACGTAGTGCCTGCGAGCGCTGATGGAGATTAACAAAATAATCAGATAACGGGATCGCGCGGCCGGTGCCGGAGGCCTGCGGTTGCAAACCGCAGGCCTCTGCCAGATTAAGCGTGCCGAGGCACGCTATGATCCCCGCTAGGCGAACCTGCTTGAGCAGGTTTTGTGTAGCAGGCTGCGGTTTGCAACCGCAGCCGTGGGGCCGCGCGGGTTACTGGATTAAATTGTTAATCTCCATCAGCGCCCTTGCGACCGGTATGCCGCCAGCAGCTCGCGTTCCCGCGCGCGATCGATCCCGGCGCGCCAGGCATGGCCTGCCGGCCGCGTTGCCAGCCAGGCCAGGGTGTCCGTCACGGTCTCCCCGACCGAGCGGAACGTCAGCCCGGCAGCCCGCGCCCGCGCGACGCTCACTGCGTTGAAGCCTCCATAAGCCGGGTCCGACGCCGGAACCCACAGCGGCAGCTCGCTCCACGGCTGGACGCCCTGCGCGAGCAGAAACTCCTCCGGCACCCAGGTGAGGGTCGCATCGCTCCCGCTGACTGCGCGGCACGCCGCCAGCAGCCCGCCCATCGTCACCGCGCCGGGTTCAGACGTGGCATTGTACGTGCCGGTCGCGGCCCGCTCCACCATCCGCACCGTCCATTCCGCCAGGTCGCGCAC
>JAKPQT010000282.1 GCA_029555885.1 Chloroflexota bacterium | reverse complement strand
GACGCAGCGCCGTCAACCAGGCGCGCGAGCTGCGCCCCGATGTGGTCATCATGGACATCAAGATGCCTGACATGGACGGCATCGAGGCGGCGCGCGTCCTCACTGAGGAACGTATTGCGCCCGTCGTTCTGCTGAGCGCCTACAGCCAGCGCGAACTGGTACAGCGGGCGCGCGAGGCCGGAGTGGTCGCCTACCTGGTCAAGCCGTATCGCGAGGAAGAACTGACGCCCGCAATCGAGGTTGCGCTCGCGCGCTTCGCGGAGTTCAAGGACCTGCAGAAGCAGGTCAGCGACCTGACCGAGGCCCTGGAGACGCGCAAGCTCGTGGACCGCGCTAAGGGCATCCTCATGGACAAGCAGGGCCTGACCGAGGCTGAGGCTTTCCGCAAGATTCAGAAGATGAGCATGGACAATCGCAAGCCCATGAAGGAAGTCGCGGAAGCCATCATCCTGGCGCACCAGGTCGGGCAAGGCTGAGGCTGCAGCCAGGAACTGCTCCGGCCACCGGGCCCATCTCCTAACACGCGCAGTCATCTGGCCCCCCGGATGCCTGCGCGTTTTCCTTGTTTCAGGAGCCAAGCGGGTGAAGCTATCTGTCCTGATTCCCTGCTATAACGAGCGTGAGACCATCCGGGAGATTGTCGCGCGGGTACGCGCCGTGGACATGCACATGCGCGTGCGCGACGGGCGCTTCGGCCTGCCGGTCGCGCCGGATGGGACCGTCGAGCTGACCGTCGAGAAGGAAATCGTCATCGTGGATGACGGCTCGCAAGACGGCACGCGCGACATCCTGCCTGAACTGGCTGCGCTACCCGACGTATTCGTCCACTACCACGAACGCAACCGCGGCAAGGGCGCGGCGGTGCGGACCGCCATCGAACATGCGGCGGGCGATATCATGCTGGTGCAGGACGCGGACCTGGAATACGACCCGCGCGAATACCCGGCCCTGCTCCAGCCCATCATCGAGGGAAGGTCGCAGGTAGTTTACGGCAGCCGATTTCTCGGCGGCCCGCGCAAGGCCATGCTCTTCTGGCACATGCTGGGTAACAAATCCCTGACCCTCTTCACCAACATCCTGTTCGATACGATCCTGAGCGACATGGAGACGTGTTACAAGGTCTTCACGCGCGAGGTCGCCCAGCAGTTGCGGCTCAAGTCGCCGGGCTGGGGCTTCGACCCGGAGATTACCGCCAAGATTCTCAAGCGCGGCTATCGCATCTACGAAGTGCCCATCTCCTATAATGGCCGCGAATACGACGAAGGCAAGAAGATCAGCTGGCGCGATGGCCTGACGGTCATGTGGACGCTGCTGAAGTATCGCTTGACGGAGTAGAACGTGCTGGCGGCGCGCAACCGGCCTTCTCATGCCCGGCCGCTCAGCCTCCGGGCGACGGCGTGGCCCACCTGGCTGGTCTTGAGCGGGGTCACGCTGCTGGCCCTGGCACTGCGGCTCGTGCCGTTCCTGACCGCCTATCCGCTGCACCGTGACGAGGCCCTGTATGGCTACTGGGCACAGCTGATTGCCTCCGGGCAAGACCCCCTGCTGCTGAGCCCCTGGATCGACAAGCCGCCGCTCGTGCTCTACCTGCTCGCGGGCAGCCTCCGGCTGTTCGGCACAGGTGCCACCGCGCCTGATGACCTCGCGCTGCGGCTGCCGGGCATGGTCGCATCGGTGCTGACGGTGCCGGCGCTCTACGGGCTGGCGCGGGCCGCGCTTGACCGCCGCACGGGGCTGCTCGCCGCCGCGCTGCTGGCCCTCTCGCCGTTTGCCATCCTCTTCGCGCCCACCGCGTTCACCGACCCCTGGTTGACGCTCTGGCTGGTGCTTGCGGCCTGGGCCGCGCTCGCGCGGCGGCCCTTCGTGGCCGGGCTGCTGGCCGCGCTGGCCGTTGCCAGCAAGCAGCAGGGCGTGTTCGTGATCCCCCTGGTGCTGATGCTGATCGGCAGCCCAGGCATCCTGAGCGGTTGGACGGCACAACCTGTCCCCTCCACACGGGCCAGTCGCAGGACGTCATCCTTCATCCTCTATCTCAAATCCCTCGCCGCCGCGCTGCTCGGCTTCGCGCTCGTCTTCGGCCCGCTCACCTATTGGGACAGCCTGCGCTGGCACAACCGGCCCAGCTTCTGGGATCGCAGCCTCAGCACCTACAACCCGCTGACGCTCGCGCCTCCCGCAGAGTGGCTGCCGCGGTTGGGCCACTGGGCCGAGCAGGCCGGCTACTGGTTCGGCCACCCCGTCATTACGGCGGGGGTACTGATGCTAGTAGCAGTCGCCATCTACGTTACGCTGCGGAGTCGAGGCTTCAGCCGGACAGATCGCACCTCCGCTACGGACACGCGACCGACGGATGCCTCGGTTCTCGCGCGACGCGATGCCTGTCTGACCGTGCTGCTCGCTGTTTACGCCCTGGGCTACTTCGCGGTTCACGTCCTCATCACCTTCCAGCCGTGGGATCGTTACCTCCTGCCGCTGCTGCCGCTCGTCTGCCTGCTGGCTGCGCGCGGGCTGGCGGAGCTGCTCACGCGCGTGCGCGGCCCGGTGCCGGCGCTGGCGCTAACAGCCGTGCTGACCGCCGCGGCCGCGCTCGGCGTGGCAGGCCGCCTGCCCGTCGGCAGCGACCACGGCGCGTACGCAGGCTTGCCCCAGGTCATTGCAGAGCTGCGCAGCCAGCCTGCGGACGCCATTATCTACCAGCACGCGCTCGGCTGGCACTTCGATTACTACCTGTTCGGCGCACCCCAGGAGCACCGCTGGTTCGGTTCCGGCTGGCAACTGGCGGATGTGGCTGCGCGCATGGCGCGGCAGGGCCGTCCGCAGTGGCTCGTCCTGCCGACCTTCGAGCAGGAGTGGGCGGATGCGGCCCGGCTACCGCTGGCCGCGCGCGGGCTGGCGCTGGCCGAGGCAGAGCGCATCCAGCGCACCGATGGCAGCGTCTCTTTCGTGCTGTATCGCATCGCGCCAGTGCAGGAGGCCGGGCGATGGTTCGCCTTCGGGCGATGAGCCGCAGTCGCAGCTTCAGCGCGGATCTCGCCGCGTGGGCAACGCTCGCGGTGGCGACGCTCGTCATCCTGTGGCCGCTGGGGACGACGAACCGCATCCTCGCGGGCGTCGATGCCTTCACCTACTTCGACCCGTATTGGGATTACCGCATGGCCGCGCTGCGCGCAGGCGAACTGCCGCTCTGGAATCCATATCTATTTCTCGGCGTGCCATTCCTGGCTAACCCGCAGGCCGCGGTGCTCTATCCGCTCCACTGGCCGTTGAGCTGGCTGTCGACGCAGGCCGCGCTCATCTGGTCCGCGCTGCTGCACGTCTGGCTCGCTGCGGGGTTCACGTACACACTCGCGCGACGTTCTTTCCGCCTGACCCGGCCGGCCGCCTGGCTTGCGGGCGCGCTGTTTGTGCTGGGCGGGTTCGCGCTGGCGCGCGTCGAGAACATCAACCAGCTCAACGCGCTGGCCTGGTTCCCCGCGCTGCTCTGGCTGTACGATGAGACCGCCGGGGCCGCGTCCTGGCGGGGCCGAGTGCGTTGGGGGGTCGCGTTCGCGGCCGTCATCGCGCTGCAACTGCTGGCCGGCCACACGCAGACGACGTTCATCAACATGGTCGGGCTGGGGTTGTATGCGCTGGCGCGACTCGCGCGGCTGTGGCGTGGCGGGCGTGCGCTGCATCCTTCGACTAACGTTGCGCCGTCCACTACTGTGAGCCGTGCACCCGCTCAGGATGCTCCGGGTGGGAAGTCATCTCTTCACCTGCTCACCTCTTCACCTGTTCACCTGCTCGCGTCGTCGCTCGCCCCGCTGCTCGCGGTCGTCCCGGCGCTGGCGCTGTCAGCAGCGCAACTGCTGCCGACGCTGGAGCTCAACGCCCTGGGGCTGCGCACGGGGGGGCTGCCCTATCGCCAGGCGGCCAGCTTCTCCCTGCAGCCGCGGCTGCTGGCGCAGTCGCTGCTGCCGCCCTACGGCGGCGGGCTGGCGGAAGCATTTGCCAGCGAGGGCTACGGGGAGTTCGCCGGCTACGTGGGCATGGTCGGGCTGGTCCTGGCGGGGTGGGCGCTGGGGCGCGCGTGGCAGGCCCGTGAGTATGAAGTCCAGCCATCCGGAAGCTGGAAACTGGAAGCTGGAAGCTGGCGCGGTGCAACGCTGGTCGGTCCGGCGCTGCTCGCTGCGGTAGGGCTGTTCCTCGCGCTCGGTGCCTACAACCCGGTTTACTACCTGCTCTGGCGGATCGTACCCGGCTTCGACCTGTTCCGCGCACCGGCGCGCTGGCTGGAGTTGTATGCACTCGGCGTCGCGCTGCTGGCCGGCTGTGGGTTGGACACGCTCCGGCTACCGCGAGCGGGGCATGTTCCGCGCCTCGGACGTTATCTCACGCGCCAGGCCGTGCTGATCTTCCTTGCGCTGATCGGCGCGCTGCTGCTAGCCATCCAGCAGTTCCCCCCGCTCGTCACCATCGGCGGCTGGCTGGCCGCGCTGCTGCTTGTGGCCGTCCTCGTGCGAGCCGCGCCGCGCTGGCCGCGGGCTGCAGTTGCAGGCCTCCTGGCGCTGGCGCTGGTCGAGCTCTGGCTGGCGGGCCGCAGCCTGCCCTTCGCGCAGGCCACCGCGCCGCTCGCCGCGGGACTGCGCAACGCGCCTGCCGCGCTGCTGGCAGCGACCGCAGAGCAGCCGCCCGCGGGCCGCGACCGCTTCCTCAGCCTGTCCGACATCCGCTTCGACCCCGGCGACCTCCCCGCGCTGCGCAGCATCCAGGCGGACCGGCTGCCCGCGGACGCGATCGAACGCATGGTGCGCGCGCTCAAGCAAACCGAGGTCATCGCGCCGAACCTGCCGCTGCGCTTCCGCCTGCCCGCGGTGGACGGTTACGACGGCGGCCTGCTGCCGCTGGGCCGTTATGTCCAGCTCCAATCGCTGTTCCTGCCGCCGGAGAGCCTGGTACCCGACGGCCGCCTGCGCGAGCAGCTCCAGCACATCCCGCCGGACCGCCTGCTCGACCTGACCGGCGTGCGCTTCGTCATTACAGACAAGCAGCGTGACCTGTGGTCTGAGGATGTGTATTACGACCTGGAACATCCGGCAACGCTGATGCCCGGCGCGACGCTTGAGCTCGACCTTGCAGGCTATCCGGCCTTTTCGGCCACGGGTCTGGGATTGGTCGCAGAGGCCGCAGGTGCAGCCGGAGAGACGGCGCGCGGGTCGGTCGTCGTGGCCGCCTCCAATGCCGCTGCAACATTGCCATTCATGGCCCTGCCCGCGGCCGTCGACAACTGGCCGGTCCCGCTGCGGCTGGATTTCGCCGCGCCGCTCACGCCCGCGCGCATCACAATAGCGGCGGACGCGGTCGGCCCTGGTCTGACCGTGCGCGGCCTGAGTCTCATCGACGCGCGCACCGCCGCTCACACCTCCATCACCGTCTCCCCGCGCGGCAATTTCCGGCGCATCCACAGCGGCGATGTCAAGGTCTACGAGCGAACCGATGCACCGGGCCGCGCCTGGCTGGTGCATGCAGCCACACTGGCTGTGGACGACGCAGCCGCGCTGGCGGCACTGGCCGACCCGGCGTTTGACCCACGCGCACGCGCAGTCCTCAGCGACATCGCAACGCTCCCGATGTCGTCCGCCAGTCCATCCGATGCCGCGCTCCCGGGTGAGGCGGTCACGATCGCAGCCTACACCGCCGAACAGGTCGCGCTGCGCGCCGATGTCGCGGCCCCTGCGCTGCTCATCCTCGCAGACACCTTCTATCCGGGCTGGCAGGCCACGGTGGACGGCGCGCCCGTGCCGGTCCTGCGGGCAAACCTGATGTTCCGCGCGATCGCCCTGCCGGCGGGACAGCATGACGTTGTGCTGACCTATCGTCCCGCGAGCTGGCAGCAGGGATCGCTCATCAGCCTGCTCACGCTGGGCGGCTTGCTCGTGGTGCTCGCTGCGAGCTTCTACCGCAGGCCTGTGTTATAATCCGGCCATCGCTTTGTGCTATCGCGGAGGTTGGGATGAATGTCTTCAATCGTATCGTCGTTGTATTGGTCTTGCTGATCTTGCTGGCCGCGCTCGTCACCCTGGCCGTCGTGCCTTTCAACGCGCTGAGCGCCGTACGCACCGGGGTGGATGGGCTGCAAACTTTCCTCACGAACTTCGCGCAATCTTCAAATACGCTTTTCATGGTGGTACGCGCGGCGGTCGTCCTGCTGGCCGTGCTCATCTTCGGCCTGCTCCTGGCCTTCGAGCTGCGCCGCGGGGGACCGCGCGTCGTACGCGTCCATACCGAAGGGGGCAGCCAGGCCTCCGTCACGACCGATTCGGTGGCGCGGCGGCTGACCTGGCACATCGACCAGCTTGCGGATGTCATCTCGGTCACGCCGGTGGTGAGCGCGCACGGCCAGTCCGTGAATGTGCGGCTAGACCTGGAGACGCAACCGGAAGTGGATGTGCCGATGAAGACCGATGAGGTGGTCGGCGTCACGCGCGAGGTGATTACCGAACGCATGGGCCTGCAACTGGGCAAGGTTGAGGTGCGCATCAAGCACGCGCCCTATCAAGAAGGGACGGCCGTGTGATCGGACCGGACGCGCACGAACTCACCCCGCCGGGAGCCGTTGACGGCGGGAGCACCAGCCCCAACGGAACGTCAAACGAGATCGTGCTCAGCGGCGACGCCCTGCAGAGCGTGGTGGAAAGCCTGCTGTTTGTTGCGGCCTCGCCCACGCCGTTGGCCCGGCTGGCGCAGGTCACCGGCGCAACCGAGGAGGCTGTGCAGGAGGCGCTGGAGCGCATCAGCGCGGCCTACGGCATGGCCGGCCGCGGCCTGCGGCTGCTGCGCAAGGGCGACCGCGTCTACCTGACGACCGCACCAGCATCGAGCGCGTACATCGAGAAATTCCTGGGTCTTGACCTGAGCAGCAAGCTCTCCACGGCTGCGCTGGAGACACTGGCCGTCATCGCGTATCGCCAGCCGCTAACCCGCGGGGACATCGAGATGATTCGCGGCGTCAACTGTGATGGCGTGCTGCGCACCCTGATTGCACGCGAGCTCGTGGAACCGGTGGGGCGTCTCGAACAGCCGGGCCGCCCCTTCCTCTACGGCACGACCCTGCAGTTCCTCCACTATTTCGGGCTGGACAGCCTGGAACGCCTGCCCCCCCTGCCTGCCGACCAGGCACAGGAACCACAGGTAGCAATCAGAAAGTAAAACGGACTACTGCGGTTTTCGCCCTGTAGGCTTACGCTAGTGCGCGAGTCATCGAACCCGAACTCTCACATCGGGTTCCAGCAAGGAGATCCTATGGCTGAAAACCTCTGGGCATTACGCGAGCAGAAGAAGTTGAGCGTAGCGACCCTCGCCAGCCGGGCCGGTCTGCCGATCGGTCTCATCATGGAGTATGAGGCAGGACAGCGCAGCATCGATCCCCGGCATCTCTCGCGCCTGGCGCGGGCGCTCTACATAGAGGAAGCTGACCTCCGGCTGCGGTCCGACCCGCGGCCGGCAGCAGGCCAGTTGGAGCGTCAGCCCCGGCCTGCTGCTGCGCCCTCTACTGCGACGAATCCCGCACAAACTGCTGTTCAAACGAATGACCGGCCCGAAGCATCTGCGGGCAGTCCCGCGGTAGGTACGCTGCCGGGCGGCATGGCGCGCCCGTCGCGCGAGCGCGGTGCGCGTCCGCAGCGCACTGCCGCACCGCGGCCGCCGGCCCCTGCCCGACCCAGCCAGATTGCGCATTTGCAGGATGTTCTGGCGCGGCTGGGCCGCACCCAGGCCCAAATCGAGGCGGAGCTGGGCAAGTCCCTGACGGAAATCGACCGGCCCACCGCGAGCAAGCTGCTCACCCAGCTACAGACGGAGCTGCGTGAGGGACGCACGGCGGAACGTCACCGGGCCTATCTGCCCGAGGCCGTCGACCAGTACGAGCTGCGCTATCTGACCGATGTAAAAGAAGCCGGCACGCCACTGCACTTCACGCTGTTCGATGGTGCGACCCTCACCGGTGTCATCGTGGGGTTCGGCCCGTACAACATCACATTGCGGGAAGCGAGCGGCCGCGAGATCACTGTCAACAAGCTCGCGATCGTCAGCTACGCGAGGTCAGCGGACACGCCTGCTCTGTCCCGCGAGCAGGAGCAGCCAGTATGAGCCTGGGTGACTATCTGCGTCTCCTGCGCGCACAGCGCGGGGGCGTGACGCCGCTGGACATCGAAACGGCCCTGCCTGACCTGACGAAGGGCGTCTACCGGCAGATGGAGCAGCGCTATCGGGCGGTGGGCGATGACGCATCGATCCGGCTCATTGCCGGGTATTACGAGCAGCCGTTCGAGGAGCTGCGGTGGCGGCTGGACTGGCCGCGCAAGGCGCTCAGCCGGGCGCTGGTCCAGGCGCGCATGAACGATACGCCCATCACGCTGCACCTCTGGAACGGACAGGTCAAAGCGGGGCGGGTGAAATGGTGGGACCTGGGTGCGCTGGAGTTGGAGACGCCCGACGGCGCGATCGTTATCCAGCGCCACGTGATAGAACGCTGGGACCCGCGCGCACCCGAGGATGAACCCTCTGTCGCGGATGGCGAGGGCGACGACTGACTTTAGTCGGCTTTGCGGTCGTGCCAGGCAGTGCCTGGCACGACCGCAAAGGCTCTTGATCAGATCCGCTGGCTCTGCCAGCGCCCCTGCCGGAAGCGCAACGCCATCAACAGCGCCTGCACGCCGAACCCGATGACGAGCGCCCAGAAAATGCCGTATACCCCCCAGCCCGCGACCGTCGAAAGCAGCCACACTGCGGGCAACAGCACCAGGATCTGCGCAATGAAGTTGACCACCATCGGCGATACCGTATCGCCCGCGCCGGTCAGCGCGCCGTCCAGCACCGTGCTCAGCAGGAGCAGCAGCCGGTAAAGCGAGAGCACGCCAATGACCTGCACTCCCAGGGTGATGGTCTCCGGGTCTGATGTGAAGGCCGCATAGGCAGGTCTGGCAAAGAGAATCAGCAGTCCGAGCAACAGCGCCCCGCTCACTCCCGTAGCCGCGGCGATGAGCTTGACCGCACGGGCCGCGCGCATCGGCTGGCCCGCCCCGAGATTCTGCCCCACCATCGCCGGCGCAGTGACGCTCAGTCCGCCGGCGGGCGCAAGCAGCAGCCCGCTCTGGCGGCCAAACAGGCTGAAGGCTGCGACGGGCGTCGCGCCATAGCCGGCCATGAAGCGCAGGAAGATGGTGTTGGTCAGGTTCGGAATGCCCTTCTGGATGATGCCCGGGATGGCGATGCGCAGGATGCGCCACATCATGACCGGGTCCGGGCGGGCATAGCGTCGCTCGATGCGCACTGCGGCCCGGCCGCTCGCCAGCAGGAACAGCCCGTAACACATCCCCGCTGTATTCGCCAGCACCAGGGCCAGCGCCGCGCCGGTGACACCCAATCCGAGCCAGATGAGCAGCGGTTCCAGTGCCAGGAACGAGAACAAGGTCAGCAGGTTCATCTGGAGCGAAAGCTGAGGATTGCCGGAGGAGCTCAACATGTTACCCATGCTGGGCACCATTTCCAGGGCGATGAGTCCGGCGAAAATCACGCGCGCATACGCGATGGTTGGAGCCAGCAGGTCGCCGCTCGCGCCCGCCAACGTCAGCAGCGGCTCGATGAACACCAGGCCGAGGATCCCCAGGCCGCCGGAGGCCAGCACGAACAGGATCACCGCCTGCGTCGCGGCCCGGTTCGCCAGCTCATGTTCTTCTGCGCCGACATACCGGCTGATGACCGCAGCGCTCGCTCCGCTGAGTGCCATCAACACGCTAATGAGGGTGATGCGGAGCGTGATCGCAATGGTCGCTGCGGCCAGCGCATATGACCCCAGTTGGCCGAGCCAATAGGCATCATACAGGCCAGGGAAGAATGACAGGCCCTGGCTGATCATCAGCGGCCAACTGAGCTGCCAGATGTTGTCACGCAGCCGGCCATGCGTGATGTCCACCGAGCGACCGCCCAGCCCCAGACGCTGCATGAATATCCGTGACAGTTGCAAAGGTTTTGACTCTCGATTCGGCGTAAGGATGGGTTTCAGCCGGATGCTGACCCCTACTCGTGACCAGCCGCCCCCGCGAGCAGCCCACAGCGCACGGCGTCGGGGATACGCATGACACGGCCCTGATGATCCACGGAGATGTGCTTCGTCCGCCCGGTGACGAGCAACGTCTCGTCCGCCGCGCGACGCACCTCGTAACTGAAAGTCAGGCCCCGGCTCTGGAACTCCTCCAGGGAGCAGATCACCGCCACTTCTTCGTCGTAGCGCGCGGGATGGTAGTAGCGTGCCTGCACCTCAGTGACGGCCAGGGATAACCCTTCGGACTCCATGCGCGAGTAGGGATAGCCCAGGGCGCGCGTGAACGCGCTGCGCCCTTCTTCGAACCAGCGGATGTAAACGCTGTGATGCACTACGCCCATCTGATCCGTCTCGTAGAAGCGCACGCGCAGCCGCGTCGCGACGGTCCAGTGGCCGGATGCATTGCAGTACGGTGTGTCGTATTCCGACATGGCTCCTCAGGCAACTATGAGCGTATCAACTTACCAGTCTCTAATGTAATGCTCTACCGAAGATTGGAGTCGAGGCTTTCGCCGGATTGGGCGTGTACGCACAGAGGCGACCTAACCGGCTGAAGCCTCGACTCCGCCTCCATCTGGGCTTCCTGACATCAACCGGCCGGGAAGTTTGCCAGCGTGTCCTCGTAGACCTCGTAGTGCTCGCCCTCGGCCTCATCCGGGTCCACGTACTTCATCCAGAGCGCCTGATCCTTATACAGGCCCGCCAGGTCGCGGCGGCTCACGTTCAGATTGCCCTCGGTCTCCGACCACACGACTTTGTTCATGTGCAGCAGGATGTATCGGCCCGCGTGCTCACGCGCGATCTCATGCATGTGGTCGCGGTAGTACAGGCCCTGCTCCGCGGTGGTGCGCCGCCAGCTTAGCACCGTCTCTCGCGGGTCTGTTACCCGCGAGAAGAACTCGCCCACGGGCGCCTCCACCTCCGACGCGTAGTCCATCTCGGCCAGGTCTACCGTGCCGAAGCCGCCCAGCGCCGCGATGAGCAGCGCGTTGCGGTCGCGATGAAACGGCTCGGTCAGCCAGTCAGACTGCGGGTCGTGGCCCATCAGGTGTGCGCCGACCGCATCGGTCGCGATGACCTGGTCGCCCGCGATGAGCGTGTTGGCGATGCGCGGGTGGTCGCCCGGCCCCCACTCCTGCCCGGCCTGGCACACCAGCCCGTCCAGGATGTTGAGCACCGGGTCGTAGATGCGCCCCAGGTCGGCCAGCATGTACGGCATGCGGACGAGATGGTGATAGTAGCTGCGCGGCCGGCCATCCGGCTGCAGCGGCATCAGGCCGAACAGGTTCTTCAAGCACAGCGTAATGCCCATGAACGAGTGATTCTTGAGCTTCTGCACCGAGATCATTGCATCGGCCTCGGTCGTCGAGCGCGGGACGGGATAGCGGCGGAACATTTGGCCGCCGCCCGGCACATCCACCCACTCGACCGGGTCCGTGCGCCCATCCACGAACGGGACGTCGTACTCGGCCATGACCTCACGGAGTTGAACGAGCGATTCCGGCGGGTCTTCCGGCAGGTTGCGCTCGACGCCGACGTCCACCACGAAGATATCGGCCTGCGTCCGCTCACGCAGCAGCCGCAGCACCGCGCGGCCCACCTGGTCGCTGACAAGCTGCTGCCGGTGGCCCGCATGCATCACCACATGGTGCTCGCCCCAGTGATGGTTGAACTTGATGCCGATGCGGCGCGCCCGGCGCAACTTCTCCCAGGCGCGGTCGAGCGGCTGCGTCGCGCGGACGAGCGCCGCGTAGATTTCTTCGTCGCCGGCGCGGTGGTCGCAGTGCACCGCGCGCACGGTATACGGTCGTGGCACAGTTGCCCTCCCCCGTCATCAATGGTTGGCGTCAGTGTCCCGGAGCGCGTTTACAATGTCAGTTGTCTGTATCACGATTGATGACGAGTGACCGACCGCACGCAACCGGTATCTGCCGCAGTCGCCCGTCATCCTTCGACTGGCCAACGTGCGTGTGGAGCATTGCGCCGTCTACCCGCTCAGGATGCTTGCGCCGTCCGTCAGACTTGCGCCAGTACCGAGGTCAGACCTTCCAGCGTCTCTTCCACGTCCTCGTTCGTCAGCAGCGGGCTGATGTCGAGATGGACTGCGCGGCCCAGCAGGTCCAGCGAGCGCGGGCACATATCGGGCGTGTACTCGATGTCGCGCCGCGCCCAACGCCACGGCCCACCGGCTGCGGTCCAGGTCCGCTGCGCCATGATCGGCGTCCAGTGGCGATAGATGTGGTAGTCGCTGTGATCGGGGTGGTAGAGCACACCCGCGCCGATGTTCTCCGCACGGAGCGCCGTGACCACACGCTCCGCGGCCGCAGCATCGGGCAGGAACATGACGAGCGCAATGGCCGCATCGCCCTCAGGATCCACCAGCGCGCGGAAGCCGATGCCGCGGGCCTGCGCGACGTCCGCCAGCCCGGCCTTGAGCATCCGCTTACGGGCGCGCATCGCGTCGAGCAGCCCGTCCAGCCGACGCAGTTGCACCAGCGCGACCGCGGCCAGCAGCTCCGCCATGCGGAAGTTGACGCCCCAGATGATTTCGTCCGCAGGGAAGTTGTTGCGCAGCCCGCCGATGACGTCGTGCCACATGACTGCCCGCTTCCAGACCGCCTCGTCGTTCGTGATGACCATGCCGCCCTCGCCGGACGTAATGATCTTATTGAACTGGAGGCTAAAGCAGCCCACGTGGCCGAGCGTGCCGAGCCGCTGCCCGTGGTAGCTGGCGCCATTCGCCTGGGCCACGTCCTCGATCAGGCGCAGGTTGTGGCGTGCAGCAATCGCCTGCAGCTCCGCCATCCGGCACGCCGCCCCGCGCATGTGGACGGCCATGATCGCGCGGGTATAGGGGGTAATCTTGCGCTCGACATCTGCCGGGTCGAGCGTCAGCGACTCGTCCACCTCAGCGACGACCGGGATACCGCCGACGGCCAGTACCGCGGACGCTGACGCAATCCAGGTGTACGCGGGCACGATCACCTCGTCGCCCGGCCCGACGCCGATGCCCTGCAGCCCGCACATCAGCGCGGCGGTGCCCGACGTCACCGCGAGGCTGTGCCGCGCGCCGTGATGTGCGCCGAACGCAGCCTCCAGCTCATCCACGAGCGAAAGGCCCGGCTGTGGCCCGTAGTAGCGAAACAGCCGTTTGGTGCGGAGCACATTGAGAACGGCCTCTTCTTCCTCCTGTCCGATGCTCATGCCGCCGGGGTACATCGGGGGGAAACCCTGCCGGCGGGCAGGCGTCCCGCCGTGAATCGCGAGCTTGCGTTGCGCCATTGCCAGCAACTCCTTGCGTAACTACAGCAGACCCGCCAGCAGTTTCTCTGCATTGCGGTGGCAAATGTTGTGGCGGTCGTCGTCGGTGATGTGCGCGGAGAGCAGCGCGCCCACCGCATGGTGCGGGTCGAACCACGGCAGGTCCGTGCCGAAGAGCAGCCGGTCTGATCCGGCCTCGCCGCACAGCACTTCCAGGCTACCGCGGTCATCGAAGACCGCGGTCAGCTCCAGGTAAAGCTGCGGGAACTCCCGCGCGAGCGCGATCGCGGCCTGCCAGTCGTCGTGGATCGAGTGACCGAGCAGAAAGCGGCAGTTGCCATACCGCTCCGCGACTTTGCGCACCTCCGCCGCGCCGTCGAACGGGCTGCCCGCCCAGGTGTGCATCAGCACCGGCAGGCCGCGCTGGTCCGCATATGCGAGCGCAGGCCGGTACCCATCATCGCTCAACGGGACGTGGTGATAGTCGGACAGGAATTTAAAGCCGATGAAGACGTCCCGGTGCGACTCGAACACGGCCAGGTCCGCCTCCGCCTGTTCCGGGTGGTTCGGATTGATGACGCAGTACGCGCGCAGCCGGTCGGGATAGCGGCGGACGGCCTCGATGCTGGCCCGGTTGCCGATATCGGGCGCAAAGAGCGCCAGGTGATGCGAGAACACCAACAGCCGGACGCCGCACTCGTCCATCGTCCGCACCATGTCGGGTGCATCGGGCCGCGGAAAATAGATGGAGTGCCACGCGCCCATGTGGCCGTGCATGTCATAGATGGGGCAGGCGGCCGCGCGGCCGTGCGCCCAGAACTCGCGCGCCAGTGCGGAATCGGAGATCATGGTTCCCCCCATGCCAGCAACCGTTCCAGGTTGCCCGCGGCAATAGCCTGTTTCGCCGCGTCCGGAATCTGCGCATGGCGCAAGGCCAGAATCATGCCGCCCATGTACGACTCCGGGAAGCCGCTGCCGAACAGGATGCGCTCCGGCCCGTAGTCCGCTACCAGCGCCTCGATGCCGCCGTCGAGCATGTACTGCGAAAGCTCGACGTGCACGTTGGGATAGCGGGCGAGCAACGGCCGGAAAAGGCGGTCCGCGCCCCAGGGCCCGTGGTCGCAGATGACACAGGTCAGTGTCGGGAAGTCGGCCAGCAGCTCGTAGATGACGTGCCACTCGACCCCGCGGCGCAGCGAAAGGAACAGCGGGACGCGGCGCTCGCTCAGCGCGACCAGCCAGTCGCCCATCGCCACGCTGTTGAGCAGGTACTTGTGCGACGTCGGGAAAACGCGCAGCGCAGCCACGCGCGCCGCGCGCATAGCCGTAAGGAACCCGGCGGGCGGCGGAAACTCGCGCGCACAGTTGGGCAGGATGGTCCAACAGCCGATCAGCCGATC
>JAKPQT010000277.1 GCA_029555885.1 Chloroflexota bacterium | reverse complement strand
GCAGCCGGTCGGCGTCCAGGTGGATGCGCATGTCCAGGAAGCGGCGCTGGCGGCAGTACAGGATGACCCCGACGTTGATGAACTCCTCGCGCACGATCTCCGGCACGACCCGCACCACTGCGTACTCAAATGCGCTGGCTGCGGGCATGGTTTGCTTCTTCCACAAAGACCGCGGAGGCATCGCGCCGGGCCGTCAGCCAGGCAGTGTAGCCGGCCCGTGCCTCTTCCGGCGTCGTGCCGTTGTGCAGCCAGACCTCGGGGATCATGTCCACTACGCTGGCGATCAGGTCATCGGTCAGCCTGGGCGTCAGCAGCCGATCCGCCTCGTCGATCGGCGCGGTGAACGGCAGCAGCGCATGATCCTTGATCTGCGTAAACGGCACGCGGCTGCGTTCGGGATGGTGCTGCCAGTCGGCCCGGTGATGAAAGTAGAGGCTCGCGCCGTGGTCGATCAGCCACAGCTCCCGCTCATACAGTAGCATGTTGACGTTGCGCGGGGTGCGGTCCACGTTGGTCACGTACGCATCAAACCAGACAATCGCGGCCGCTTCGAGCCGGGTGAGCGGCGGGGTACGCAACGGGTTGTATTCGAGCGCGTTGGGCAGGAAGCGCAGCCCCAGGTTGCGCCCGATGCTGGCCTTGAGCAGGTCGCGAATCTCGAGGTTCGACTCGCCTGCGGCAAAGGCCGGGGCGAGGTCGATCAGGGCCAGTTCCGGCACGCGCAGGCCGAGGCTGCGACCGATCTCGCCGGCCAGCAGTTCGGCGGTCAGGGCCTTGACGCCCTGCCCGGCGCCCGCGAACTTCATCACGTAAAGCTGCCCGTCGCTGGCCTCGACCAGCGCGGGCAGCGACCCTCCCTGGCGGAAGGGCATGACATAGCGCATCGCATTCAGGATGGGCAACATGCCCCTATTCTATCACAATGCGATAGACTCCGCCGCCTCCCAAATCGGTCACGTATAGCTCGCCGGCCTCATCCTCCCCGAAGGAGCTGACGGCCAGGTTCGTGTCGGCCAATTCGACGCGCTCCCAGGCATCACCACTCTGCTGCAGGCCCCAGATTTTGCCGCTGCAGAAGTCGCTGAAGAGATACGCGCCCGTGAGTGCAGGGAAAGCCGCGCCCCGATAGACGTAGCCGCCAGTGATGGAGCAGCCATCCGCGCCGTGGCGATACTCGGCTACGGGCAGTTCCAGGCCCACCTGGTCGCAGTTCTGCGTCGCAAAACAGTGCAGCCCTTCCATGATGGGCCAGCCGAAGTTCAGGCCGCCTGCGGAGCCTGCAACCACGCGATGCACTTCCTCGTAGGTATTCTGCCCGACATCGGCAATCCACAGGTCGCCGGTCGCCCGGTCGAAGCTGTAGCGCCACGGGTTGCGCAACCCCAGCGCCCACACTTCATCGGCCACGTCCTGCCCGTTCCAGTCTGCACCCATCCACGGGTTGTCAGCGGGAATCAGGTAAGGCTGCGACGGGTCACTGGTGACATCCAGCCGCAGCATCTTGCCCAACAGCGTAGCCGGGTTCTGCCCGTTGCCGAAACGGTCATTGGCGGCCCCGCCGTCGCCCGTGCCGATCCACAGGTGGCCGTCCGGCCCGAAGAGCAGCCCGCCGCCGTTGTGGTTCGCCGCGGGCTGGTCGATGCCGAGCACCTTGAACTCACTGGCCGAGTCGGCCGCATCGGGCTCACCGCTTACCTGGAACCGGCTGACAACCGTGTCGCCGCGCTTGTCGGTGTAGTTGACAAAGAAGTGGCCGCTCTCCGAATAGTCCGGCGCGAATGCCAGCCCCAGCAACCCTTGCTCGGATGCACTGCTGCCGACCCGGTCGCGGATGTCGAGGAAGGGCGTCGCAACAAGCTGGCCGTCCCGGACGACGCGAATCGTGCCCGCCTTTTCGAGGATGAACAGCCGCCCGCTGCCATCACCGGCATGGGTCAGCCACACCGGAGCCACCAGCCCCTCGATCAACGGCTCGACCCGCACGCGCACCTCGCTCAGATCAGTCGCATAGCCCGTGCTTGGGGCTGCTTCGTCCGCAGCAGGCTCGGTTGCAGCCGGTTCAGCGGCCGTGTCCGTTGCAACGGGAGCTTCCGTCGCCGGGATTTCGGCCTGCGCAGGCTCAGCAGGCGTCTCCGTTGCAGCAGGTGCCGCAGTTGCCGTGGCCGTGTCGTCTGGCTTCGCCGCCGCAGGTGTCGGGGTGCCTCCCTCGCTCGTGCAGGCGCCGACCGCCAGGGTGAGGACCAACATCAGGATCAGTGCCCCAAGTCGCTTCGTCATGCCAATCTCCCTCTTGTTCACTACAAAGAAGATTAAGCCACAGGTCGACGGGCAGGGCTGTACATATGCATACAGTGATGGCACCTCACGGCACAAAGTCGCAAAAAAAGCCCCCTCCCCCGGGCCTTGCCAGGTCGAGGAGAGGGGGCGCGTAGTGACGGGTTGGTTACCGTACAACCAGTGGCAGGAAGAGCACCTTCACATCATCAAGCACGATGGCGGTCACCTCGACCGTCTGGATGCGGTTGGCAAGCGTCGGATCGTCGGCCACGATCGTGATGACGGCCTGGTAGCGGCCGTTGGCCGTGCCCGGCTTGACGCTCACGTTCATAATCGAGGGCGTGTTGGGCTGAGTCGTGCCACTGCTCGGGCTGAAGTTCAGCCAGGCGGGCAGGGCGTCGACGCCCTCCACCGTCAAGCCCTGCTCAGTGACAACCAGCTTGCCGTCGGCTGCCAGCGCGGCGACATCAGCCGCCGTCGGAACATCCACCGCACTTGCGACCCAGTTCACTGAGCCGCCGGGCCGCCAGATGCTGATCTGCTTCGTGACGGTCGGCCCGGTGCGCTCCTGGAAGATGGTGAGCTGCTTGGGCAGCACCACGAAACCAGGATCAGGCACGTTGAGGTCGACGGTGACGTACTGCACGCCGTTCGCCACGTTCGGGTCCAGTGCGGACACGCGGATCGTTCCCTGCTTGACGCCAGGTCCCGCGGCGGTCGCGTTGACGATCACGCGCATGGTCGATGGGCTGGTGCCCTGCACCGGCGACACGCTCAACCACGAGGCGCCGTCGATGACCACGGCCTGCCAGTTGAACTGGGCGCTGCCGCCCGCGCTGGTGATGGAGACGGTCTTCTCAGCCGTGTTGCCGTACTCGACTTCGAACGAAACCCGGCTTGGGGTCACCACCATGCCGACACCGGTCAGGTTTAGCGTGACCTGCACGTCCTGGGTGGCGTTCACGACGCCCGGCGTGTTCGAGGTGAAGCGGATTGTCCCGGTATACGTGCCAGGGCCGACCGCACGGGTATCAACGCTCACGTTGAGAGTGTCGTTCGTGACGCCGCTCGTCTTACTAAGCAGGAGCCACGGCGAAGCCGTGATGACCTGTGCCTGCCAGTTGATGGCGGCCGACGTGCCGCTGTTCTCGACGCGGAGCGTCTGTGGTGTGACGGCCTGGCTATACTCCAGGTTGAAGGTAAGGCTGCCCGGCGTGACGGTCAGCGTGGGACCCAACGGCGTACCTTCACCGTCCAGATTCGCCACAGCCATCGTCGGGTAGTTGGAGACGCTGCCTGCCGTGTAGAACGACCCGGTCGTATCCACAAACGCATTCGAGAGCTCCGGCTCAGTGAACGTGCGGATGCGATCAGACCGCTGGATCAAAATCTCAGCGCGGCCATCGCCATCCACATCACCTGTCCGCACGAGCTTGAACAGGTTGGCGCCGATGCCCGTGGCAACTTCGAACCGCCGCATGACCTGGCCGTTCGGATTGAGGACGATCAACGACACCTTGTCGATGACCGGATCGCGCAACGCCACAATCTCGTCGTCCTGATCGCCGTTCAAGTCACCAGTCGCGAGCGAGCGGAAGTAGGGGTCGAACTTGCGGTTCGTCGTGTTCTCCTGCGGCAGGTTCTCCAGGATGTTGCCCGCCAGCCGGAAAATGATGATAGAGTCGTAGTAACCCTGCACCTGGGTGCGGCTCAAGGCAACCTCGATACCGTTATAGAGCTTCGAGATGTTGCCCATCGCCACTGCCACCCAGGGGAAGTTGTACTTGGCCTCGTAGAGTTTGGTGAGCTGGCCGGCTGCCAGTCCCGCGCCGCTGTACAGCGTGAGCATGGCATCGGATGTGCGGACGAGAATAAGGTCGTCATTGCCGTCGGCGTTCATGTCACCGGTGCTCATGTCGGCCCAGAGCGCGCCATACGCGGCTGACAGTACTTCCCGCCACTCACCCGGTGTACCATTGACGCCGCCGTCGAAGATGCGCAGGGTTTCCTGGCTGCCTGAGAAGTCCGTGACGGCAATCTCGTCCCGGCCATCTTTGTCGAAGTCGCCCGTGGCAATCAGCCGATAGGAGCGACCGCTCGGCACCGTTGTCGAAAAGCTAACTGCGGCCCTGCCTGTGGGGACCACAGGGTCAAACACCTTCAGCCGCACGCCGCCGATGCCCACCAGTTCCTGGTCACCGTCGCCATTGAAGTCGCCGGCTGCGACCGTCACAAAGCCGGTGTCTGCACCCGAGTCCCACACTACCGGCTTGTATGCCGGAGCTGTGTGGGGATCAATCGCGCGAATACGCCCCGTGCCCGCCTCGATGACGATGATCTCATCGTCGACGGCAGTCGTCTGGGCCAGTGGAGCAGCTTGGGCCACGGCGGGAGTCAGCAAGAGCCCGCCCAGGGGTGTGACAAGCACCGTTAGAACGAGTAAAATGCTCAACCACGGTGAGCGGTGCATGAGTTTCGCCTCCTTGCAGGTAGTAGCCCGGCAAGACTCAGGACGCCTGGAACGGCAACTAACGGTCGTCCGCGTCCTTGCTGTTGGGCAGGGAGCCAAGCCTGCGCGCCACGTGGTACACGCGGACGCGCTGATCGACACCGATCTGGCCGACCGGGCGCGCAGCATTATATCATAGGCGATGACGACGAACCAAACCATCCGGTTCCAGGCCAGTGAGACGAAAAGTTCGGAGGTACCATGAAGACGGCCAAGACGCTGGCAATGCGAGTGTTGGAGGGGCACGGCATCCCATATGAGCCGGTCAGCTATGAGGTCAAGGAGCATCTGTCAGCCGCAGAGGTCGCGGCCGCGCTGGGCTTCCCGGCAGAGCAAACGTTCAAGACACTCGTCGTCCTGCCAGACCGGCCCGGCGCGCGGCCCATCCTTGCGCTCGTCCCTGGCGATTCACAGCTCGATCTCAAGAAGCTGGCTGCGGCCGCAGGTGAGAAAAAGGTACAGATGGCCCCGCAGCGCGACGCGGAACGGCTGACCGGCTTGCAGAAGGGCGGCATCTCACCGCTGGCCCTGATGGATAAGACCTGGCCGGTCATCATGGACGAAACCGTGCTGCTCTTTGACCGCATCGAGGTCAGCGCGGGCAAGGTCGGCGCGGGTGTGCTCGTGCCGGTGGAGCCACTCCTGACGCTGCTGGGTGCGACAACCGCGGACATTGTGGGAGAATAGGAGGAATTTCCGTGCAGCCCAATCCAATCCTGCGCAAACTCGGTTTCACAGCAGACGACCGCGTGGTCATCATCCACACCGACGACATCGGCATGTGTCATGCCAGCCTGGCAGCATTCGCGGAACTGGCGGATTTCGGTCTCATCTCTTCGGGCGCAACGATGACGCCCTGCCCATGGTTCCCTGCGGTCGCGGCCTACTGCCGCGAACATCCCACGGTGGACATGGGCGTACACCTGACGCTGAACAGCGAGTGGGAGCACTACCGCTGGGGTCCGGTGTCAACGCGGGAGAGGGCAACCGGCCTGCTCGATGCCGAGGGGTATCTGTGGCGCAGCTCGGAGGAGGTCTGGGCGCACGCAGACGCCGAAGCCGGAGCGGCAGAACTGGCTGCGCAGATCGAGCGAGCGCTGGCTGCGGGCATTGCTGTCACCCACATCGACACGCACATGGGCACCATCGCCCACCCGAAATTCCTCCACAGCTACCTCGACCTGGCCCGGCAGCACCATCTCCCGGCCATGATCCCCCGCTGGGACGAGGAGCGCTGGCAGGCGCGTGGCTATGACAGGCAGACGGCCTTGCAGGCCGTGGCGGCCGTGACGGCGCTAGAGGAAGAAGGCGTGCCGCTGTTCGATTCGGTCACCGGCCTGCACCTGGACACACCGGAAGACCGGATGGCGCAGGCCAAGGCGGCACTTCGCAGCCTGCCGCCGGGCCTGACACACTTCATCATTCACCCGTCGAAGGACACGCCGGAACTGCGGGCCATCACCCCCGACTGGCGCGGCCGCGTCGCAGATTACGAGACCTTCATGCGCGAGGAGCTCGCCGCCTTCATCCGCAACTGTGGCCTGCACGTCATCGGGTATCGGGCGCTGATGAATGAGCAAAGAGTAACGAGGAAGAAGTAACGAGGAAGAAGCAACCAGGAACAACTGAGGCATCACCCCCGATAACCCTTTACTCGTTACTCGTTACTCATCACTCATTCGTATACCGCCGGATTGACGCAGTGCGGCAGGCGCTCGCCGGCAAGGCCGGCCAGCAGGTTGGCGCAGGCCAGCTCGGCCATGCGCCGGCGGGTGCCGTGCGTGGCTGACCCGATATGCGGCACGATCAAGCAGTTCGGCAGGCTGTAGAGCGGGTGGCTGGCAGGCAGCGGCTCCGGCGTCGTCACATCCAGTGCCGCGGCCGCAATCCACCCTTCCGTCAGCGCGCGGTGGAGCGCTTCCTGGTCCACCACCGGGCCGCGCGATGTGTTCACGAGGATGGCAGTGGGCTTCATCTGCCGCAAGGCCGCCTCGCCCATCAGCCCGCGCGTCTCGGTGGTCAGAGGACAGTGCAGCGAGACGAAATCGCTCGTCCGCAGCAGAAGCTCGAACGGCACATATACCGCGCCGAACTCGCGCTCGGCGGCATCGTGCGCGCCGGGATCGGAATAGACAATGTGCAGGCCAAAGGCGTGGGCACGGCGGGCAACGGCGTAGCCGATCTTCCCCATGCCGACGATGCCGAGCGTCGCGCCTGCCAGGTCTGCGCCCAGCCAACCAGCCGGCTCCCACGTCGTCCAGCGGCCCGCGCGCGCATCGGCGCTGGCCTCAGGCAGGCGCCGCGCGGCCGAGAGCAGCAGCGCGAAAGCGAGATCCGCCGTCGCGTCCGTCAACACACCGGGCGTGTTACCCACGGGAATCCCGCGCCGCGTGCAGGCCGCCACATCCACATTGTCGTAGCCGACGGCCATGTTGCTCACGACCCGCAGCTTCGGCGCGGCGTCGAGCAGCGCGGCATTGACCGGAATGGTCAGGAGGCTGAACAGGCCCTCCGCCTCCGGCAGGTGCGCGGCCAGCTCCGGCGCAAGCGCGGTGGCGTTCGCCGGCCCGATCACCATCCGGCAGCGGCCCTCCAGGGACGCCAGCCACTCCGCGGGCAACGCATGGCTGACCAGGACCAGCGGCAGTTCCGATCTTCCTTCTTCCATCTTCTTTCTTCCTTCCATCACTCGCATACGGCGCGATACAACGCGGCCAGCGCGGTCACCACATCCGTGCGAATGCACACATCCATCTGCGCATCCAGAGGCGTCGGTGTGAGATTGATCAGCGCGAGGCGCGCGCCCCGACGCCGGGCCAGCAGCGGCAGGTCAGCAGCGGGCATGACTTCAAGCGACGTGCCGACCACGAGCATGAAATCGCACGCCAGCGCAGCCTGCTGCGCCGCGCTGAGCGTATCAAAGGGCAGCGGCTCGCCATACAGAATGACGTCCGGCTTGAGCAGCCCTCCGCACGCCGCACACGGCGGCGGCAGTGGTCCGGCGCACACCGCGGCCAGGTGCCCATCGGCCGGCTCAGTCCGGCCGCAGCCCAGGCAACTGAACGTCCGCACATGGCCATGCAGCTCCAGCACGTTCAGGCTGCCCGCGGCCTGGTGCAAGGAGTCGATGTTCTGTGTGATGACCGTTCGGATATGTCCCGCGGCCTCGAGTTGTGCGAGCGCACGGTGGGCCGGATTGGGCCGGGCATCGAGCATCTTGCGGGCCAGCGGTCTCAGCCACCGGTAGAACCTTGCAGGGTCATCGTGAAAGCCCCACAGCGAGGCCACTTCCAGCGGGTCGGCCTCCCGCCACAGCCCGCCCTGCGGACTACGAAAGTCCGGGATGCCGGAGGGCGTGCTGATCCCCGCGCCCGTCAGCACGACGGCGTGCTGCGCTGCGGCCAGCATCTCAGCGGCCCGCAGTATCTCTGCCGCTTGTTGCCTGGACTCGATCATGGGCTGAATGTAGCACACCCGACGCGTGCGTGCAACCGGCGCAGGATATGATAGAATGGTTTCCTATGTGACTCATTCCCCTAGGGAGCATGACCATGTTCGAGAAGATTGAAATGGCGCCGCCCGATCCGATCCTGGGCCTGGAAGAAGCCTTCAAACGTGACCCGAACCCGGCCAAAATCAACCTCGGCGCGGGCGTGTATAAGGACGAGAGTGGCAATACCCCCATCTTCCGCTCCGTCAAGCTGGCAGAGGCGTCCATCCTGGAGCAGGAGACGAGCAAGAGCTATCTGGGCATCGCCGGTGCGCCGGAATATGCCGCCTGCGTGCAAGCGCTCATCCTGGGTGAACACCACCCTGTGGTCGAGGGGAAGCGCTCGGTGACCATCCACGCGCCCGGCGGGACGGGCGCCCTGCGTGTAGCCGCGGACTTCATCAAGCGTGCGAAGCCGGACGCACGCGTCTGGCTCAGCCAGCCGACCTGGCCCAACCACCCGGGCGTCATGAAGGCCGCCGGCCTGGCCGTCGAGACGTATCCCTACTTCGATGCCCAGACCAACGGCCTGGCATTCGACCGGATGACTGCGGCGCTGGAGCAGATCCCGGAGGGCGATGTCGTGCTGCTGCACGCGTGCTGCCACAACCCGACCGGCGCTGACCTGACGCTTGAGCAGTGGGACGCAGTCGCGGACCTGCTTGCGCGGCGGCGCCTGGTTCCATTTGTAGATTTCGCGTACCAGGGGCTGGCGCGCGGGCTCGAATC
>JAKPQT010000208.1 GCA_029555885.1 Chloroflexota bacterium | reverse complement strand
GTCGATGGCGTCGACGATGTTGTTGAGCGCGGTGTCTGCACCGATGGTGATCTCGGTGCCGGGCAGGTTGTTATCGATGGTCGCGGGCACGAGGATCATGGGGATGCGCAGCGCGCGGTACTGCTCGCGCGCGGCCATGATCTTCTGGGCTTGCAGGTAGGTGCTCAGGCCGCCGACCGCGATCATCCCGCGGATATCCCACGCCTTGATTTGCTCGGCCATCTGCGCGATCTCTTCTTCAGTGAGCTCATGGCGCACTGCGCCCAACTCGCTCCCGCCCCGGTTGATCCAGCCGTGAACTGTCATCCAGTTCAGGTCCCAAATGTCGCCGCGCGCCAGGCCGCCGAAGCCGTAGCGCGCGCCGACGACATCCTGGCCGACGTTGCGCGCCATGCGCAGGGCAGTGCGTAGGATGGCGTTCATGCCCGGGGCATCCGGCCCGCCCGTGAGCAGCAGGATGCGGCCCTTGCCCGCCAGGGCTTGCTTGGGTTCGGCGCGGGCCAGCGTCTTGAACATTTCGAACGAATCGAGGAAGCTGCGGCCGCGCAGCTCCAGCGCCGCCTGAAAATGGCCCTGATCCATCTCGACGTTGATGGCCTGGCTCTTGGCAACCATCTCTGTCAGTGGGGTGGCGGCCGGCTGGTTGTGGACCAACCCGACCATGACCGGCGTGGGGTCCGGTCCTGCCAGGTACTCGACCGCGGCCTGGCCGAGCCGCGACGCCAGGATACGGTCGAACGCGCTGGGCGAGCCGCCGCGCTGCACATGGCCCAGGACGGTCACGCGTGCATCTACGCCGGCGCGCGTCTTGACGATCTCGGTGATGGTTTCGGCCTTGATAGGCAGGCCATCGGAGTGGCGTGCACCCTCGGCTAGGAGGATGACATCCTGGCGTCGGCCCGCGGCGCGCCCGCGGCCCAGCGCCTCGATCATCTTATAGTGCCAGCGCGCGTCCATCTCCTCTTCGGGGATAAGGACCCAGTCAGAGCCGCTGGCGACCGCGCCCATGAGCGCAAGGTAGCCGCTGCGCCGGCCCATCACCTCGACCACGAACGCACGCTGGTGCGCGCCGGCCGTGGATTTGAGCTTATCGACCGCCTCGACGACGGTGTTCAGGGCTGTGTCTGCACCGATCGCCATGTCTGTGCCATACTGGTCGTTGTCGATGGAACCGGGCAGCCCCACGATGCGCAATGGCGTGGGGTTTGCGGCCTTCTCCGGCGGAATGACGCCTGCCGCGGCCAGGGCCTGAAGATGCTCCTCCCATTCCTGGTAGAGCAGCAACCCGCCCGTGAGTGATCCATCGCCCCCGATGACGGCCATGGCTTCAATGCCTGCGTTGACCAGATTGCCCACAGCCTTGCGACGGCCCTCCTTGCTGCGGAACACCTCCGAGCGGGCTGTACCCAGGATGGTACCGCCCAATTGCAGGATGCCGCCGACGTCGCGCCAGGTGAGTGGCTGGAACTGCTCGCTGCCATCCACGACGCCTTGCCAGCCTTCGTGAATGCCGATGACCTCCATCCCCTTATCGATGGCGCAGCGCGTAATGGCCCGAATGGCCGCATTCATGCCCGGCGCATCGCCGCCGCTCGTGATAATCCCGATTCGCATGGCAACCTCCCCTGAACAACCGGCGCGTTTTGCTTATCTCACGTTTACAGGGTGATTTTAAGGCTGTGCATGATTCCTGTCAATGCAGAGAAGTCCTTCCAATGCGGAGTCCCTGGGGATAAGAACGAATGTAGATGGCGCTCGCCACGAATCCGACCAGCGCGCCACCGACTATGGCAATAGCCATGTATTCCATGATGCCACCCAGGATATCGCTCCGAAAGATGTTGCCCCAGTTCTGCCAGAAGTATGGGGATCCGTAGCTGGCGAAGCTCAGCTCCTCCCGCCCCGGCACCCCCACGGCAAGCTGTGCTGCGTTGGTGAGGTAGTAAGTCAGGATGCCCGTGCACCATACGGCGAGTCCGGCGACTGCGGACAGCAGTTTCGACCGCGAAACCCTGGTTTCGTGCAGGACGACCGGAATCACGACGACGAGCCAGATGCCGAGATTCAACAGTAGAAACATCACGATGAATCGGGCAGCCTGTCCGGTTGGGCTGTCGCCGAAGATTTGTCTGGCAGGGAATTTACCGAGGACGTGCAGGTAGAAGAAGTCGAAAACGCCGAACAGAGCTCCAACCACCAGGTAGTTAAGCCACCGATGCCTCATCCAAGACCTCCTTTGTTGGCTGATCTTGTTTTGCACTACGCCCAGACACGGCCACAGGTTGCGGGCGCCTGCGGGAAGATGTCCATGAGGTGAGGAAGCGTGAGCTGTCAGAGCTGCAAGCGGCGCTATGCCTGGGGCTCGTGGATGGCTGGTTTGCGCGGCAGGTAGCCGCGCAACACGCCGTACTCCGGCCCGCTGAACGCACGCAACAGGATGAGCACTGCAATATAGACGCCAAGTCCGGCCAGCAGGCCAGCCACGAGCGGCACGCCGAGCCGGTCCAGCCCCCACACGACGAGCACGTTCAGCGCAGTCGCTGCAATGGGCCGGTAGAGCAGGTTCAGCCACGGCATCGGAGCGACATAACGATGCACTGCCCAGGCGAAGGGGATGAAGAGCGACAGCTCCGCGGGGATCTGCAGGGCCGCGGCCGCAACATAGCCGAAGCGCGGCACCAGGAGCAGGTTGGCCGTGGCGGTGAAGCCTACGCCGATCAGGAAGGCCTTCGTAAGATAGCGCTGCTGGTTGACGGCAATCAGCACGTACTGGGTGACGGAGTTGATGAAGCCGATGGGGATGGACCAGATCATGATGCGCAGCGCGATGGCGGCGTCGGGCAGGTAGGCCGCGCCCCCCAGAATCTGGATGAGCGGTGTGGCGGCAAACGTAAAGAGCACGGCCAGCGGCAGGCTGACGATGAACAACAACTGAAGTGCCAGCCGGTATGCGCGTACCAGCGTGTCCGCGCCCGCGTGCGCATAGCGACTCATCAGCGGGAAGATCGCCAACGTGAAGTAGCTGGGGATGACGTTGAGCCCGTCGAGATACTTCACGCCCGCGGAGAAGATGCCCACCGCGGCCAGCCCGGTCATTGGCGCGCCGCGCAGCACGAGCTGGCTGATGCGCCAGAAGACCGTCGCAAGCAGATGGTTAATCATCAGCGGCCCGGATTCGGCCAGCATGTGCCGCTGGCTCCGCCAGTCCAGGCCCAGCCGAGGCATCCTGAGCGGAGTCCGCCTAGCACTCCGGCGGGACGCAGTCGAAGGATGGCTCTCACGCTCCGGCGGCAGCACCTTGCTGCGCAGCAGCGCGCCCAGCCAGATGACCTGCACGACATTCATCACGAGCGACACCCAGGCCAGGCCGACGAAGCCCATGTCGAGCGGCGGCAGGATGACGAGTGCGCCGAGCGCCACCTTGCCGACCGCGGTGGCGGTCGACGTGGCCGCGGGATACTCCATTTTCTCGAACGCGTTGAACACCGCACTGATGGCGTCCGCAATGTTGGCGAAGAACAATGCCCCGGCGAAGACGGCAATTGCCTGGATTTCCGCGGTCGTAAGCTGGTTCAGCACCACCCGGTAGAAGAGCGCGACGAGCGCCATCAGCGGCAGGCTGGCGAGCCAGAGCCCGCTGCGCAGCGCGATGACGTTATAGAGGTAGCTGCGCGCCCGGCTCTTGTCCAGCGCAACATCGCGCGTCACCAGCGTACCCAGGCCGAACCGGGTCAGGATCTCGAACAGCCCGTAGAAGGTGATGGCGAAGACGTAGCCGCCCTCACCGACCGGGCTGAGCACCCGCAGCCGCAGCATGGCAAAGGCGAAGTCGATGGCCCGGCTCAAGAGGGACATCGCCATCTGCACCGCACTGTTCTTCGCGACCGTGCCGACCTCGCTGCCTTCGCCCTTGTAGAAGCGGCCCCAGGCCCACCAACCCGCCAGCATGAGCAGGGTGATGCCGGCCAGGAAGGTGGTGTAGAGCCCGAGCAGTACGCTGCGAGGGGAGTAGACGAAGCGCACGGTCCATTGCCCGGCCTCCGGCAGATAGACTGCCCGGAACGCGCCGTCCGCGCGGTAGAGCGCCATCTGCTGCTCGACCGGATTACCCGCCGCGTCCACGCCTTCGCCCTCGACCCCGAACGGCCGCAGGTAGGCTTTCCAGCCCTCGAAATAACTGTCCGTAAAGACCAGCCACCCGCGATCGCTGATGTTCACGTCTACAAAGACTTCGCGGTTTCCCCGTTGGCTGATGCGCGCCTCGCGCACCTCCGGCGACGAAGCCGCGGGCAGCGTCGCGAGGGCCAGTTCACCCGCAGTCGCCGGCTCGATGACAACCGTCTGGCCGGGGTCGACCGTTTCCAGCCGGTCCAGCGCCGCATCAGAATCCGCGGCCGCGACCGCCTCCGGCACGATAAACACGCGCGGCAGCGCATCTGCGTTCTCGTAGACGGCCACCTCGCCGTCATAGACCTTCCGGTAGCCCGCATTCGGGATCGCGCTCGAAGTCACGACGTAGCGTACGCCGAGCAGGTTCAGCAGGGGGCTGTCCAGTGCAGGATAGTTCGCCTGGCCGTCAACCTGGGTGTAGATAGGCCCGATGCGGTTGTACAGCAGGTCATACTGTGGCTGGATGCGCTCCATGTACTGCGCATATTGGCGCAGGATGATGGAGTCGTAGCCTCGGATGTCCTCCAGCCCGTAGGCCATCACAGAGTTGGCCCATAGCGTTTTGTCATCGGGCGCGTTGAAGCTGGTCAGCCGCCAGGGTTGCGCCGGGTCTTGCCGCGCCTGCAGCCACTCGATGACGGGCGGGGTGAAGCTGAGCAGCCTGGGGTCGGTCGCGGGGTTGAAGCTGTGCCCCACGAGCCACAGGTCGAGGATGAGGAGGAGAGGAAGCGCGGCCCACCGTAGGCTATGCTTCAGGACATCCTTCGGCTGTGTGGCGGAGACTGCTCCGCCACTCCGCTCAGGATGCTCCACGTTGATGGAGTCGATGGCATCCTGAGCGGGTGTGCGGCTCATAACTGACGGCACACTGCCGCCAGTCGAAGGATGCACCTGCTCCCGCGTGGTCGCAGGCCGCGCCCACCACAGCGCCAGTCCGGCCAACAATGCCATTGCGCCGAAGCGGGCCAGGCCCAGCGCCCAATAGCTCCATGCCATCACGCCATCAGCAAAGCCGCGCGCCTGGATGCGGTCGGCCCAGAAGCCCCACATCATCAGCCGGTCTGCCAGCGCGACGAACGGGCCGGGCACGACCACGCTCGCCAGCACGACGAGCAGCGCCCCGATTCCCGCCACCACAGCAACTCCCGCGAGCAGCTTGACAGACACCCGCAGCGCATTCAGCAGGCTCGGCCTGCGAGACATCTCGCCGGCTTCCGTGCGCGGTGAAGCTGCGCCTATCCGGCTTCCAGCCATTACCGCGTGCAGCCCGAACCCGGCCAGCGCGGCCATGCTCAGTGTGTACGGGAACACCCACCGGAACGCGGAGTGCAACTGGCTGTAGCCGGGCAAGCCGTAGTACAGGATGGCATAGAGCGGCGTGCCGAAGGCGAAGAGCAGGGAGAGGACTGCAAGCACGGCAAAGAGCAGCACGGAGGACGGACGGACGAAGGAAGATCGAAGAAGGAAGATGGCAGATGAACGAGTATCACCGTCTGCCGGGGCCCCCGCCTTTCCTTCTTGCTTCTTGCTGCTTCCTTGTACGGCTGCGGCCACCACCGCGATCGCTGCCAGCAGCCAGGTGACGATGCCCAGGTAGTTGCCGCCTTCGACGTAGTTCTTGACGCCCCAATCGATCGTGTTCAGCGGCTCGCCGAGCGCGTTCTGCGTGACGGGCGCCCACGTGCGCTGCCAGATGTCGAACCAGGTGTGGTGGGTTGGGTTGCCGAAGAAGTCGGGCAGGAAGAAGGTCAGCACCTGCTGGCTGGGCCAGGCCCAATCGCGCACCTGTTGGAGGCTGGCCGAGCCTTCGCGAAAGGACTGCGAGACGAGCTCGTAGAGCGGGAGCAGTTGCACGCCGCTCAACGCGAGGCCGAACGCAACCATCACCAGCAGCCAGAGGGCCAGCCGCAGCGAGGGCAGGGGGGTGCGCACCCGCCGCCACAACACGATCAGACGCCACAACGCATAGTATGCGCTGACCATCAGCGTGTAGTAGGTGATTTCGACGTGCCCGGCGAGGCTGGCGAGCGCGAGGAAGAGGCTGCCCGCTACAATGTAGGGGACGGGCGAGAAGGATGCTGGACCCTTCTCCTCTTGCTTGCGGACGACGCTCTCGATCATCGCCAGGATCAGCGGTAGCCAGGCCGCCGCGGCAATGACCATCGTGAAGTTAACGCTGACGATGAAGAAGCCGGAGAACGCGTAGGCGACCGCGCTGACCGCCGCGGGCAGCGGGCGCAGCCGCAACACCCGCATGAAGATGTACATGGCCGCGGCCGCAATGCCGAGCTGGAGCCAGGTGAAGACGCCGTAAGCCCGCCACAGCGGCAGGACGTAGAACAGGATGCTCAACGGGTACATGGCGGAGTGCTGCCCCGCGGCCAGGAACGGTGCGCCGGCAAAGAGCCGGGGGCTCCACAGCAGGCCGCCGATGTCGCCCGTGCGGAGCGACTCCAGGATGTACGACTTCCACTGGTAGTTTTCGAGGATCAGGTCGCTGATGAGCGGGTTGTGCGGCACGCCCGCGCCGAGTTGCGCTGCGTAAGGCTCCCACGGCGGGAACTGGTACAGGTTGTCTGCGGGCAGGAGGGTGGCATTGCCGAAGACCTGCGGTGCGAACCACAAGAGCGGCAGCAACAGCAGGGCCAGCACAACAAGAGCGTCGGTACGCCGGGTAGTCATGGGCGGTTGGGTCACTTTGACTCGCGGCTGCTTGCGGGCAGGTTGCTGCGGGTGGCGTG
>JAKPQT010000186.1 GCA_029555885.1 Chloroflexota bacterium | reverse complement strand
TCATCGAGCGGGAATTGCACCGAGCCCTTGCCCTGCTTGTAGGCCGCCAGCTCGGTTTTGAACGCTTCGATGCCGCTCGGCACCGGGTAAAACCCGATGTGGCGCGCGAACGCGGCAAAGTGTACCAGGTTCCCTTTGAGGTAAAAGGTCGGCATCCGGTAACTGATTTTCTCCACGGCCTCCGGCGCGGCTGCGCGGATGACCGCGCGCAGCTGGTGTAGTTTCTCCTGCACCTCTTCCGGGAAGAGGGCGATATACGCGTCGATGGTCGTAAACGCTGTGTTTTGCTCCACGGCACTCCCTTTGCGCTCCGTCCGCCGCTCAACCGACGCCGGGCAGCCCCGCAGTCACCCGCAGGATGCGGTCTCTGCCGGAACCGTTATCCGTTAACAGGTACAGGCTGCCATCCGGCCCCTGCTGTGCGGTGCGCAGGCGGCCGAATTCGCCGGTAAACAGGTGCGTCTCGCGCCGCAGGCTCATATCCGGGTTCAGTTCCAGAATAATCAGCCGGCTGGCCTTTTGCGCCGCCACAGCGACCGCCTGGTCCCACGCGCCCCATTGCGGCCCGCTGAGCACCACCGCGCCCGAGGTTGCCAGGGTCGGGTCTCCCGAGCTCCACAACGCTGTGTGCGCGTCCGGGTACCTGGCCAGGTCGGTCATCGGGCGGGCTTCGTTATAGCCCGGCACCGGGTCCCAGCCGTAGTTGCCCGGCAGCAGCGCATTGACCTCATCGTCGCGGCTGGTGCCGTGTTCCACGCTGATTGCTATGGCCGTTCCATCCCAGCGCGCCGTGTCGAAAAAGGCCAGCCCCTGGATATTGCGGTGGCCGTAGGAATAGATGCGCGGGTCAAAAGGCGCGCCCAGGTTGCCGGGCGCGGGATTACCGTCGCGGTCGACGCGCAGCACCTTGCCGCCCAGGCTCTGCAGGTCCTGCGGGATGGTGCCGACGGCGGTATCGCCTGTACCCACCCACAGGTAGCCGTCGGGGCCGAATTCCAGCTGGCAGCCGGAATGCCGGCCAG
>JAKPQT010000021.1 GCA_029555885.1 Chloroflexota bacterium | reverse complement strand
GGGCTTTCACGCGTCCGCGCAGCGCTTCGAGAGAGGGACCATGTTGTGGAGCGACACGCACGGCGTCGTCGTGCTCTTCAACGACAACACCTGGCAGTACTTTGACTAGCGGCAGCCGCTAGGTGGTGGCACGGACCCCTTACCATGGGGGGCCGTGCTCTTTATTGGCGCCCTGCGGCGCGGCTCTACGCCGTGACGTCGATGAGGATGCGTGTGATGCGGGCAGGGTCAGCCGCCCAGTCGGCGAGCGCAGCGCCCGTCTGCTCCAGCGGGTACACCCGCGAGACGAGATCCGCGAAGGGCCGCTCACGCCGCTCCATCATCCGGATCACCGCCGGAAAGGTCCGCAACTGGTTGCGGGAGCCGCGAATATCCAGTTCTTTGCGCACGAACTCCTTGGAGTCGTATGTGACCTCGGCGTTCGCGTAGCCGATGTACACCACGCGCCCCGCATAGCAGACGGCCTCCACGGCCAGCCGGTAGGTCTGCGGCAGGCCCACCGCCTCAATGGCCACCTGCGGGCCGTGGCCGGCAGTCAGTTCACGCACGCGCCGAAGGGCGTCCTCCTGGCCGGAGTTCACTACCTGCGCCGCACCGAAGCGCTGCGCCAGGGACAGTTTGGCGTCATCGACGTCCAGCGCGATAACCGTCGCACCCTTGCGCGCCGACGCCGCGATGGCGCCGATGCCAATGGCCCCGCACCCGATGACCAGGACCGTATCGGTCTCTGAGACCTGCCCGCGGTTCGCCGCGTGGTAGCCGACGCTCATCGGCTCCACGAGCGCCAGTTCCTGCGCGGAGAGCGTCGCGCTCGCGTACACTTTGGTGTAGGGCATGCTGATCCGCGCCGTCAGCGCTCCGTCGCGCTGGACACCGAGGGTCTCGTTGAACTGACAGCAGTTGGGGCGACCGGCCTGGCAGGCCGGGCAGACGCCGCATTCAGTGGTCGGCACGACGGTAACCGCTTGCCCGACGGCCAACAGTCCCGGTACCTCCGACCCTAC
>JAKPQT010000139.1 GCA_029555885.1 Chloroflexota bacterium | reverse complement strand
CAGGTGGGCGACGGACACGATGCGCTCCGGCTTGCCCAGGATCATCGAGGCGAGGCTGTTGACGTAGATGCCCACGTCGAGCAAGCCGCCGCCGCCCAGTTCCGGGTTGAACAGGCGGCCGGCGGGGTTGAGCTCGGCGCGGAAACCGAAGTCTGCTTCCACCATGCGCACCTCACCAATTGCGCCCTCCGCAATCAGCTCGCGCACCTTGACGATGTTTGGCAGGAAGCGCGACCACATGGCCTCCATCAGGAACAGCCGCTTTGCGCGGGCAGTGTCGATCATCTCGCGCGTCTCCGCCGCGTTGATGGCGAAGGGTTTCTCGCAGACGACCGCTTTGCCGGCGTTCAGGCAGAGCAGCGTGCCCATGCGGTGCAGGTTGTGGGGTGTGGCGACGTAGATGATGTCCACGTCCGGGTCGTTGACCAGCGCCTCATAGCTGGCGTGGCGGTGAGGGATGTTGTACTTGTCAGCGAACTCGTCTGCCGCGGCCTGCGTGCGCGAGCCGACCGCGACGAGCTGCGCGTCCGGCAGCTCGGCCAGCCCCTTGACGAACTGGTTGGCGATGCGTGCGGTTGACAGGATGCCCCAACGAATCGGCTTGCTCATGCGATTACCTTCTCTTCATTTTCGAGCCATTGAATCTCAGCGGGCGTCAGTGTGATCTCCAACGCCTTGATGTTATCGGCAAACTCCGCCGGCGTCTGGCAGCCGACCAGCGAGAACAGGTTGAGCGGCTGGTTGCGGCTGTAGGCCAGCGCGATCTCGGGCAGGGTCAGGCCCTTCTCCCGTGCCAGTTGCGCGGCGCGGTCCTGCCGGGCGAAGTTATTTTCATAGCAGTAGCTTTTGACGCACAGCGCATCCAGGCCCGTCGTGAACTCGCCCAGATTGTCGCGGCGGAACCGGCCCGAGAAGAAGCCGCCGGCCAGGCTCGACCAGGTGAACAGGGCCAACTGCGTGGCCGCATAGTAGGCGCGTGCGGCTGCGCCGCTCGGCCCGCCGATGCTCACGCAGCCATCCCACGGCGGCTGCACCATCTCAGCCAGACTGAACTGCGGGCTGCTGGCCGCGAATGGGACGAGGCCATGTGCCTCAGCATAGGCATTTGCCTCCCGGATGCGCTCATACGACCAGTTCGAGCCGCCGAATGCGCGAATTTTGCCCGTCCGGTGATGCTCGTTGAGCACCTCCACGATGGGGCCGACCGGCACGGACGGGTCATCGCGGTGGAGGATGTACAGGTCGATGTGGTCCATCTTCAGCCGCGCCAGCGAGTCGTGCAGGTCCGCGGTGATGTCGAACGGCGTCACGCGCTTGCGATCGACGTTGTGATGCGCGCCCTTCGTGATGATGACGACCTCGTCGCGCAGGCCGCGCTCGCGCACCCAGCGGCCCAGCGTGCGCTCGCCGTCGCCGCCGCCATAGACGTGCGCGGTGTCGAACGCGTTGCAGCCCAGCGCGTAGATGCCGTCCAGCAGCGCGAAGCTGGCATCCAGCTCGCGCGAGTTGACCATCACGGTCCCCTGGACCAGCCGTGAGACCGGCTTGTGGATGCCCGGCACAGTACCGTATTGCATAGTCTCCCTCCTCCGATAGCAGTTCGGCTGACTATAGCATCTCCCCGCTTTCATCGCAAAGGTGAATAGAACGTTGATGACGCTGATGAAACTGATCTGAGTGAAATTCATCTTGTTAGCTGTGACGCGGCGCGCTAATAGCGGAGGAAGCAGGATTCCAGAAGTTCGGGCGGCGGGCGGAGTATACTGCCATGCACGAATGATGGAGCAAGGACGCTTCAGTGGTGACGTAGTGGATGCCGGATCAGGGACGGAGTGGGAGAGACCAGCATGACTGAGCACTATAAGTTTGCCTCGCCGGACGAGCTGAAAGACGCGCTCGGCACGCAGCAGTACATCGCAAGCAACGAGATCGCGACCATCATGTATCTGAGCCAGCAGCTTGGCAAGCCTCTGCTGACCGAAGGGCCGGCCGGCGTCGGCAAGACAGAACTGGCGAAGGCTGTTGCCGGCGCAACGGGCCGCGAGCTCATCCGCTTGCAATGCTATGAGGGGCTGGATGAGACCAAGGCCCTGTACGAATGGGAGTATGCCAAGCAGTTGCTCTATACGCAATTGCTGCGCGATAAGCTCCAGGAGACGCTTGCCGGCGCGGACAGTCTGACCGCGGCGGCGGATCGCCTGGCCTCCGAAGAAGACGTCTTCTTCTCGATGCGCTTCCTGTTGCAGCGGCCGCTGCTCAAGGCCATCCTCAGCGAGAAGCCGACGGTGCTGTTGATCGACGAGATCGACCGCGCCGATGCCGAGTTCGAGGCATTCCTGCTCGAAGTGCTGAGCGACTTTCAGGTGAGTGTGCCGGAACTGGGCACGCTGGTCGCGGTTCACCGGCCCCTCGTGCTGCTGACGAGCAACAACACGCGCGAGCTCAGCGAGGCGCTGAAGCGGCGCTGCCTGTATCTCTTCATCGACTATCCTGATGTGGATCAGGAACTGGCGGTCGTGCGTTTGAAAGTGCCGGAGCTTGCGCCCAAGCTGGCGCGGCAGGCCGTCGAGCTGGTACAGCGACTGCGCAATATGGACCTGCGCAAGTCGCCCAGCATCAGCGAGACGCTGGATTGGGCGAAGGCGCTGGTGGCGCTCAACGCGCGTAACCTGGATCAGCAGACGCTGGACAATACCCTGAGCGTGCTGCTCAAGCACGAGACGGACTTGCAGCGCGTCAAGAACGAAATCAACCGGGCGGCTGATCGCGCGCGCTATGATGACGACGCGGGCCGCTATCGGCGGCTAAACTGACGAGTAAAGAGTCATGAGTAAGTAGTAATTCGCTGTTTGACTCGTTACTCATTACTGGTCACCCGCGATACCAAGGGGAGTCACTTATGGACGATCGCATCGTCAAGTTTATCTCCGCGCTGCGGGGGGGCGGGGTGCGGGTCAGCCTGGCCGAGAGCGCGGACGCGTTCCGTGCGGTCGAGGAGTTGGGCATCGCGGACCGGGAGGCCTTTCGCCTGAGCCTGCGCGCAACCCTCGTCAAGGAGGCCCACGACCAGGGCACCTTCGATGAGCTGTTCCCGCTGTTCTTCGATAGCTCGGATGCGCCGCCCATGCTGAACATGGCGCAAGACCTGACGCCTGAAGAAGGGCAGATGCTGGCAGAGGCGCTCAAGCAGTTTACCGAGCAGCTCCGTCGGATGATCGAGCGGCTGGTCAAGGGCGAGCCATTAAGCCAGGAGGAAATGGAGCGGCTCGGCCAGATGGTCGGGCTGAATCGCGCGGACGACCTGCGCCAGCGCGAATGGATGGCGCGCCGCATGGCCCAGGCGCTCAAGTTCAAGCAAGTGCGGGAGGCGCTGCAGAAGCTCCAGGAACTCCTCGCGCAGATGGGCATGAACAAGCAGCGGCTCGACCAGATGCGCCAGATTCTCCAGGCCAACCAGCAGGCGATGCAGGAGCAGGTGCGCCAGTTCGCCGGGCAGAAAATCGCGGAGAACATGGCCGAGCAGCGGCCCAACGACCAGCTCGAGGGGCTGCTCAACCGGCCCTTCAACGCGCTCTCCGACCGCGACATGGACCTGCTGCGCAAGGAAGTGCGCCGGTTGGCGCAGATGCTGCGCAGCCGCGTGGCGCTCCGCCAGAAGCGGGCGAAGACCGGCCAGCTCGATGCGAAGGCCACCATCCGCGCGAACCTGAAGCACGGCAGCGTGCCGATCGACCTCAAGCACCGCGACCGCCATCTCAAGCCCAAGCTCGTTGTCGTCTGCGATATCAGCACCTCCATGCGCCCGGCCAGCGAGCTGATGCTCAGCCTCATCTATGCCATGCAGGACCAGATTAGCAAGACCCACGCGTTCGCGTTCATCGACCGGCTCGAATTCATCTCGCCTGACTTCGAGAGCAAGGAGGCACGCGAGGCGGTCTCCGATGTTTTGCTACGGATGCCCTCAGGCTATTACAATACGGATCTGGGGCATAGCCTCGAGGAATTCACGCACGACTACCTGGACACGGTGGACAGCCGGACGACATTCATCGTCGTGGGCGACGGGCGCAACAACTACAACGATCCGCGGCTGGACTTGTTTGGCCGCCTGGCGCGGCGTTCGCGGCAGATGATCTGGCTCAACCCGGAGCCGCCGATGCTGTGGACGACGGGCGACAGCGATATGCTCAAGTATGCGCCTTACTGCAGCAGCATCCTGCAGGTGGGCACGTTGGCTGAGCTGGCCGCGGCGGTGGACAGGCTGCTCGTCCAGCGGTAGGCCGGGCGCGGCACGGTGGGCTGTGACTTGGTCGGAGACCGGTCATAAGGTGATCTGTCGGGGCAGGCCTGGCGCCTGCCCCGTTGTGCTTTCCGTTTGGTTTTGCATTGAAGGAGGGATCGTCTTGCGTATCACATTCCACGGCGCGGCCCGCGAAGTCACGGGCTCCATGCATCTCATCGAGGTGAATGACCAGCGCATCCTGCTCGACACCGGCCTGTATCAAGGCCGCCGCGAAGAAACTTACCGGCGCAACCTTAACTTCCCATTCGATCCGAAGACCATCGACGCATTGGTCCTGAGCCACGCCCACATCGACCATTCCGGCAATATCCCCAATATCGTCAAGCAGGGGTTTCAGGGCAACATCTGGTGTACTGCGGCCACGCGCAATCTGAGCGTCTACATGCTGCTCGACAGCGGCCACATCCAGGAAAGCGACGCGGATTTCGTCAACAAGAAGCGCCGCCGCGACGGCCAGCCGCCTATTGCACCCCTGTACACAAAGGCCGATGCCCAGAGGTCCCTCGAGCAGTTTGTGGGCGTGGGGCTGCACCGGCCCGTCACCGTCGCGGACGGCGTGCGGGCGACCTTCTCCAATGCGGGCCATATCCTCGGCTCCACATTCGTGACGCTGGATATCAAGGAGTTCGCGACGGGCAAGGAATGGCGGCTCGTCTTCAGCGGCGACGTGGGCCGGACGGGCATGGCGATTCTGAACGATCCGGAGCTGCCCGAGCCTGCGGACATTCTTATCTTGGAGAGCACTTACGGGGACCGGTTGCACCAGGCGCGTGAGGAAGCCCGCAAGAAGCTGCGCGATATCGTGCGCGATGCGGCCAAGCGCCGCAGCAAGGTCATCATTCCCAGTTTTGCAGTCGGGCGCACCCAGGAGCTGGTCTACACGCTCAACGACCTGGAGTCGGACGGCGATATCCCGACCGTGCCCATCTTCGTGGATAGCCCGCTGGCGGTCAGCGCGACCGAGGTCTTCAGGATGCACCCGGAGGAGTGGGATGAGGAGACGCGGCAGTTCCTTGGCGAGGGCCGGCGGCAGAATCCCTTCGATGCCCCCAACATCGAGTATGTGCGCGAGGCCGTCCGCAGCAAGCAACTGAACTACATGAACGGGCCGATGGTCATCATCAGCGCGAACGGCATGGCTGAAAATGGGCGCATCCTCCATCACCTGAAGAACAACATCGAGGACAGCGATAATACCATCTTGATCGTCAGCTTCCAGGCGGAGAACACGCTCGGCCGGCGCATCCAGGAAGGGGAGCGCCGGGTGAAGATTTTCGGTGAGGAATATGATGTGCGGGCGCGCGTGGCGTCCATCGAAGGTTACAGCGCCCATGCCGACCAGCGCGAGCTGATTACCTGGGCGGGGCCGGCTAACGGCCCGCGGTTACAGCACACTTTCCTGGTGCATGGCGAGACGAACGGCGCCTTCACGCTGGCCGAGAAGCTGCGCCAGCAGGGCTTCCGGCAGGTCACCGTGCCCGAACGGGGACAGAGCTTCGAGTTCTGATGAGTGACGAGTAAGGAGTAAGGAGTAACGAGTAAGACGCGTGATTACTCGTTACTCCTTACTCGTTACTCAACGGGCGTCAGCCAGCGCGTTGTGCCGTCACCCTCAGCGGCCCAGCCCTTCAGCTTGTCGCCTTCCAGCTCCCACCACGTGAAGTTGTCCTGCTTGATGGGACCGCCCTTGACCGTGAAGAGCGTGCCGCGCAGCACGCGCGCAACGGGTACGGCGCTGGTACCGGCGTCGTTGCGCACGGTGAGCACCTGGCCCTGCTCCGTTGTCACCTGCACGCGGTCACCCACTTTGATATCACGGTTGACCGGCTTCGGTGCGCCCGGCGTCTCGACGGTGGGCGCGGGGGCCGCCGTCGCGGCCGCCACTGCTGGCACGAGCCACGGGTCATTCTCCGGCCCGCTGGCGACCCAGCCGACCAGACCGGCCCCGTTATCCACACGCCACCAGGTGTAGTTGTCGGCCTGCTGCGGCCCTTCGAGTATTGTCAGGTTCGTATTGACGTTGAAGCGGCCCAGTTGTTGCGCCCTGGCGCTCGGTTCGGCGCGCACGTTGACGCCGCCCGACGCCGTCACGCGCACATTGGCGCCTGGGGCCATGCCCGCAACTACGGGGGCAACGGTGGGCGTGTTGGTCGGCGTCGCCAGCCCGTCGGAGGGCACGGGCGTGCTGGCCGGCTCGTTGCTCTCACCCTGGACCGCAGGCGTGTCGGTGGCCCGGTTCAGTTCGGCTTCAGCCGCAGTCGTCGGCGGCGCGGGCGTGGGCGTCACGCGCACCTGGAACCCGCCGCACGCCAGGGTGGCAAGCAGCAGCACTGCCAGCGCCACAAAAGGCACATGTTTGCCTTGCATCTCACACCTTTAGAGTCAGAGTAGGGGCCGGAAGCCGGATGCTGGATGCTGGAAGCTGGAAGCTGGGAACCGATGGTTCAAGAGCATATAGCCGCTTGTGGGCGCTCTGACGGGCACAAGGCCCTACGCTACGGATTAGCATCTTCGTAGCAGAGCACGGCCAGCTTCCAGTTTCCTGCTTCCAGCTTCCAATATCCAGCTTCCAGCCGTCACATGCTTTCCGGCGCGTTGACGCCGAGCAGGCCGAGGACCCGCGCGAAGACCGATTTGGTTGCTGCGACCAGGCGCAGCCGCGCCTCGCTCAGCTCGGCAGTGACTTCGGTCTCCGGTGCAGCGGCGTCTTCAGCGGCCGCGTCATCGTCCTTGCCCGGCAGGACCCGGCAGTCGCGGTAGAAGGCGTGGAACAACTTTGCCAGGTCTTGCGCATAGAAGGCCAGGTTGTGCGGCGCGAGGTCCAGCACGGCCCGTTCGATGACCTCGGACAGGTCGGCCATCTTGCGGAGCAAGGTCAGCTCCGCGGGATGGCGCAGCAGGTCGAGGTTGCCGCCGGCCCAGCGCGCGGCCGGGAAGCCGCGTTCGGCGGCCTTGCGCAGGATGCTCGCCATACGCGCGTGCGCATATTGGACGTAGAAGGCCCGATTCTCGTCCTTCTGCGCGACGGCCAGGTTCAGGTCGAAGTCCATGACCGCCTGATTGGAGCGGGTCAGCAGCAGGAAGCGCACTGCATCTACGCCGACCTCGTCCACAACTTCGTCGATGGTGATGACATTGCCCGACCGCTTGGACAGCTTGACTTCCTGGCCGTCGCGGTAGAGGCGCACGATATCGTAGAGCAGAATGTCCAGCCGCTGCGGGTCCAGGCCGAGCGCCTTCATCAGGTAGGGCATCCGGCGGGCCTGGTTCTGGTGGTCCACCGCCCATACATCGATGACCCGGTCGAAGCCGCGGAGGACGAACTTGTCGTAATGATAGGCGATGTCGGAGGCGTAGTAGCCCGGCTGGCCGGTCGACCGGACGATGACCTCATCCCGGTCGGAGCCCATCTCGCTGGTCAGCAGCCACTCCGCGCCATCGCGGTGCGTGGTCATGTTGATGTTGCGCAGGTAGTTGAGCACGTGCTCGAACCGGCCGCCCGGCTCGTACAGGCTGGCCTCCGAGTACCAGCAGTCGAAGTGGATGCGCAGCCGTTCGACGGTCTGCCGGATGCCGGCCAGTACCTTCGCCAGCCCGATCTCGCGCAGCTCGGTGATGGCTTCCTCCTCCGGCATATCCAGGAAGCGATCGCCGTATTCGGCCACGATCTCGCGCGCCAGGTCGATGACGTCTGCGCCCTGGTAGTGCTGCTTGTCCAGCGGCGCGTCGAGGCCGAGCGCCTGCTTGTAACGCAGAAGTATGGTTTCCGCGAAGGTACGCATCTGCGTGCCCGCGTCATTGACGTAATACTCGCGCTGCACCTGCCAGCCCGCAGCCGCCAGCAGGTTGCCGAGGCTGTCGCCCAGCACGGCATTGCGGGCGGACCCCATGTGGAGCTGGCCGGTGGGGTTCGCGCTGATGAACTCCACCTGGCACGTCTGGCCGCGGCCCAGGTCGATGTCGCCATACTGCCCGCCGCTGGCTTCGATTTCGGCCACCTGGCCGGCCAGCCAGGCATCGCTCAGCCGGAAATTGATGAAGCCCGGCGGGAGCACCTGCGCCTCCCCGAGCGCGGGATGTGCCGGCAGGTGCGCCGTAATGGCCTGGGCAATCGCCAGGGGCGCCATGCGCGCAGGCTTAGCGAGCTGCATGGCGATGCTGGCGGCATAGTCACCGTGCTTCAGGTCTTTGGGACGCCCGATCTCGACGGTGGGGATTTCGAAGGCGGGCAGGCCGCCGCTCTCTTGTGCAGCCGCGATGCCCCGTCGCACAACTTCCGCGATGTCGTTGCGAATCACAATGGCTCCTGTTCGTACCAGTTGGGTCCTGCCTCGAGGTCTACCTTGAGCGCAGCGCGCAGCTCATACGCGCCTTCCATCGTTTCCTCGACCAGCCGGGCCACGGTCGCCAGTTCCTCGCGCGGCACTTCCAGCACGAGCTCGTCGTGCACCTGGAGCGTCAGCCGCGCGCGGTAGCCGCCCTCCTGCAGACGCCGGTGCAGCGCGATCATGGCAATCTTGATGATGTCCGCGGCCGTGCCCTGAATGGGATGGTTGATGGCCGCGCGTTCCGCCGCCTGCCGCATGTTGTAGGCCTGCTGCGTGGTCGCGGTGGTCTTGAGCACCGGGAAGTAGCGGCGGCGGCCCAGCAGCGTCTCGACATAACCCTGTTGCCGCGCCAGCTCCTTCGTTTCCTCGATGTACCGCTTCACGCCGGGATACGTCCCGAAATAGCGGTTCATGAACTGCTCGGCCTCATGGCGGCTCAGGCCGGTGCGCTGCGCCAGGCCAAACGCGGTCACGCCGTACGACGTCGCGAAGTTCATCATCTTGGCGACCGCGCGCTGCTCCTTCGTGACCTGGTTCAGCGGCACGCCGTAGACCTTCGAGGCCGCGCTGGCGTGAATGTCCTCGCCCCGTGCGAAGGCGGCCAGCAGGTATTCGTCTTGCGTGATGTGGGCCAGGATGCGCAGCTCCACCTGCGAGTAATCTGCGGAGAGGATGACATTGCCCTCCTCCGCGATAAATGCCCGCCGGATCTCCCGGCCCACTTCGCTGCGGATGGGGCTGTTCTGGAGATTCGGGTTGGTGGAGCTGAGGCGTCCCGTCTCCGCGCCTGCCTGGTTAAACGAGGTATGGATTCTGCCGGTGCGCGGGTTGACGAGGTTGGGCAGCGCGTCCACGTAGGTGCCCAGGAGCTTGCTGAGCACCCGCTGTTCGAGGATGAGGTCGATGATTTCGTGCCGCCCGCGTAGCCCCTCCAGCACATCCGCCGCGGTGGAGTAGCCGCCCGCCTGCGTCTTTTTCAGCCCCTCGGTCGGCAGGCCCAGCTTGCCGAACAGCACGTCGGAGAGCTGCTGCGTCGAGTTGACGTTGAACGCGTAGCCGGCGAGTTCCTGGATGCTCCGCTCCAGCTTCTGCAGCCGCGCGGTCAGGTCCACGGACATCTGGCGCAGGAACGGTACATCCACCTTGACGCCGGCCGCCTCCATCGCCACGAGGACGGGCGCCAGCGGCATCTCGATGTCGCGGAACAGGTGGGCCAGCCCCTTTTCCTCCACTTCGGGCAGAAGGACCTGTGCAAGCTGGAGCGTGACGGCGGCATCCGCGCCGGCATAGGCCGTGGCCGCGGCCGCAGGCACCTGGTCCATTGTGATCTGCGTCTTGCCCGTGCCAAGCAGGTCGGTGATGCGCGTCATCTCCGTCCGCAGCCGCGTCCAGGCCAGGTCTTTCAGGCCCAGCCCGCGCATTCCGGGGTCGATCAACCAGGCCGCGACCATCGTATCCACGATGGGACTTTCGACTTTCAGCCCCGCGCGGTTGAGGATGCCGAGATCATAGCTGATGTTGTGCGCAATCTTGTCGATTTCCGGGTTGGCGAACGCGGGTTGCAGTGCGGCGGCGACGGTCTCCCACGGCAAGCCGGGCGTGTCGAAGTGCCGCAGCGGGATGTAGGCGGCCTGCCCCAGGCTCGGTCCCCATGCGACGGACACGCCCACCAGGTCGGCCGAGTACGGGTCAGTGCCGGTCGTTTCGGTGTCGAAGGCAAACTGCCGGCTGGCCGTGAGCTGCGCCGCCACTTCCGCCAGTGCAGACTCGGTGACGACCATTAGCACGTCGGAGACGCCGGCTGCGTCGGCAGGGGTCACGCTGGCGGGCTGCGCCATCAGGTCGGGCGTCATCTCGAACAGCGCCATCTGATTCGCCTCGCTGCCCGCGGGGGGCGGCTCCCCTTCCTCTGTGGCGCGGGGGTCGAGCGGGCGCGCGCTGATGGGCCGCGGGGTGGACGGCGGCAGCTTCTCCACCAGCGAACGGAAGGCCAGGTCCTGAAACAGGGCAATCACCTGGTCGCGGTCATAATCCTGCGTCTGGCAGGCGTCGAGATCCAGCCGGATGGGCACGTCCGTGATGATGCGGCCCAGGTTGCGGCTCAACTCGGCATCCGCGCGGCCGGCCTCCAGTGCGGTCTTGAGCCGTGCGGGCGTGACTTCGTCGATGTGCGCGTATGCGGCGTCGAGCGAGCCATACTTCTTAAGCAGCTCGGTCGCGCCCTTTTCCCCGATGCCCTTGACGCCGGGGATGTTATCCGACTTGTCGCCCAGGAGCGCCTTCAGGTCCAGCAGTTGGTCGGGCCTGAGTTCATACTTCGCCTCGACGCTCTGCGGGTCATAGATGATGGTGTCGGAGAAGACGCGGCCGGACGTCAGCACGTGGATGCGGTCGTCGACGACCTGCAGGATGTCGCGGTCGCCCGTGACAATCAGGCTCTGGACACCCTCTGCTGCGGCCTGCTTCGCCAGCGTCGCCAGCACGTCATCTGCCTCGAAGTTCTCTGCGGTGAAGATGGGGATGTTCAGCGCGGTGACGATTTGCTTGATGCGCTCGACCTGCGAGATTAGCTCGTCCGGCATCCGCGCGCGATGGCCCTTGTAGCCCTCGTACATGTCGTGCCGGAACGTGCGGCCCAGATCGAACGCGACGGCCACATAGTTCGGCTGCTGCTCGCGCAGGACGTTCAGCAGCATGGAGGTGAAACCGTAGACGGCGTTGGTGAGCTCGCCCCCGGGGGAGGTCAGATTGGGCGGCAGCGCATGGAAGGCCCGGAACGCGAGGCTGTGCCCGTCGATGAGCACCAGCTTGCCGGCGCCGGAGCCGGGCTGCACCGCGGTCGCGTTATCGCTTGGCATCCTTCCTCTTGCGCCAGTTGAATTTCTCGACCTGGAGCTTGCCGGCCTTGGAGAGCTCCATGACTTGCGGATGTTGCAGCGCGTCGCCGGTCAGCCGGATGGAATGACCTGCGTCGAGCCGCAGCCGCCCGCTCTCCAGTTCGAGCAGGAAGTTCTCACGGGTCGCGTTAGTGACCGTGTAGATTTCAGAGGGTTGCCAGGTAAAGGGCTGTTCGGGCATGGTCCAAACTCCGCTTGGGATGTACAGTGAGGCCATTTTACCCTGCCGCGGCTGGAAAGTCAACGCGCCTGCTGATGCGCTATCAGTTTACGGTTTTAACCGCGGCCCATGACAATAGTCATAGGCGGGCAAAGAATCTTCTGGTACATTGGCATATTAGTTCTTCTGTTGCATCATCCCATTCTTGTGAGCCTGCCCTTATGACCAGTCGCATCCTGCATGCCTCAGACCTGCCCGAGCTGCAACCGACCTGTGAGCTGCACGCGCGAGCCGCGGGCGCAGCCCGTTTTCCGTTTACTGCGACCATGCGCGCCGAAGCGGAAGCCTGGCAGCAGGCCTGCCGCGCCGCGCTCGCAGAAACGGTCGGCTTCCTCGATGATCCGGCTGTCCCGGCCGATCCACAGGTGATCGAAGAGGTGGACCGCGGAGACTTCATCCGGCGCAAGGTGATCCTCCGTACCGCGGAGCACACGCTTATGCCGGTCTACCTGCTGTTGCCGAAGGACACGGCCGGTCCACGTCCCGTGGCCGGTCCACGTCCCGTGGCCGTGGCTTATGCGGGCCACGGCTACGGCGTCAAGGACATCGTGGGCCTGTGGGAAGATGGCACAGAGCGGCTGACACCGGACGGCTACCACAAGGATTTTGCGATCGAGCTGTGCCGCCGGGGGTTCGTGGTGGCCGCGCCGGAAATTGCCTGCTTCGGCGAACGGCAGACGGACTACGGCTACCTGGACACGAAGCTGGGCCAGCCGCAGCCCTCGACCTGCCACAACGCAGCAACCTATGCCTTCATGCTCGGCAAGTCGGTCGTGGGGATGCGCGTGCGCGACGGGATGCGGCTGCTGGATTATCTCACCACGCTGCCCGAGGCTGACGCGAGTCGGACGGTCGCAATGGGCATTTCCGGCGGCGGCATGTTGACCTTCTTCCACACCATGCTGGACACGCGCATCCGTGCCTGCGTCATCAGCGGCTACTTCAGCAGCTTCGGCGACAGCATCCTCGCAATGGATCACTGCACGTGCAACTTCGTGCCCGGGCTGCTCAAGCTCGGCGAGATGGCTGACCTGGTAGGCCTGATTCTGCCGCGACCCATGCTGGTTGAGGCGGGCACGCGCGATCCCATCTTCCCCATCGCGACCGTGCGTGCGAGCGTGGCCCGTGCGCGCGAAATCTGCGCAGTGCTGGGCGGTGACGGACAGCAGGATGTCGAGCTAGACGAGTTCGAGGGCCGCCATCAGATCAGCGGCCGTCGTGCCTATGACTTCTTGTGGCAGCAGGCCCAGGCGGCCCGCTGATGGAGGCGGCGCGTATGCTCAACATCCATGAACTCAACGTATTCATCGAGGCTGCGCTGGCGCAGAACTTCTCTGTCGCGGCGCGGCGGCTGTATCTCAGCCAGCCCGCAGTCAGCCTACACATCAGCAATCTCGAGAAGCAGCTCGGCCTGGAGCTGTTCCGCCGCAACGGGCGCTCGATCCAGCTCAGTGCGGCGGGCCAGGCGCTGCTGCCCCTCGCACAGGAGGCCATGCGCCAGGTCAAGCACATCGAGGAAACCATGTGGAGCCTCAAGGGTGTGCTGATCGGCGAGCTATCCATTGCGTGCAGCACGACGGTCGGCAAGTATGTCCTGCCGCGCCTGGTGGCGGGCTTCCGGCGCAAGCATCCGGATGTCCGTGTCACTGTCAATATCATGAGCCGCCGTGCCGCAATCGACTGGCTGTTATCATGCCGCGCGGACATGGCGGTCGTCTCGGCCCGGCTGAACCATGGTGCGGAGCTGGAATATCGGGACTTCCTGGAAGATGACATCATCCTGATTGCGCCGCCCGACCATCCGTGGGCCGACGGGCGCACGGTGGTCCCGGCTGACCTGTTGACCGTCCCCTTCATCCTGCGCGAATCTACGGCGGGTTCGTACGAGGTGCTACTGGAAGGGCTGAATCAGCACGGGCTGGACATCGGCCAGTTGCCCGTCGCGCTGACGCTCGCCAATGCAGAGGCCATCGAAATGTCGGTGGAGGCGGGCATCGGCGTGGCGTTCGTGTCGCGCATGGCGGCCAGCCGCGGCCTGGCCCTGGGGAAGGTGGTGCATGTTCCGGTCGCGGATATGTCTCTGACGCGGCGCATCTACATGGTGCGCAATGTACGCCATGCCATCACGCCGCTGGAGCAGGCCTTCTGGGAGTTCGTTTTTGCGGAGGAACACGAGGAGTTGCGCCAGTTGTCCTACGCTGTGTAGGGTCAGGCCTTGCGCGGAAGGTCGATAAGATAGGGGCAGGCCGAAAGCCTGCCCCTACTCTACGGCTGCTACTGCCCGATGGGCGCCGGCAGCTTCGTCGGAATCACACCCTGGTTCGCCTCAACCTCGTAGGGCAGGAGGTCCTCCTCGCTCAGGAAGATGTCCGCGTTGCCGTGGCAGCCATCGCACGTCGCAGTCTGCGGCGTGTTGCGCTGGATGTTGTGCGGCGTTGCGTACTTCCAGGTCGGCAGGGCGTCGAAGTTCCCCAGGATATCTTCGCCATAGAAGTCGAAGTTATCCGGATCGATCGGTGCATGCCGCAAGACCACGTAGTCCCACGGCCGGTCCTCGCTCTTCTTCGGATTGAGGCCGATCTTGAAGTCCATGACGGACGGCTCGATCTTGTAGAAGGGCACGCCCTCTTCGTTCTTCTGGACGTGGCAGGAATAGCAGCTCTTGTTCTCGACGCTGTGGCACACCTGGCATGCCAGCTTCTCGCCGTGGATATTGTGCTGCATGATCTCGCTCTTGCCAGCCACTGCGTCCGGATGGCAGTTGGTACAGGCCGGCGATTGCGCGCCGTCGTAGCGCTCTGTCTTGTCGACCGGCTCGCCGTCGGCGTTCATGCCGTGCAGTTCGGGGCCGGTGTGGCACTTGAAGCAGGCCATCCCACCTTTGGTCCAGTGTACGTCTGCCGGGATCCCTTCGTTCAGGCCGGTGTACTCACTGTTGATGCGCGAGCCGTGACAGCCCGTGCACGTGCGGGTGAAGGCCTGGACGCTCTTGAACTGGTGGCCGCTGATGAGCCCGCCGCCTACGCTCGTCGGCTGGCTGATATGGCATTGGCCGCAGGTCGTGTGGCAGGAGCTGCAGTGATTGGCCTCCGCCTCTTCCCACGCGGCGTGTGATTCGGGTGCATCGCCCAGGCGTTGGCCGATGATGGTGTCATAGCCGTGTGAGTCGAAGTGCAGGCTCACCACTTGCGCTTCGCTGATGTCCGCGTGGCAGGCGCCACACAGTCTTTGGACGGATTCAATGTTGCTGGTGGGATCGACGACCACGCCCTCATGCGCAGCGGTCATATCGTCGGTTTCGCCTACGCCGCCGTGGCAGTCGATGCAGGTCGCAGCCTGGGCGTGCGGGTCAGATGCAACGAATTTCTCGGCGTCTACATACACCTTTTGCCATGCCTCCAACGGAGGCACATCGCCCCCTCAGCCTTCGCCTTCGGAGAGTTCCTCTGCGGGCTCGTCCTCGACGGCTAACTGCTGGAGGGTTTCCTCGCTGGTGTGGCACTCGATACAGTTGGTGGCGTCAGTGGAAGCCGCCGGCTCGGCGGTCGGCGCCTCAGTGGGTGCTTCAGTCGGTGCTTCGGTTGGGGCTTCGGTCGGAGCCACGGTGGCCGTCGGCGGAGGTTCGGTCGGCGGGACGGCGGTAGGCGCCTCGGTCGGGGCCTCGGTGGGCGGTGGGGGCTCCGGCGTCGGCGCAGGTGTGGCGCTGGCGCCACAGGCTGCCAGGAGGACGATGCACAGCAGGAGCGCGGCTGCGGCTGCTGGCCATCCTCGCCAGGAGTGGGACATGGGGTTCCTCCAAGAGTAGATAATGTGCGACGGGTGTGCACGAGCGGAAGCTCCACACCCGTCGCACAGGCTGGATTTGTCCCCTGAAGGGACGGCTGTCGGTTTAGCGGCGGCGCAGGGCGGCGCCGGCACCGGCCAACGCCAGGCCCAGCACCATCAAGCCGGCAACCGGCGCGCCGGTTACGGGCAGGGTCGCGGGCGTCGCGGCGGCCGCGGCGACAGGCTCAGCAGCCGCAGTCGCAGCTGCGCCTTCGAGCGTGTAGTTGCCGCTCTTGCTGTCATCCCACACGCCAGTGGAAACGCCTTCGACGATGGCCCAGGAGGGCATGCCGAACTGCATGTTGTACGCATCGTAGCCGAGCAGCCGCAGTGCAGCAGTCGCCTGGCTGGCGGTCTGGCCGGAGTAGCAGTAGGACACAATCTGGCGGTCGGCGGGTAGCTTCGCCAGCATGTCAGCCTTGAAGAGGTCCTTCACGTTGACGTTGATCGCGCCGGGGATATGGCCGAGCGCATAGTCGTCCGCGCTGCGCATGTCCAGGATCATCGGGTTGTTGGAGTCGTCGCCATCATTCAGGTTGGCGAAGACATCGGCGGCTTTCGTAGCCTTGAATCCACCTGCATAGTAGGTCTCCGCCGCGGCGGCAACCGTCGCACCCAGCGGAGCCGGGGCCTCGAACTCGTCTTCGAATTGCGCCGGTTCCTGCGAGACCGCGTAACCGCCGCTTTGGCTGGCGAGGAAGAGATACTTGACCTTATCGTTGACGCCCCAGCTTGGGATGCCGTACAGCAGGCTGTAAGCGTCGTAGCCGAGCATGCGCAGGCCAGCGACGGTCTGGCTGGAGGTCTGGCCGGTGTAGCAGTTGACGACGATGGGCTTATCCTGCGGGAGCTTAGCGAGCTCGGCTGCAGTGAACAGCGTGGCGGCATTCATGTTGACCGCGCCTGGGATATGGCCGTTCGCGTAATCCTCCGCCTTGCGGATGTCGATCAGCATCGGGTCATTGGAATCATCGCCATCATTTAGGGTGGCGAACAGGTCGGCGGCCTTTATGTTCTTGGTTCCGCCGGAGAAATACTGTTCGGCGGCAGCCTGGATGGGGTTGGCAGCCTGGCTGACCGGAGCGGCCAGCGCGGGCATGGCAAAGGTACTCAGGATGAGCACGAGGGCCAGGAAAATGAAGAAGTACTTGCGAGACATTCGTGTAACTCCTAAGGGGTCGCGCGATAGAAGCAAGCGCGGGATTGCGCCTGTCTTCATAGACATTATCGCATTACTCCCTCGAATGACTTATGATTTACATCAGATTGCATAATCAGGTATTGTTATGAGTATGTTTAGCTTTACTCATAAAAATGATAGGGTGTTGTCAGTCATCTGTTGCGGGGATGATCCGGCATGCGGTTCTCGATACGGCGGACGGCGCCGTGAGGGCAGGCGGGGATGCACAGGAGACAGCCGAGACAGCGGTCGATTTCGATGGTAGGCAGGTCACCGCGTTCGAACTGGTGGAGGGCGCGCGTCTTGCACGCGCTGCGCGCCCTGCAGGTGTCGCAGGTTTGGCAGGCGCTTACTTCGACGTACAGGATCGGGCGCATACGCTTGACCTCCCGCCGCAGTATAGCCTGAGTGTGTGCGTTTGTCTATCTTGGCGGCCACGCGAAAGCCATTGACGCAACATAGGTCTTTGTGCTATATTTGCTCCGCGAGCAGGCCGAGGTAACCGTAAGAGTCACCCACCTGCCCGACAGGAGGCGTCATGGATAACCTGGTTCCGCATTTCATCGAGTTGATTCGCCGGTCTGCGACAGACCTGCCCGCGGATGTCGAGGCCGCGCTGCGCCGGGCGCGCGAGGAGGAAGAGGCAGGGTCTGCCGCGCAGACGACGCTGGACTCGATCCTCGAAAACGTGCGGCTCTCACGCGCGCATTCCACCCCCATCTGCCAGGACACCGGCACGCCCATCTTCTACGTCTATTACCCGACCGGCTGGTCCACGCTGGAGCTCAAGCGGCAGATTCGCGAGGCCGTGGCCGAGGCGACCGCTCGCTCATACCTGCGACCTAACTCGGTCGATACGCTGACGGGCAAGAATCCCGGCACCAACCTGGGCGATGACTTCCCCTACTTCCACTTCGAGGAGTGGGAAGAGGACTATCTCAAGGTTGACCTGATGCTCAAGGGCGGCGGCTGCGAGAACGTCGGCGCGCAGTACAGCCTGCCGGACAGCCGGCTGGACGCGAACCGTGACCTGGAGGGGGTGCGCCGCGCGGTGCTGGATGCCGTCCAGCAGGCCCAGGGGATGGGCTGCGCGCCTGCGGTCATCGGCGTCGCGGTGGGCGGCGATCGGGCGTCGAGCTACATCAAGTCGAAGGAGCAGTTCTACCGGCCGTTGGACGACACCAACCCCGACCCGAAGCTGGCCGAGCTGGAGGACCGGCTGACGCGCGAGGCAAACACCCTGGGCATCGGGCCGATGGGTTTCGGCGGCAAGACTACGGTGCTGAACGTCAAGATTGACTCACTGGAGCGGCTGCCGGCGTCCTACTTCGTCACGGCCTCTTATATGTGCTGGGCTGACCGGCGGCGCACGCTGACCTACCGGCAGGGCGAAGTGACGATCGAATAAGGAGCGCGTCCATATGGCTATTGTCGAACTGCACACGCCGATTACAGAGGAAGCGATCCGGGCGCTGCACGTGGGTGACCAGGTGCGCATCTTCGGCACCATCGTCACCGCGCGCGATGCGGCTCATAAGTATATGAAGGACACCTTCTTCCACGGGCCGGCCATCCCGGAGAGCGAGGCCGGGGTATATGCCCGGCTGCGCGAGCTCTGGCAGGGTGGGGTGATGTACCACTGCGGGCCGGTGGTCAGCCGGGATGCCGACGGGCGGTGGCGCTTCGTCTCCGCCGGACCGACGACCAGCACGCGCGAGGAACCGTATGAGGCGGATGTCATCGCCCACTTTGGCTTGCGTGCGGTCATTGGCAAGGGCGGGATGGGGCCGAAGACGCTCGCGGCCTGCCAGCAGTACGGTGCGGTATACCTGCATGCCATCGGCGGCGCAGCCACGCTGATTGCCAGCTATGTCAAGGAAGTGCTGGATGTGTTCAAGAAGGACGAACTGGGCGTGCCGGAAGCGTTCTGGGTCATCCGCGTGGAGGGCTTCCCGGCGGTGGTGACGATGGACTCGCACGGGGTCAGCCTGCACGAGCAGATGTATGAGCAGTCGAAGCAGCGGCTGGCGGAGCTGCTGTAGCCATCAGGCCAGCCCCGGCAGCTTGTCCGGGTCGCCGCAGTGCTGGCGCTCCAGTTCCAGCACCTTGCGCCGGAGCCGCCGCAGGTAATCCAGTGCGGCGGCCGCGTCTTCATCCTGCACGATCATCTTGAGCTCGACGATTTCCTCCGCCGACAGCGCTAGCCCCAACCCGAAACCCTTGCCGCCGCTCTGCGCCATAACCATGTCCTCCGGATTTGACGTTCTTTGCCTGAGTGCATATACTATACCCCAGTATAGTGTACCAGGCATGGGCTGTCAAGTTGCGCCGAGGAAGCGATGGAACTCACATCAACTGAGGTCAAGCAGGACCTGATGAACCGGCTCAAACGGATCGAGGGGCAGGTGCGCGGGGTCCAGCGCATGGTAGACGAAGAGCGCGATTGTGCCGCGATTCTGCAGCAGATGACGGCCATCCGGTCGGCGGTACATCAGGCCAGCCTGGTGCTGGCGCGCGCATATGCCGCACGCTGCCTGCAGGAGCCTGCGCCCGGCGACACGGATATGATGCTCGATCAGTTGATGGCCACGCTGCGCAAGCTGGAATAGCAGAAACGGAGTGACATGAACTACGGAGACCTGTTCCTGGTTTTGCTGCTCGTGTGGGCAGCGGTGATTATGTTCCGCGGCGGCGGCTGAGCTCGCTCAGGCGTGTGCCAGCCGCGACAGGCCAGCACACAGCGGCCCCGTGAGGGCCGTCCAGGTGACAACGATAACGAGACGGGGACGACAGCCCCGCAGATCGATTCTTGATAAGGAGTATTCAGCATGGGTTTCTTCAAGCGCAGTGGGGGCAACAAGCCCGAAGAGACAAAGGCAGTCGGTCAGGCCGCGGTTGAGCCGCGCCATGTGACGGGTGAGGAATTCGAGTCGGTGGTGCTGCAGGCGGAACTGCCGGTGGTCGTGGACTTCTGGGCGGAGTGGTGCGGGCCGTGCCATGCGATTGCGCCGGCGGTTGCCCAGCTGGCACGCGAGTACGAGGGCCGCGTCCTGGTGACGAAGGTCAACGCGGACGACTATCCCGAGATTCTGATGAACTATGGCATCATGGGCATTCCCACTCTCATCTACTTTAAGGGCGGGAAAGAGGTCGAGCGGATCGTCGGCCTGAACAACTACGGCACGCTGAAGAACAAGCTGGAGCGCGTACTCGCCTGAATAACGGTTGAAGGTTAGCAGGTTGAAGGTTGGCGATTTGCCTGCTCTCGCCTGCCAACCTTCAACTTATAACCCGTCAATCTGTAACTTCGCCATCCCTTCCCTCATCATAGGAGTAACAACGAACGCCGTGTACGCCACCGAGGCTGAACTGATTGCCGCGGCCCGTGCAGGCCGCCAGGATGCGTTCGCTGAAATTGTCGAACGACATTCCGGCACGGTCTACAACCTGGCGCTGCGGCTGGTCAACAACCCACAGGAGGCCGAGGAGGTCTTGCAGGAGACCTTCATCAGCGCTTTCCAGGCGTTGGACCGGTTCGAGGGTCGCAGTCAACTGGGGACGTGGCTGTACCGCATTGCGTACAACGCGGCGCTGATGCGGCTCAGGCGGCGACGCGTGCCGACCGAATCGCTGGACGAGCCGGCAATCACGGAAGACGGGGACATGCTGCCGCGGCAGTTCGTGGACTGGAGCGCGCTGCCCGATGAGCAGCTACTGGGTAAGGAGTTCCACGGCGTCCTCGAGAAGGCGCTGGCCGCGCTGCCGGATACACTGCGGAGCGTCTTCGTCCTGCGGGACATCGAAGGGCTCTCCACCGCGGAGACGGCGGAGGCGCTGGGCCTGACCGAGGTCAACGTGAAGGTGCGGCTCCACCGGGCGCGACTGGCGCTGCGCGAGAGACTCAGCAGCTACTTCGCAACCGTGGTCACAGGTCGGTGATGGGGGATGGGAGATGCACTGCAAAGACATGCTTGGTACGCTCTCGGATTATGTGGATGGCGAGCTGGAGGCGGAGTTCTGCGCGGAGATCGAACGGCACATGGCGACCTGCGGCAACTGCCGCGCGGTCGTGGACACGCTGCGCAAGACGGTCTATCTCTATCGCGAGCACGGCCATGCAGAGGTGCCCGAGGAGGCGCGCGACCGACTGTACGCCATCCTGCACCTGGACAAGCCCTGATTTGCCATTTCACGGCCACCTGGCTATAATATGACCTTGTGCGGGCGGTTAGCTCAGTTGGCTAGAGCGCAGCGTTGACATCGCTGAGGTCAGAGGTTCAAGCCCTCTACCGCCCATGATAGTCAAAGCGTTGATCGGGACGAGTACGTGAAGCGCCGGCAGCAGAGAGGGCGGGCGCGGCCAATCGGCCGATTGCTGAGAGCCTGCCTTGCAAGGCGACACGGAAAACCCCCCGAGAGCGGAACCCGGAACTAGCAGTATGGGTTCACGGCTGGCCCCGTTACCGGCCTTACGAGACAGCGTGCGACCAGATGGTCGCCAGGCGATCGTGATCGCACAGCAATCCCAGATCGCACGCTAACTTGGGTGGAATCGCGGGAACCCCTCGCCCCAATGGTGGGCGTTGGGGTTTTTGTTTTCCTGGGGCCATGCGTTAAGACCTTCGAGGTCTCGTGCCAACCTTCGGTTGGTCTGACCTCGAAGGTCTATAGTCTGAAAGGGGGTGATCGCCGTGTCGGGCACGACAACTGCGGGTGACACTGCTATGTGCTCCCGCCTCGGCGCGGCGCATCGCGCCGCCCTGTGTTCAACTGTCACTTGATGATCGTCATACTTGAGTAGAGAAATGGAGGCCATCATGGCCGGGCAACACAATCACGACGGAGATAAGGACTTTCTGCATCGCTTGCGGCACTCGACGGCGCACGTCATGGCCGAGGCGGTGTTGCAGCTCTACCCGGACGCCAAGCTGGCCATCGGGCCGGCGATCGACGCCGGGTTCTACTATGACTTCGACCTGGGCAAGGATGAGCAGGGCCGCCCGAAGACGTTCACGCCCGAGGACCTGGCTGAAATCGAGAAGCGCATGCGGCAGTCCATCGCCGCAAAGAAGCCGTTCCAGTATCGGGAGGTCTCGGCGGACGAGGCGCGGCAGCTCTTCCAGGGCCAGCCCTATAAGCAGGAGCTGATCGACGGCCTCGCGAAGGGCGGGCTGGACGAGGACGGCAACGAGATCGAGGGGCCGGTGCCCATGAGCACGTACCGGCACGGCAACTTCGAGGACCTGTGCCGCGGGCCACACCTGGAGCATACGGGGCAGATTCCGCCGGACGCGTTCAAGCTGATGAATGTCGCGGGCGCGTACTGGCGCGGTGACGAGCACAACCCGATGCTCCAGCGCATCTACGGCACGGTCTGGCAGAACAAGAAGGACCTGGCCGCGCATCTGACGATGCTGGAAGAGGCCAAGAAGCGCGACCATCGCAAGCTTGGCAAGGACCTGGAAATCTTCGTCTTCGACGAGGAGGTGGGACCGGGGCTGCCGCTCTGGCTGCCGCGCGGCGGCGTGCTCATCGAGGAGCTGGAGCGGCTGGCGAAGGAGGTCGAGGAGCAGGCGGGTTACGTGCGCGTGCGCTCGCCCCACCTGGCGAAGGAGGACCTGTTCCTCCACAGCGGCCACCTGCCCTATTATGAAGAGAGCATGTACCCCGCGATGGAGCTGGAAGGGGTGCGCTATTATGTCAAGCCGATGAACTGCCCCTTCCACCACAAGATTTTCGCGGCCCGGCCGCACAGCTACCGCGACCTGCCCTTGCGGTTCGCGGAGTACGGCACGTGCTACCGGTACGAGAAGAGCGGTGAACTGTTCGGCCTGATGCGCGTGCGCTCGATGCAGATGAACGACGCGCACATCTACTGCGCCGAAGACCAGTTCGAGCGGGAGTTCATGGCCGTCATCGACCTGTACCTGCATTACTTCAAGCTCTTCGACATCGACAAGTATGTGATGCGCTTCAGCACGCACCACAAGCGCGGCCTGGGCAAGAAGTACATCGACAACGAGCGGCTGTGGCTCAAGACAGAAGACATGGTGCGCCGGGCGATGTCCAATGGCGGGATCCCGTTCGTGGAGCAGGCCGACGAGGCCGCGTTCTACGGTCCGAAGATCGACGTGCAGGTGTGGAGCGCCATCGGCCGCGAGTTCACGCTGGCAACGAACCAGGTGGACTTCGCCCAGCCCGCGCGCTTCGATTTGAAGTTCACGAACCGCGAGGGGCAGGAGGAGACGCCGCTGTGTATCCACCGTGCGCCGCTGAGCACGCACGAGCGGATGATCGGCTTCCTGATCGAGCACTACGCGGGCAACTTCCCGGCCTGGCTCGCGCCGGAGCAGGTGCGGGTTATCCCGATCACGGATGCGCACAACGAGTACGCTTACCGGCTGGCGGACCGGCTGGCCGCGGCCCACGTCCGCGTGCAGGTGGATGCGGGCCAGGAGCGCATGAACGCGAAGATTCGCAGCGCGCAACTGCTCAAGGTGCCGTACATGGCGGTGGTCGGTGAGCAGGAGGCGCAGAACAACACGGTGTCGCTGCGCAAACGCGATGGTTCGCGGCAGGACGGCATGGACGCGGATGCATTCGTGGCGCTCGTGCAGGAGCGGATCGCCACGCGGGCGAAAGACCTGTAAAGCAGGGCGGGGTGGGTGTCTTTTTGACACTCACCCCACGTTATGTTATAGTGTCGCTTCGACGCGCTTGGGCAGTCTGTCCAGTGGCGCGCAGCAGAGAATTGCCGGTGACTGCCGGCCCTAGCAGAAGAGGAAAAATAGCATTACTACCGTAACCAACAAGTCCGTCCGCGTGAATCAGCAGATCCGCGTGCGTGAAGTGCGGGTCATCGACGAAGAAGGCGCGCAACTCGGGATCTATACGATTCAGGATGCGCTGCGCCTGGCCTATGAGCGGGGCCTCGACCTGGTCGAGGTCGCGCCGAATGCTGTGCCGCCGGTCTGTCGCTTGCTCGATTTCGGCAAGTTCCAGTATGAGCGGCAGAAGAAGGAACGCGAGGCGCGCAAGGCTCAGAAGGTCATCGAAATCAAAGAGATCCGTCTGCGCCCGCGCACCGGCGAACACGACCTGGATACGAAGGTCCGGCAGGCGCTTTCCTTCCTCGATGAAGGCAGCAAGGTCAAAGTGACCGTGCGTTTTCGGGGCCGCGAGATCCATCATCCGGAGATCGCGCGCGAGCAATTGGAGGAGTTTGCCAACAAGGTGGGCAACGTGGCCGTTATCGAGTCGCTGCCCCTGATGGAAGGCAAGAACCTCTTCATGTTGCTCAGCCCGAATCCTGCGACCGCCAAGAAACAGGCCGAAAGCCCTGCGGCGAGCTAACGGCATCATTTGGGTTACAGAACGTAAGACGCGACGCGCAGTTGCGTGACCGCGTTTTACGTTTTATTCTGTCTGGAGGAATTACCGTGCCAAAGATCAAGACCCACAAGTCTACGGCGAAGCGGTTTCGGCGCACCGGCGCCGGCAAGCTGGTGGCGCGCCACCAGGGCCGGGGCCACCTGCGCCGCAACAAGGCCAAGCGCACCCTGATCGCGTACCGCTCGGTCAAGGTGGTGGAGGCTCCGTCCGCCGACAAGCGCGTGCAGCAGCTCGCGCCGTACATCGACTGAGCATTATCGGACCGTCCTGCTGGGGGCCGGCGCCTGAGCGTTCTGACGCTTGGGGCCCGGCCGCCGATGGCTACCACGGAAGTGCCGGCACACCGGCCGCCATTCTAGAGGAGAGTACTTATGCCACGTGCAAAAGGTGGAGTTGTCCTCCGCCGTCGTCACAACAAGATTCTCAAGCTCACTAAGGGCCAACGCATGTCGCGCCACCTGCTGTGGCGCCGCGCGA
>JAKPQT010000016.1 GCA_029555885.1 Chloroflexota bacterium | reverse complement strand
GCCATCCCTGCAGCTTCTCGAGATCCGGCCCGGGGCCGGGCTGCGGTGCGTCCGGCAGGGCAAATGCCTGCCGGAGTTTCGCCTGCTTTACCTGCCGCGCCGATCGGCGCGGGCCCGTGCCTGGGGGCGGGTCGCGGGGGGCTGTTTTCAGAACGCCGGCCAGGGTGCTCAGGGCTTCGCCTGCGGTGTAGGGGTCATGCCCGTGCTGCGGGACTGCCGCCGCATACTCCCGCATGATGGCCTCTGCCTCTGCCCGGCCTAGCCGTGCGTCGCGCAGCTGACAGGCGAGCCATAGCCCGGCGTTGTTGCGCCCTTCGGCGTTAGCCTTCGCGAGTGCCTTCTCGAGCATGTCCGTTACGGTCATTGCTCAGTGAACCTCTGCAGCGCGCCATGGAAAGCCAGGTCTACACTGCTGCCGGCCGCGCCGTTTCTGTTCTTTGAGAAGCGCAGCTTGACGGACTTTTCGCCGCACGCGTCTTCGATGGCGTCTTCGGGCACGCTCAGATCCAGCACTGTTTCGGCGCCATACTCGATCTTTCGGGTGCCAGCGCCAGCGGACACGCCGCCGGTCTTCATACTCGCGCGGTTGCGCTCGGCTATGGCGAGCACGGCGCAGTCGAGGCGGTGGGCCAGGGCGCGCAGCTGCATGAGCCCCGCGTTGAGCTTTTCGTACTCGGTGGCGTCAATCTCGCAGCCGTCAACCCATGAATGCACGGAGTCCATGACGATCAGCAGGGCGGGTGCCTTGCCGCGCGTCCCCTCCGCCGCATCTAAGATCCGTTCGGGCTTCGCGTAGCCGTGCGTCGCGTCGGCCAGCACGAGCCGCGGCGCGCTGGCGGCGGCCTGCCGGGCAAGGTCAAGCGAAACGGCCGCCGGGAGCTCGCCGGTCTTGAGCCTGCCCAGGTATGTTTGCGTTACGCGCGCAGTCACGCGCCGCATCAGCTCGAGCGGGCGCATCTCGCAGGAAACGAACAACGCGGGGGCGCCGCACTCCGCGGCGATCTGCAGGGCCAAGGCCGTTTTGCCGGTCCCGGGCGCGCCATGCACAACGTGCAGCCCGGGGCACAAGAAGCCGCCTAAGTGCCGGTCCAGGTGGGGCAGGTTCGTTATAGGGCCGCGCGGGGTGCCTGACTCGTAAGACGCGCGAGCGGCCTCTGCCTCGATCTCCCAGTCCGTCAGCAGGGCCGCCAGCGGCGAGAGTCGCAGGCTGTCGTCAGTGGGTGCGATCAGTTCAGTTGCAGTCATTGCTCCATGCCTTTCTGCCGCGGTGCGCGGCGTCTGTTTGCCGCCGGTGGGGAGTAGGAAGACACCTTCGCATAAGCCATCCGGCAGGCTGTTTGCCGCCGTCCGCGGCGGTCTTTTCTGTTCAGGTTAGCCGCAGCGCGCTGCGATAGCAAAGCGCGCGTCGCGGCATTAAGCTTATTAAGCTTTTTAGGGGGCTCTGGCCGCACGGATTCGCATGCGATACCGGACGGATTCGCATGCGATACCGGACAGCCGCCCGCTTGTTCACGAGCCTGCCGTCAGGGCTTTCTGTTTGCGGCGTTCGGCGGCTTTCCGCTGGTTCTCGATAGCGGCTGCGCGGTGCTGTTGTACCCGGTTGTATTCGTCCTGTATGTCTGGCATGGGCCTAAACACCCATTTGCGCTTGAGCCACGCTGCGAGCTTGCCCTTGCGGGGCAGCGGGGTGGTGTCCAGACATTCAAAGTCACCGATTACTTCAGCGTCGTAGCAGTCAGCGATTGCTTTCTCAATGCTCTCGATAAACAGCGACGGGTTGCGCTGTTTTTTGCCGGGTACGCCTATGCCGGCGCCGGTGAGCAGGGTTTTCATAAAGAGTTCCACGGGGCCGCAGTTTATTCGAAACAGGTAGATTAGGCGCCAGCCGATCCGCTTCTGTTTCGTCTCGCGGTAAATGTCAAAAGCCAGGATTCGCGGTGTGACGCGGGCGATCTCACGTGCGTAAGGTTCGAAGCAGCATTTCATCCACGAGTTCGGCGCATAGCGCACGCGATCGATACACGCCGGGCCCATCAGGCTCGGCAGGTCTATGATCTCAGCGTGCCATACAGGGCCGGTAAAGCGCAGGCCGTCCACGTCCTCGTACCGGCGCCGGCGTTTGTTGTAGCGCCGCAGCGGCCCGCTCGAGCCTTCGAGCTCGGGCCGGAGTACGTCGCGCAGGGCGTCGCTGTAAGTTCTCAGGTCAGTGTCACGCATCACGGTTTTGCTACCACCCCACAGCTTCTTGTTGCGGTACGCCATGAGGTCGGCCGGGCTTATGACTGCCCACCCGTCCGGATCCTTGTGTTCGAGCCAGTGCATCTGCAGGATTGCGTGTATGTCGCCGCGCAGGTCGTCAAAGCGATCTGTAACTTCCTTAAGGGGCGCCATCCAGAGGGCAAGTATGCCAGGGTCGGTGAACACTTCGGCAGGCGGCGCGTCTTGCCGCCTGACAACAAGGCGCATCTGGGGGGTGTCATTTGAACGGCCGTTACTGACGCGCCGAAAGCTCGACAGGTCATCTTCCCATAGCGTTCCATCCATCAGGCTCGCGTGTATAGCCTGCGGGATCTTGCCGGACGCTACCTGCGGGTGTTGCAGGGTGTACCCGGCAGGCTTGGCGGGTGCTGGCGGGAAGGCGTCGGAGGTGGGGCGCCCGCCCGCAGCGGCCGCGCTCAGGGCTTCCTGTGTGACGCTTGTGTAAAGCCGCCCGCGGGCCATATCCCAGACTATGAGGCCGTAGGGCCGTCGCATCTGTACCGAGGCCATGGCTTCCTGCACGAGCTCGGGGACCGCTTCGTCTTGCAGCGTGCGGCCCTCGGGGTGCTGCTCGGCTTCCTGCCGTTCAAACTCCGCGAGCTTGTCCGCCCACGTAAACACGTCGGGATCGGCCTTCTCGTTGAAGTACACCTCGGGCGGTGTTTTGCCCGGCAGGCGCACTTCCACGAGGTCTAGCAGCAGGTGTTCGTTTTCCGCGCGGAGGGCGTCCCAGTCTATGTCGGTGGCGTTGACGTCCGCGCCTACACGCTTCGCCTGGTCCGCCTTTGCTACCGGCTTCTTCAGGGGCAGGGTTATTTCTGTGGGCGAGTCTTCGCCGGTAACGCGCGGCAGGGCATATACCGGAGGGTCTGAGCCAGCGACGCGCAGCCATACAACTTTGTAGCCCAGGCGCCGTGCCTCGGGCAGTACCCACTGCTCGAGCATGTCATGGTTCAGACGCTCGAGCAGTTCGGGTGACAGTCCCGTGATGGTCGCGTGCCCGTCCGCGGGCGGCGCCTGGTTGACGCCGCCCGCGGACTCGGTGATAATGCCCTCGTCATTGCTCCGGCCTTCGCCGGGGTTGGGGCTGTCCGCGTTCGCATCGTCGGGCAGCCCGTTTTTGTCTTTGCTCATGCGTTACTCGCCCTCCCTCTCCGCCGTCAGCCGCGCCAGGCCATCCTTCATGATGCGGTTTGTCATCGCCTCGACGAGCTCGGGGCCGCTCGTCACGCCGAACAAGGCGCAGTAGTGTTGCCGGTCGCTCGCCGTCAGCTTCTGCACGAGGTCCGCGGCCTGCGCCCGCCGTGTGTCGTAGCGGGCCATCAGTATGGCCAGGCCGTCGGCGGCGCCCTGGCGGGCCGCGAGTTCTCCGTCATCTACGGCCAGGAGCAGCATCTGATCTGCGCCGCAAATGGCGCAGCCGATCGCGCCATCTGTTTCCACGTCGCCGACTAACGGCTGCGCCTCGACTGCCTCGCCCGCGTCACGGACTGCGGCGGCTGTTT
>JAKPQT010000080.1 GCA_029555885.1 Chloroflexota bacterium | reverse complement strand
CGGCAAGCTTCCCTGCTCGCTTGCCATTGGCGTGCATCTATGCGGCGGTCTCGCCACAGCGTCCAGCCACCGCCGCATAGACGCACACCACTGGCAAGTATGAACTTTGCCCAGCTTCGTCTCCGTTGACGCTCGCCGGGTCTTGCGATCCAGGCACGTACCGCCGGCCAGCAAGCCCGCGATCTACCCAACTCTATGCCACAAGGACATCTGCAGGAAGTGGTTTTGTTGAATGATGATCACGGTCCTTTCCCCCTCACGTCGGGTGTGACGGTTCACGCCGCATCGTCAACATAGCCGCACAAGGCCACAGCGCGGGGCCCGGTGTGCACCCCGAGCACCGGCGTCGTCGTGGTGAGGATCAGTTCGACAGGATCGTACTCCCGGCGCACGCGCGCGGCGATTTCGGACGCCTCGGCCGCTGCGCCGCCGTGCAGGACCGCGACGCGCAGCGGCTGCCTCCTCCCCACCTGGGCAAAGAACGACTCGTACAGCGCCTCCAGCGACTTGCGCCGGGTGCGCACGAGTGGCCCGGATTCCACCAACCCTGTGTTGTGGTCGATGTACACCAGCGGCTTGATGCTCAAGAGCGTTCCGATCAAGCGGGTGGCGTTGCCGATGCGCCCGCCCCTGTGCAGGTACTCCAAGGTATCCAGCGACACCCACTGCGCCATGCTCCGGCGAGCACGCTCCGCGGCTGCAGCCATCGCGCACGCGTCGCCTCCCGCCTCACGTGCACGCGCTGCAGCCAACACCTGCCAGCCGACACTCATGGTGGGACCTTTGGCATCCACGACCGTTACGGGGAAATCGACCTGCCTGGCTCCCAACAGAGCCGCATCGTACGTGCCGCTCATGGCGCTGCTGACAGTGATGATGACTACCGCCTGGCTGCCACGCGCTCGCGCAGCCTCGTAGGCCAGCCGAAACTCCTCGGGGGTGGCGTGGGCTGTCTTCGGAAAAACCGGGTCGGACTCCAAACGACGATAGAATTCGGCCGCGCTGATGTCGAGCCGATCCTGCAAAACCTCATCTCCCCAGAGAACCGTGGCCGGCACCATGGCGATATCATAGCGCGCCATCAGCTCATCTGGGATGTCACAAGTACTATCAGTCATGAGTGCGATCTTTGAGTCTGACATGTTGTGTGTTCACTCTTGCAGCTGGCGACTTGGGTTTCAGTCATCACTTCGAGCCGACCTCTGGCTGCGCGCCTACATCGTCGCGGACGTGGGATGAGGCGTCCGGCCGATGCCGGTGATGACGAAAAGCAGCGCGGCGAGCAGCGCCAGCACCCCGCCGAAGATGAATGGCGCCGATGGCCCGAACCCCGGCCACCCCCCAACTCCCTGCCACAGTACGCCGGCCAGCGCCGAAGCCGGGAAGTCCAGGATGCCGAGCAGCGCGTTGTAGGTGCCGTAGGCCGTGCCGCGCAGCTCAACAGGCACCAGGTCTGCCACCAGCGCCTTAGCTGTGCCGTAAGCCATGCCATAGTAGAACCCGTACAGGGCGTAGAGCGCCCAGATGTGCCAGGCGGTCCGCGCGATGCCGAAGCCGAGATAGATGACCGCGTAGGCGAGCCAGCCCCCGATGATAACTTTGCGCCGGCCGATGCGGTCGGATAGCGCGCCCGCAGGCGTAGAAATCACCGTGTAGATCAGATTGAAGGTGATCAGCATACCGAGAATGCCGGCCACGCTGAGCCCGCGCTCCTGGGCGCGCAGCACCAGGAACGCGTCGGACGAGTTGCCCAGGTCGAAGAGGCCGACTATCAGCATAAAGATCATGAACGGCCGGCCGAGGCTGCGGAAGGCGAATCTCGGGGCCGCGCGATGGGCTTTCACGGGGACTTCGCGGGCCAGAACCGCGAGCGAAAGCACCGCCAGAAAGGCGGGCACGATGCTGACCAGGACGATGGTGCGGAAGACGTTCTCGCCCAGCGCCAGTGCGCCACGCTGCGCCGCCCAGACGATCCCCAGCGCGAGCAGCAGGCCGAGCATGGCGCCGGCCGTATCGGCCGCGCGGTGGAAGCCGAACGCCAGTCCACGGTTGCGTTCGTCAATCGAGTCAGCGACCAGCGCATCGCGCGGCGCGGTTCGGATCCCCTTGCCCACGCGATCGGCCCAACGCGCGCCGGCCACCGCGCCCCACGTACTGGCGAAATAGAAGAACGGCTTGGTGAGCGCCGAGAAGCCGTAGCCGATGACTGCCAGCCACTTTCGGCCGCCCAGCCGGTCAGACAGCCAGCCGGAGAAGAGCTTCAGGAGGCTCGCGACAGCCTCGGCCACGCCCTCAATGACGCCGATGATGTTGGTCTTGACGCCGAGGACATTGGCCAGGAAAAGAGGCAGGATGTTGATGACCATCTCGCTTGAGATGTCCATCAGGAAACTCGTCAGGCTCACCGCCCACACATTCCGCGGCAACTGGAAAACACCTGTCTTGAGGACTGGCGTTTCTTCTGTCTCAGCATGAGGCTTTGTAGACATGATGTTTGGGTAGTAATTCTGTGGGGTGAAGCCACGCTACTGCGCGATGACCCCTAAATCGCCGCGCTCCGCAGCCGACTTCACGTTTCGCGCCGTGCGCAACGCGCCGCGCACGACGCATCGTGTTTCACATCTCACTTCCGGAACAGGTATCCCACGCCATGCTCCGTCAGAATGTGCTCTGGAGCGTGGGGATCGTTCTCGAGCTTGGCGCGCAGCCGGCTGATGTATACCTTCAAGTAATTGATCTCGTCCGTGTACTCGCGTCCCCACACGCGCGCCAGCAGCGTCTCGTGTGTCAGCACGTGACCCGCGTTGCGCACCAGGTGATAAAGCAGCCGGTATTCGGTCGCGCTGAGCGCGACCGGCTGCTCGCGGCGCAGCACTTCGCGGCGCGCGAAGTCGATGACCAGGTCGTCGCCGACAAACGGCTCCTCATGTTCCAGCGGCAGTGCTTGCGCTCGGCGGAGCACTGCGCGAACGCGCGCTAGCAGTTCGAGATGGCCGAAGGGCTTGGTGATGTAATCATCGGCGCCCAGTTCGAGGCCGCGCACCTTACTCATCTCGTCGTCGCGCACCGTCAGCATGATCACGGGGACGTCGGAGAAGAGCCGGATCTGTTTCAGCACCTCGAAGCCCTCCGTGTCCGGCAGCCCCACATCGAGCAGAACCACATCCGGTTGCTTCTGCTCGACCAGGTCCAGCGCCTCTTCACCCTCGGCGGTAGCCAGGATCTCCCAGTTGGGCTGCTGCATGCCGAAGCTGATGGAGATCAACCGGGCGACATCGGGCTCGTCATCGACCACCAAGACTTTCACCACTCCTCCTTCAGCCCGTTGGATGTACCTGGTCGGCCTGCCAGAGTAGGTTTCTCCAACGCACCCAGGTTGCCGGGTAGTATGTCCGGCAGGGCTGGGACGGCGACGAAAAACGTGCTGCCCTGTCCGGGCTCGCTCGTCACCCAGACGCGGCCGCCGTGCAGCTCAACCATGGCCCGGGCGATGTATAGCCCCAGGCCCAACCCGGTCCTGGCGGTGCCGCCCGGCACGGTATAGAAACGCTGAAACAGGTGCGGCAGGTGCTCGGCCGGGATGCCCTCGCCATCGTCCGCCACCGAGACAATCAGCTCGCCGTTGTTCCGGGCCAACGCGACCCAGATGTGGCCGCCCTTGGGCGTGAATTTGCAGGCGTTGGCCACCAGGTTCGTCAGGACCTGCTCCATGCGCCGCCGGTCCACATCGGCAGCCAGCGGCGCTTCGGGCAGCGCGGTCTCGAGGTGCTGGCCGCGCTGCTGGATCAGCGGCGCCATCGCCCGCACGGTGCGCTCCACGATCAGGCGCAGGTCGGTGGGCTGTCGGGTCAGCATGATCTGGCCGGCCTCCAGCCGCGTGCTTTCCAACAGGTCGCTGACCAACCCCTCCAGCCAGCCGGCATGATGCTCGATGGTGCCGACCAGCTCCTGCCGGACCTCGGGAGTGGCCGCCGACTGGAGCAGTTCCACCGAGGTCCGAATGCATGTCAACGGCGTGCGCAGTTCGTGGGCGATGCTGTTGATGAAACTGCGCTGGGCCTGCTCCAGAGCCCGCAACCGTTCTGTCTGCTGGCGTTCGCGTTCGGTCTCCTGGTGCTCGCGGCGCAGTCCCTCCAGCAACAGGCCAGTCACCACACCGAGCAGTTGCAGCGGGAGCGCCTTGACGGCCAGGGCAGAGAGCGCTTCAGGCGTGCGCAGGCTGGCGGGGTTGATGGCGCAGACCGCCGCGAAGATCAGAGAGATCAAGATCACCACCAGCACCGTGGGCGCCAGGTCCAGGTACATGGCCGCACCAATGATGATGCTGACGAATAGCATGAAGAACCCAGAGTGATAGCCGCCGGTCAGGTAGACTGCCCCTGCGGCGACCAGCGTGTCGAGGGCGAGGAAGTTGAGCGGCCCCTGCAGCCAACGGACGCGTCGGCCGGCCAGGCTCAGCGCCATGTTGTAAGCGGCCACGATGAGCACGGTGTAGCCTGGCGCCAGCAGCACGCCTTCCTTTAGATGATCGAAGGAAGCGAGGACGAGCGCCAGGACCAGGACCAACCAGCGCAGCACCAGCAGCACCGTGCCGGCCGTCGGCATGTCCGGCAACCGCCTGGGCGGCGCAATCTGCTGTCGCCAGCCCGCGATGTCATGCATGTGCGCTTCTCCCCAGGCGCCAGAGTATAACATGGATTCACGTGCGCTGTCCATCAGTGACAAGCGTCCTGATCGCGGATCGGTATTCATACCCTGCTTCGCGCCCGGTCCGTTCGAGCATCTCTCGGCGCCGCTTGCGCGGCTGGCGCATCGGTGATAACGTCCTGAACTCCGCCGGCCCGCGGCCGGTGCTGGTTCACCATCCGGTCCACATTCAGCCGCTGCGAGCGTTCTATTGAGAAGACCCCTGGCGACGAAGGCCGGTCTGGCCATCGCCCTGAATATCCGGCAGGGGATGTAGCGAGTGACCATCACCGGGATCGAGCGGTCGCCTGTAGTGCCGTTCCCACACCGGATCGGCCAGAGCCTGGAATTCCTGATCGTACTTCTGCAGGCCGCCCGCATACCCGGGATCCAGCAGCGCCGCCCTGGCATTCTCATCCATCGGGTCGGGCTCGTAATCGTGCAGCAGCCGGCGCAGCTCCAGGTGATGATCACGCATCGGACACGGCGCCATCTCGTTGCACTGCCGCGCTTGGAAATCCGCCTGCCACCTGCGCACTGCGGCAAAGAACGGATCCGCCCACACGTCGTTCAGGTTCCCGCCGCGGGCGTAGATCTCCTTCACGTTGACGGGCGCGTAGGGCAGGAACACGCAGGGACTCACCGCACCGTTCCAGTCGATGTAAAAGTAGCCGCCACGGCCGTGGCCGCCCGCGGAGATGCAACCGTCGGTGGCCGTGCCATAGTTCCAGAAATCAACCAGGAACCGCTGGTCCACGCGGACAACCTCCCACGCCCGTCGCCACATCCACAGGCGCTGGTCGGGCGTCGGCATCAGGTCCAAGGTGAAGGAGCGGCCGATCGGCATGTAGTGGAAGAGCCAGCTGAACAGCACCCCCTGCTCGTTGAAGAAGAAGTCGAGGAACTCCTGAGACAGGATCTCTTCGACATTGTGACGGGTGGCCGTCAGCGACATGCCGAACGGCGCCTTCACGCCGCGTAAGCGTTCCATCGTCGCCAGCACCTTGTCGAACACACCTGCCCCACGGCGTTCGTCGGTGCGGCCGCGCCAGCCTTCCACTGAGATGGCGGGCCACAGATTGCCGATGTGCGCCAGGCGCTCCGCGACGGCGTCGTTAATCAGGGTGCCGTTCGTGTACGCCATGAAGAGGCAATCCGCGTGCTTCTCGGCCATGTCCACGATGCCCTTCCCATCGGAGCGGTAAGCGAACGGCTCGCCGCCGCTCAGGACGATGAAACGCACGCCCCATAGCGTCTTGGCCTCGTCGATGATCCGGTCGAAGGTGGCCCATTCCAGCTTCTCCGAGGTGGCGCCCGAATCCGCATAGCACCCTGTGCAGCGCAGGTTGCAGGTCTTCGTCGGGCTGATGGTCAGAAAAGTGGGCGGTGCGGCGTTCTCGTGTTCGGCCTTGAAACGGTTCTGGGCGGATTGCTCACCCTGCTCAATCAGCAGGCTCTGCACCAGAATCTTACTCATGCCACGGACGGCTCCTGAGCTCAGCCGGCCCTCGGCCAGGGCGCGTTCAATGGTGTGGGTGATCGCCAAGCCGACGGCCACGCGGTCGTCCGCGACGCCGGGCAACTCCCTGCCGCTCACCTGGTCAGCGTGGGACATGTCGTGCAGCCATCGTTCGGCGCGGCCTACGACCGCGCGACGCACCGGCGCCACATGCGCTAATGCAGGACCTGCGGTGGACAGCACCGTCGTTGCCGCTCGCAAGAACTGCTTTCGGGTCGGAGATGTAACCGCCATGATGGGAGCCCTCCTCTCGGTCGTTTGCACCAATTTGGGCTCAGTATATCCGGCCGAGGTAACAAACCCCGGAGCAGGGGGGTGAACAGCACGTAACAACCGGGTTAATGATGGTGAACGGCAATGCCTGGTTGACCGTGTACAGGATGCCGGTCGTAGCGGGATCTCAGCGGCTGGACAGGCGGCCGCCGACTCTCAGTGTTCGCCTCCCCCGGCCGGGGGCTTTATCGGGCGGAAACCTCAACCGGCTCTCCGACAGGTATGAGGCTGGCCGCATCTTCACTTGACTTGCCCATGACCGACAGGAAGCCGCCGAACAGCCGGTACTCGTCCATACGGCACGAGTTAATGAACTTGCCGTCGTAGATGGTGATGTCGGGGCAGGAGTCGCACATGTCGGCGCGGCCGTCCGCCTGCACGTCGGGCGCCTGGATGGTGCCGATGCTCTGGATGTACACCGGGGTGAACAGCCGCCACGGGTGGCGCGCCAGGTCGCCCAGGCGCCGGCCGAGCGCCTTACGCACCTGCGGATCCCACGGCGCCATCAGGAACGCGGTGGCGCCGACCCCGGCCTGTGACAGATACGCCAGGTAGGTGCCCCTGAACCAGTGATGTCCCGCCTGCGCCACTTCCATCGTGCGCTTGCCGATCGCGCCGTAGATCGCGTCCCTGGTCCCGAGCGTCGCGCCGGCCACCCACTTGAAGGAGTCGTGCCGCACCGTGCCGCCCAGGTAAGCGGCGGCATCGTACTGCGGGCAGGTCTGCTGCAGCAGCGCGTGCACATCCTCGGCAGTGACAAACCTCTCGTCGAAGTGCTCCTTGACGTAGCTCAGCTGGCTCAAGTCCACCTGCCGGTCGGCTGAGTCGCTGGCCACCTGCTCGTCCAGCTTGGCCGTGCGGTAGGTGATGAACACCAAGCCCTGCACGCGATCCACGTTGGCCTGGCCCCATCTGACGATGTCGGGGATCTCGCGGGCGGTCGAAGGGTAGATCGTGCTGTTGAAGATGACGTAGAGTCCCCGCTCGGCGTGGATCATGTCCGCCAGCTCCTGGCGCAGCGCGTTGAGTTCGGCCTCGCTCTTGCCTTTCCACTTGGGGCGGTTCTGGTGACTGTCAACGTGGACGGTGAAGCCCGACAGCCCGGCTTTCTTGAGCGCCTTGAGCAGATCGGGTTTGAGCGCGACGCCGTTGGTGAGGATCACGGGCTTGATGCCCTGCTCGTGGATGAAGGCGACCAGGTCCACGATGTGCGGGTAGATCAGCGGCTCGCCGCCCGCGATGGAGACGTTGTCGGGGTTGCGCCAACGTTTGAACAGGAGGACTTCTTCCTTGACCTGGTCGAGCGTCTTGTGCCCGGTCAGGTGCTGGCGGTAGCAGCCTTCGCAGTAGATGTTACAAATGTCGGTTACTTCCAGCCACGCGATCGGGTTGTCGTTCAGCGACCACGGGAGCCGATACAGCTGACGTTTATCGAGCGCCATGATACCTCCCATCAAGATGGTATTTCTCCTTCTAGCACGTCCAGGTCGCGCGCAGCGTCAAAAATGGTTAACAGATGGTCAAAGTGGCGTTCCACCCCACGCCCGCGCTGGCCCCGCCCTAAACTCCTTTACCCCAACGCTGAACGCTTACCCCCCACGTCATGTTTGACACGTCCCCGCAGGGATGGTATAGTTGGGATGAATTGTTTGGTTTTTTTCACCTGACATGGGGAGCTGGACGTGGAGTTGACCGGCCGCCAGGATGCATTTCTGCGAGCGTTTTTGGAGCTCTATGAGAGGGACCACGAGCCGCTGCACTACTCGCGGGTTGCCGAGCGCCTGGGCGTCAGCAAGATAACCGCATATGATATGCTGCGGTTGCTGGAGGACAAGGGATTGCTCAGCTCCCAGTACATCCTGCCGGATGACCGGCGAGGAGCGGGACGTTCCAGCCTGGTGTTCCACCCTTCCCCACAAGCAAAAGCGATCGTCAAGGAATTGGTCGGGGAAAACTGGGAGGAGCGGGAGTGGGAGGACACCTGTCAGCAGATGCTCAGTGCTGTGCGGGAGGGCAAGGCGCGTGGGTATGAGGGTCTGATCACGGACATCCTGGCGCGCGCCGAGCAGCAGTCCACGCCCCTGCTGTTCGCCGCCGAGATGGCAACGGCTGTAATCCTCCTCCTGCGATGGGTTGGCGGAGACGTCCCCCAGGCAGCACTCAGGGAGCGGATTCAGGCCATGGGATTTCCGGGCGAAATGGGCCTGGAGGCGCTGGCTGGCATGGCCGTAGGCCTATCGGTGGCGGAAGACCTCAACCGGAAACTAACCTACCAGTTGGCGCCCCATGTGCAACACTTTCAGCAGTGCCTGGCGATGCTGGATCAGCATGGCCGGCGGAGGATAACCGAGCTCACTCAGAAGGTCTGGAGGATCGTCAGCGCCTGAGGACGGACGCGCTCTCTTTTTTCTCGGAAAGTTTAGGCTTGTTCGGCTTTTGGGGTTATTCCACACGGAGGCGAGCAATGAGCGAACAAGAGCCCCGGTCGGGTCGCGACAAAGAGCGGCCGGAAGATTTCTTTGACCTGCTGCGGTCGATGGTGCGCGTGCCGTGCCTGTCGGCCTTCCTCCCGAAAGAAACGCGCCAGCACCTGCATGCGGCCCGTCGCGAACAACTGTTGGCCGTGCGCAGCCTGCTCGACAAGACCATCGAGTGCCTCGAAGAAAAGGAAAAGCCGCCGGGCAAGGCCGAGCGCGTCAAGATCGAGTAAGCCGAACCGTGCGCGCAAGGAGGAAAATCCTGGAGACGTTGGATCAGGTCACCCACGTCGCGCTCGCCAGGGGGTGCATTCGGTCGGCAGACGCCATCATCGCGTCGGAGGTGCGGCTGCCCAGGAGCGCAACTTGGCGGCTTGGGGAGGCTGGTCATGGAACCTGACCGCACTGATGCGCGCGCGCGTCCCCCTGTTCACGTCGGCATCATCATGGACGGCAACGGGCGTTGGGCTACCGCGCGCGGGCTGCCGC
>JAKPQT010000078.1 GCA_029555885.1 Chloroflexota bacterium | reverse complement strand
AAGGCCCGAAAGTTCGCCCAGCCCTTCAACGACAAGACCTTCGTGATCGCGGCCGTCAGCGTCGTCTTGCCATGGTCAATGTGCCCGATCGTCCCAATGTTCACATGCGGCTTCGTCCGCTGAAAGACTTCCTTCCCCATGATGACTTGCGCTCCTTCTCCAGTGTACCCGCCCGGCCTGGTCTCCCGGACAGCGGTGAATAGGCTATTGCTATGCAAAACAACTGCCTCGCCAATAGATGCGCTGACGAGGCAGTAAAACTTTTCTGCCGCCGATGGTATCCGTGTATGACAACCCGGACCTATCGGTGGCTCCATCTTCCGCTCTTCGTCGGCACCCCAGTTGGTGATAAGAGGCACCTCAATGCTCTGCCGAGTCTATGACGCAGCGATGCGTCGTTCCAATCGGCGGCAACCTTATTATTGTATCTAAAACGAACCTTTATGCAAATTCGGGCTGCACGCTACTCAGATAGCGGGTTTCGGTGCGAAGCACAGCTTCACCGTGAAACCCGGTATCTGCCAGAAGCCCCATCAGCCGGCCGGGGTATAGCCCAGAATCTGCCGCGCCCGATCCGCCGGCACGATTTCGTAGCGGTCGAATTCCATCGTGAAGCTCGCGCGGCCCTGGGTCGCGGAGCGCAGCGATGTGGCGTAACCCACCATTTCGGCCAGCGGCACCGTGCCCTTGACGGCCTGCATCCCGACCGAGTGCAGCTCCAGGCCGGCCACCTGACCGCGCCGCGCCACCAGGTCTCCGATGACGTCGCCCACAGACTGCTCCGGCGCGACGATCTCGATCTTCATCACCGGTTCGAGCAGCACAGGGCCGGCTTTCTCCGCGCCCTCGCGCAGCGCCATCGACCCGGCAATCTTGAAGGCCAACTCGGAGCTATCGACTTCATGGTAGGACCCGCCGACCAGCGTCGCCTTGATATCGACCATCGGATTGCCGCCCAGCACGCCGTTATCCATCGACTCCCGGATGCCCTGGCTGACTGCGGGGATGAACTCCTTGGGAATCGCGCCGCCCACGACCTTGTCCACAAACTCGAAGCCCTTGCCTCGTTCCTGGGGCTCCAGCTCCAGGATGACGTGGGCATACTGGCCGCGGCCGCCCGTCTGGCGGACGAACCGCTGCTCGATCTGCGTCTTGCGGGTGATGGTCTCGCGATACGCTACCTGATGGCGTCCCACGTTCGCCTGCACCCCGAACTCGCGCAGCATCCGGTCCACCAGCACCTCCAGATGCAGCTCGCCCATCCCGCTCAACACGGTCTGGCCGGTCTGCTCATCCACGCGCACCCGGAAGGTGGGGTCCTCTTCGGCCAGCCGCTGCAGCGAGTTCGCGAGCTTGTCCTGGTCAGCCTTGGTCTTCGGCTCGACTGCGATGGAGATGACCGGCTCGGGGAACTCGATAGCTTCCAACACGATCGGCTTGCCGGGATCGCACAGCGTCTCGCCGGTGAAGGTCTGCTTGACGCCCAGGATCGCGCCGATATCGCCCGCGCGAATCTCGGTGATGTCCTCGCGCTTCTCCGCATAGACCTGCACCAGGCGACCAATGCGTTCCTTCCGGTCGCGGCTGCTGTTCTGCACCGTCGTGCCGGTCTGTAGGGAGCCTGAGTACACGCGCACGTAGGCCATCCGGCCCATGTACGGATCCGTCTGAATCTTGAACACCAGCGCAGCCAGCGGCGCGCTGGCATCGGTCGGGCGTTCTTCCTCCGCGCCGGAATTCGGGTTTGTACCGATGACCGCCGGGATGTCGAGCGGCGACGGCAGATAAGCCACCACCGCGTCGAGCAGCAACTGGACGCCCTTGGTGCGCAGCGACGTGCCGCACAGGACCGGCACGAGCTTGCCCGCGATGGTCGCCTTGCGCAGGGCCGCCGTCAGCTCATCCTCGGAGAACGACTCGCCTTCGAGGTACTTGAGCGTCAGCGCATCGTCCGTCTCGGCAATTTTCTCGACCAATTGCTCACGCAGCTCGGCAGCGCGCTCAACCAGCTCCGGCGGAACCGGTATCTCCTCCGGCGTGGCGCCCAGCGCATCGGGAAACGTCCAGGCCCGACCAGTCATCAGGTCTACCATGCCGATAAAACTATCTTCGACGCCGATGGGCAGTTGGATGGGCAGCGGGTTGGCGCCGAGCCGGTCACGGATCATGTCGATGGTGCGCCAGAAATTCGCGCCGACCCGATCCATCTTGTTGACGAAGCAGATGCGCGGGACGCCGTAGCGATTGGCCTGCCGCCAGACGGTCTCCGACTGGGGCTCGACGCCCGCCACGGCATCGAACACGACCACGCCGCCATCGAGCACCCGCAGGCTGCGCTGCACCTCGGCGGTAAAGTCGATGTGGCCCGGCGTGTCGATGATGTTGATCTGATAGCCGCGCCACGCGCTGGTAATCGCCGCGGATTGAATCGTGATGCCGCGCTCGCGTTCCTGAACCATCCAGTCAGTGACGGTCGTGCCCTCATCGACATTGCCCATGCGGTAGGTCTTGCCGGTGTAATAGAGGATGCGTTCCGTGGTGGTGGTTTTGCCCGCGTCGATATGCGCGATGATGCCGATGTTCCGCAGTCGCTGGAGGCGCTCTTCTTCAGTTACAGGTATAGGCTGTGTAGTCATATGGCGCACTGCGCTCCTGAGCGCTGCCTGGGCTGCTCGGCAAGCCGGCGCATACCCGGATAAAAAGCGACAGAAACCCGGCATCCGTTTGTGCGCCGGATGCCGGGTTCAAAAACCTCAGTTTCAGGTCTGCTGGCCTGAGCCGACCAGGTCAATCAACAGATGGCTTAACTCGTTCTGAGCCTGCGGGTGCTGCCGTCAGCAGTTACCAGCGGTAATGGGCAAAGGCGCGGTTGGCTTCCGCCATCTTGTGCGTATCTTCGCGCTTCTTGACGGTGTTGCCCTGGTTGTTATAAGCGTCGAACAGCTCACCAGACAGCTTATCCACCATGCTCTTACCGGGCCGCTTGCGCGCCGTCTGAATCAGCCAGCGCAACGCCAGCGCCAGGCGCCGGTCTTCGCGGATTTCCATCGGGACCTGGTAAGTCGCGCCGCCGACGCGCCGCGGCCGCACCTCGATCAGGGGCGTCGCGTTGCGGATGGCCTGCTCCAGCGCCTCGATGCCGGCCTTCTTGGTCCGGCCTTCGAGGGTCTCGATGGCGCCATACACGATGGCTTCCGCAGTGGACTTCTTGCCGCTCAACATGATCTTGTTGATCAGGTGGGCGACCAGCATATTGCCATAGCGCGCGTCCGGCAGGACCTCACGCTTCTCTGGGCGATTACGTCGAGACATTCCTGACTCCGCTCTCCTTTACTTCTTGGCGCCCTTGGCTGGCGCGCCCTTCCCGGCCTTCGGCACCTTGGCGCCGTATTTGGAGCGGCCGCGACGGCGGGCATCTACGCCCGTGGTATCCAGCGCACCGCGCACAATGTGATAGCGGACGCCCGGCAGGTCCTTCACGCGGCCACCGCGCACCAGGACGACCGAGTGCTCCTGCAGCGTATGACCCTCACCCGGGATGTACGCCGTCACTTCGAGGCCATTCGAGAGGCGGACACGGGCGATCTTGCGCAGCGCCGAGTTCGGTTTCTTGGGGGTCATCGTGCGCACCTGGGTGCACACGCCGCGCTTGAAAGGATTGCCCTTCTGCGTGCGGCTCGAACGGCCCTTGAGCACGTTCTGCGTGAACTGGAGCGCAGGCGCATGTTCTTTCTTCGCAACCGGCTTGCGGCCCTTGCGAACAAGCTGATTGATGGTCGGCAAAATATCCTCCAGAGACTACGTACGAACTATCTGCTTAACCCTCATCAGAAGGGCAAAAGACAAGTATATCGTGAACGGACCCACGACCTGTTATATTATCACAAGCACCGACTTGGGTCAAATATATGGGGTAGAGACCCGCAACTCCAAATGTAGATCCCCAGGCAGAGCCGTTCCGGCGGAACGGCTCTGCCGCGGCACTCTCAACCAAACGCCAGCCCAGGCAGGCCCGCGCCGTCGCCGTAGTCGCCCTCGCTGCCGTCGCCGCTATCATCGTTGACCAGCAGGTCTTCGTCCAGCAGGTCAACGCCTTCGATCGACTCCATGCCCGCCAGGGCTTCCAGCCCGGCCATGCTGCCCAGGCTTTCGATACCGTCGAGTTCCAGGTCGCTGTCAAACTCGTCGGTGTAGATGCTGTCCTGTGCCTGCTTGGCCGCTTCGAGCGCCCTGCGGCGTGTCTCGAAGCCCGTGCCCACCGGAATCAGCTTGCCGATGATCACGTTCTCCTTCAACCCACGCAGCGTGTCCTTCGCGCCGCGCACCGCCGCATCCGTCAGCACCCGCGTCGTCTCCTGGAAGGAGGCTGCCGCCAGGAAGCTGTCTGTGTTCAGCGAGGCCTTGGTCACGCCCAGCAGCACCGGCTCCCCGCGGGCGGGCTCGCCGCCCTGGGCCACCGTCGCGTCGTTGACCTCCTCGAACTCGAAGCGGTCGATCAACTCACCGATCAGCATGTCGGTGTCCCCGCTACGCAGCACGCGCACCCGGCGCAGGAGCTGGCGGATGATGACCTCGATGTGCTTGTCGTGGATCGACACGCCCTGCGAGCGGTACACCCGCTGCACCTCGTCCAGCAGGTACATCTGCGCGGCCTCGCGGCCCTGGATGCGCAGCACCTCGCGCGGGTTCTTCGACCCCTCGGTGAGCTGCTCGCCCACCTCGACCCGGTCGCCCTTGTCCTTGCGCAGCCGCGCGCTCGCCGGGATGTCCGTCACCCACTCCTCGACGTCCTCGCGGCGGATGACCGCCTTGTAGGCCGTGTTGCCCACGGTGGCCTCTTCATCCTCCGGCTCGATGTAGATGTTCCCGTCCATCGCCGCGAGAATTTCCTGCGGGTCAAGATCCTCGCGCAAGGCCTTCGCGATCGGCGTCGAGGCCTGGACGCGGTCCTCGCTGCGCACGAGCATCTCGTAGCCCGCGGGCACCATGTGCGTCTTGCGGCGCAGCCGGGAGTTCGTGACCTTCAGCTTGCGGACGTCGTCTTCCCAGTAGACGTCCACCACGCCGCCGATCTCGCTGATGACCGCCTCGCCCTTCGGCGTGCGGGCCTCGAACAGCTCTTCGACGCGCGGCAGGCCCTGCGTGATGTCCTCCGCGCCTGCGACGCCGCCGGTATGGAACGTGCGCAGCGTGAGCTGCGTGCCCGGCTCACCGATCGACTGGGCCGCGATGATGCCCACGGCCTCGCCCATCTTCGCCATGCCCCCGCGGGCCAGGTCCGAGCCGTAGCACAGCTTGCACAACCCGAAGCGGTTCTCGCAGGTCAGCGGCGAGCGCACGAAGACCTTCTCGACCTTCGCCCGTTCGAGCGCGGCCACCGCCATCTCGTCGATGACCTGGTTCCGCTCGATCAGCACCTCGCCGGTCGCGGGGTCCGCGATCGGGGCGGCGGCCATGCGGCCGATGATACGCTCGGCTAGCTTCTCGCCGGTCCCCTTCGCACCCTCCGCCGTGAACCAGATGCCGGCCTGCGTGCCGCAGTCGTCCGACGTGATGATGACGTCCTGCGCCACGTCGACCAGGCGCCGCGTCAGGTAGCCCGCATCCGCCGTGCGCAGCGCGGTGTCGGCCAGACCCTTGCGCGCGCCGTGCGTGCTCAGGAAGTACTCGAGCGCGGTCAGCCCCTCGCGGAAGTTTGAGCGGATCGGCAGCGCGATGATGCGCCCCGACGGGTCCGCCATCAGCCCGCGCATGCCCGCCAGCTGGCGGATCGGCTGGATGCCGCCCTTGGTCGCGCCCGACGTCGCCATCGCGCCCAACCCGGTCAGCGGGTTGAGCAGGTCCTTGACGGCCTGGGTGATCTCGTCGGTGGCCCGCGTCCACAGTTCGACGACCTTGTTGTACTGCTCTTCTTCGGTGATCAGGCCCCGGCGGTACTGCCGCTCGGTCTCCTCGACCCGGTTGGCGGCCTCGTCCAGCACCGTCTGCTTGGAGTCCGGTACGCTGATGTCGCTGACCGCGATGGTCATGCCCGAGACGGTCGCATAGGTGAACCCGAGCCGCTTGATCTCATCCACGACCTCCGCGGTGATCGTCGAGCCCATCAGCTCGTAGCACACGCCGACGAAGTCGCTGAGCTTCTTCTTGTCCATGACCTGGTTGGCGAACTGCAGCGGCTTGGGCAATGCCATGTTGAACAACACCCGCCCCACCGTCGTCTGGAGCAGCCCGGTCTGCGGCGTCTTGTCCGGCCGCACGTGACGCGCCAGCAGCCGCGCCCGCAGCGCCTCGACCGCGTGCACGCCCAGCTCCGCGGCCAGCGTCCCGCCCTGCAGCGCCCGCACCACGTCCCCCGCCGTCCGCAGCCCCAGCCCCAGCAGCCGGTCGCGCAGCGCGAAATCGGTTGCCGGTTCGAAGGTTGAAGGTTGCAGGTTATTGAACGCGAAACTGGCAGCCTGTGAACTTTCAACCTGTAACCTGTCGTCCACCTGTGAACCGTCGTCCACCTGCAACCCGTCGTTCGTCTCCCACAACTGCTCCACCGTCACCTCGTCCGCCCAGTCGGTGAAGCGGATGGTGATGGGCGCGCGCAGGTCGACGACACCCAGGTCGTACGCCAGCTTGACCTCGTCCGGGTCGACGAAGTGCTTGCCTGCACCCTTCGCGGCCGGGTCCTCAACGGTCATGTAGTAGCAGCCGAGCACCATGTCCTTCGACGGGCCGACGATCGGCTCGCCCGACGAGGGTTTCAGCAGGTTCGCGCTCGACAGCATCAGGTCCTTGGCCTCGCGCACCGCCTCGTCCGAGAGCGGGACGTGGACGGCCATCTGGTCGCCGTCGAAGTCGGCATTGAAGGCCGCGCACACGAGCGGGTGAATCTGGATCGCGCTGCCGTCGATGAGCACCACCTCGAACGCCTGGATGCCCAGTCGGTGCAGCGTGGGCGCGCGGTTGAGCAGCACCGGCCGCTCGCGGGTGACCTCTTCCAGGACGTCCCACACTTCGGGGCTTTCCCGGTCGACCAGCCGCTTGGCGCTCTTGATGTTGTGCGCGAAGTTGTATTCGACCAGCCGGCGCATGACGAACGGCTTGAACAGCTCGAGCGCCATCTTCTTCGGCAGCCCGCACTGGTTGAGCTTGAGTTCCGGCCCGATGACGATGACCGAGCGGCCCGAGTAGTCGACGCGCTTGCCCAGCAGGTTGCGGCGGAAGCGGCCCTGCTTGCCCTTGAGCAGGTCGGACAGGCTCTTGAGCTTGCGCTTGCCGCTCCGGCTGACCGCGCGGCCCCGCCGGCCGTTGTCGATCAGGCTGTCTACGGCTTCCTGCAGCATGCGCTTCTCGTTGCGCACGATGACATCCGGCGCGCCCAGCTCCAGCAGCCGCTTGAGCCGGTTGTTGCGGTTGATCACCCGCCAGTACAGGTCGTTGAGGTCGCTCGTGGCAAAGCGCCCGCCGTCCAGCTGCACCATCGGCCGCAGCTCCGGCGGCAGCACCGGCAGCAGGGTCAGGATCATCCACTCCGGCCGATTGCCGCTCTTGCGGAAGGACTCGGCCACCCGCAGCCGCTTGGCCGCCTTCTTCTTGCGCTGCTTCGACGCGGTGGTCGCGATCTCGGTGCGCAGTTCCTTGACCATGGGGTCCAGGTCGATCTTCGCGACCAGCTCGCGGATGGCCTCCGCACCCATGCCCGCGCGGAAGACGTTGCCCCACTTGTCCGCCAGGTCGCGATACTGGCTCTCGGTCAGCAGCTCGCGCTCGCGCAGGTCCTTGAGCTCCTGCAGCGAGTCCGCCAGCGCGGCCTGCATCTGGATCTTCTGCGTCTCGACCGCCTGCCGCTGCTCCTCGACGGCCTGCTCGGCCTCGCGGCGGATCAGGTCGCGCCGCGCCGCGGCCAGGCTGCGCACGCCTTCCTGCTCCCGGTTGATATTCTCTTCGATGTCGCTCAGCCGGCGCTGGACCGCGTCGTTGAGCGCATCCAGGTGCTCACGCGTGACGGTGACGCCCGCCACAACGAGCGGCAGCTCGGCCGGGAGCCATGAAAGGCTGAACGTCTCCGGCGCGGGCTTGCCCTGGACCTTCTCCATGGCCGCCTGCACCGTCGCGCCCAGGGCGATGACCTCACTCGTCTCCGCGGTCAGCCGCTCGGACAGGCTCGCCAGTTGCGCCTGCTCCTGGCTATCTACCTCGGCCAGCTGGCCGCTGCGTGCGGCCTCGGCCTGGTCGAGCTGCGCCTGGATCTCGCCTTCGAGCCGCGCGATCTTCATGTTGAGCTCGCGCTCCGCCCGCATGATGGTCCGGTTGCGCGCATCTTCGTCCACATGCGTGATGACGTACTGCGCAAAATAGAGGATGCGCTCCAGGTTGCGTGGGCTGATGTTCAGCAGCAGCCCGAGCCGGCTCGGCACGCCCTTGACGTACCAGATGTGGCTCACCGGGCTCGCCAGCTTGATGTGCCCCATGCGCTCCCGCCGCACCCGGCTGTGCGCCACCTCGACCCCGCACTTATCGCAGATGATGCCCTTGTACCGCGTGCGCTTGTACTTCCCGCACTGGCACTCCCAGTCCTTCGTCGGCCCAAAGATGCGCTCGCAGAACAGCCCGTCCCGCTCCGGCCGCAGCGTCCGGTAGTTGATCGTCTCTGGCTTGGTTACCTCGCCGTGCGACCACTCCAGAATTTGCTCAGGTGAGGCCAACGAAATACGGATGGCGTCAAATTCATTAACTTCCACAGCTTATCTCCCCTTATAACGGTGGCAAGTTGGAAGGTTACAAGTTACAGGTTTGTCCGCAGAGGACGTGAACCTGCAACCTTCCAACCTGCAACCTGTAACCGCTCAGTCCATCCCCTTGCTCATCGGACCCGGCAGGCTCAGGCTGAAGCCCAGGTTGGGCAGCTTCTCTTCGGTATCCTCGCGACCGAACTGGATGACCTCTTCCTTCGCATCCACGACTTCGACCGCCAGGCCCAAAGATTGCAGCTCTTTCACCAGGACCCGGAAGCTCTCCGGCACACCGGGCGACTCGATGGTCTCACCCTTGACGATGGCCTCATACGTCTTGACGCGGCCCGTCACATCATCCGATTTCACGGTCAGCATTTCCTGGAGGCTGTGCGCCGCGCCGTAGGCTTCCAGCGCCCACACCTCCATCTCCCCGAAGCGCTGACCACCGAACTGCGCCTTGCCGCCCAACGGTTGCTGCGTGACGAGGCTGTACGGCCCGGTCGAGCGGGCGTGTACCTTGTCCTCGACCAGGTGATGCAGCTTCATCATGTGGATGATGCCCACCGTGACCGTCGAATCGAAGGCCGTGCCCGTCTTGCCATCGTAGAGGACCGTCTTGCCCCACGTCGGCAGCGGCTGGCGCGCCTCCCGGCTCACACGCAGCGCCTCCTCGACCACTTCCTGGTCGGTCAGGAGGGAGATGCGCTCCATCTCGGCGTACATGGCCTCGCGCTCTTCGGGGGTTTCCGGCAGCTCCTCGTACTCCACCACATCCGATGACTGACCTTCGGCAGGCTGGACCGGCTGGAGCCGCGTCGAGCGCATCCGTTCGCGCTCCACCCACTTCAGCCACTCCCGCAGACACACGATCCGCGCCATCTCGTCTGCGGCTTCCCGCTGCTCGACTGGCCGGTCATCCTCCGCAAAGGAGAGCAGGACGGACGGGTCATAGTTCTGCGGTTCCTCACGCAGCCATTCACGAAGCATCGCGCGGCGCGCGTAGCCGGTGTCGCGATATACCCGCTCCGGGTCATAGCCGCGCTCGCCCAGCCACTCGGCCAGGTACATTGCGCGTACTTCATCGTCGTCCTGGAAGTCGTCCGAGCCCAGGGTTTGGCCAGCGACCATCCCTTCCTGCTGCGCAAGCCAATCCCACGCACGGCGCGTGGCCTTCTCCCACGCCCGGTCAGCCAGCCAGGCCCGCGCCAGCTCGGCCTCGATTTCACCTTCGGTTGCGCCGTCAAAGACCGGCGTCTCCGCGCGGAAGCCCAGGCGATCCGCGGCCCAGCCCAGGTGCGTCTCCAGCACCTGCCCGATGTTCATGCGGGCGGGCACACCCAGCGGGTTCAAGATGATGTCCACAGAGGTGCCGTCGGGCAGGAAGGGCATATCCTCGACCGGCACGATCCGGGAGATGACGCCCTTGTTGCCGTGGCGGCCCGCCATCTTGTCGCCTTCCATAATCTTGCGGCGCTGCGCGACGCTGACGCGCACCATCCGCTCCACCCCTGCGGGCAGGTCACGGTGCTCGTCGCGGCTGAACTCCTTGATGTCCACGACCTTGCCGTACTCGCCGTGCGGCAGGCGCAGGCTCGAATCCTTGACCTCGCGCGCCTTCTCACCGAAGATGGCCCGCAGCAGCTTCTCTTCCGGGCTGAGCTCAGTTTCGCCCTTCGGCGTAATCTTGCCCACCAGGATGTCGCCGGGCGCCACCACCGCGCCGATGCGCACGATGCCGTGCTCATCCAGGTCCTTCAGCGCATCCTCGCCCACGTTGGGAATGTCCCGCGTGATTTCTTCCGGGCCCAGCTTCGTGTCGCGCGCCTCGACCTCGTGCTTCTCGATGTGGATGGACGTGAACTTGTCCTCCTGCACGAGCCGCTCGCTGATGAGGATGGCATCTTCGTAGTTGCCGCCCTCCCAGCTCAGGAAGGCCACCAGCACGTTCTGGCCCAGCGCCATCTCGCCCATCTCGGTGGATGAGGAATCCGCCAGCACCTGGCCCTTCTCGACCCGGTCGCCCTTCTGGACGACGGGCCGCTGGTCGATGCAGGTGCTCTGGTTGGACCGCTGGTACTTGCGCAGCCGGTAGACCCGGTGCGTGCCATCGTCTTCCAGCACGATCACTTCGTCGCTGGCGGCCTTGATAACCTCGCCCGGCAGCGACGCGACGGCCACCTGGCCGGAGTCCACCGCGGCCTGCCGCTCGATGCCCGTGCCCACAATGGGCGAATCAGGGCGCAGCAGCGGCACAGCCTGGCGCTGCATGTTGGAGCCCATCAACGCGCGGTTGGCGTCGTCGTGCTCCAGGAAGGGGATTAGCGCCGCCGACACAGACACGATCTGCTTGGGCGACACATCCATGTACTCGATATGATCCGGCACCTCGAACAGGAACCGCTGCTGGCGGCGGATGGAGACGCGCGATTCCGTGAAGTGGCCCTCGGCATCCACAGCCGCATTGGCCTGCGCAATCGCGTAGCGGTCTTCCTCATCCGCCGAGAGGAACACGATATCCTGAGTGAGCCGCGGCAGAACGCGCACTTCGGGCAGCGTATCGGCCAGCTTCGCAATCTCGGCGGCCAGCGCCGCGTCGATGCGCGTGCCCGGCGCGGCGACGACCGTGCCGTCAGGCAGGGTGATGCGCTCGCGCAGAATATGCCCTTCCAGCGCCTCCGGTTTGTTGGAAACCCGGTTCTGCACCTTGCGGTACGGGGTCTCGATGAAGCCGAACTCGTTGATCTTGCCATAGCTCGCCAGCGAGCCGATCAGGCCGATATTCGGGCCTTCCGGCGTCTCGATGGGGCAGATCCGGCCATAGTGCGAGTTGTGCACATCGCGCACGTCGAAGCCCGCGCGCTCGCGGCGGAGGCCGCCGGGGCCCAGGGCGCTGAGACGGCGCTTGTGCGTCAGCTCGGCCAGCGGGTTCGTCTGATCCATGAACTGCGAGAGCTGCGAGCCGCCGAAGAACTCGCGGATGGCCGCAACGACCGGCCGGATATTGATGAGCGAGAGCGGCGTGGTCTGCTCAGAATCGCGAATGGACATGCGCTCGCGCACGACGCGCTCCATACGCAGGAGGCCCACGCGGAGCTGGTTCTGGATCAGCTCGCCCACGGTCTTGACGCGGCGGTTGCCGAGGTGATCGATATCGTCCTCGCCCTCGATGCCGTTGTTGATCTGGATCATGCGGCGCAGCACCGCGGCCAGGTCCTCGTTCGTCAGCGTGCGATGGCTCAACGGCACGCCCAGTTCCAGGCGGCGGTTCAGTTTGTAGCGGCCCACCTTGCCCAGGTCGTACCGCCGCGGCGCAAAGATCAGGTTTTGCATGAAGTTGCGCGCGTTGTCCAGGGTCGGTGGATCGCCGGGGCGCAGCTTCTTATAGAACTCGAGCAGCGCCGCATCGACGCCCTTTGCAGAATCGCTCCGGTTGGCAATGCGCGTCGGGTCGCGTTCGAGCGTGGTCGCGATGTAGGCATGCTCAGGATTGTTATCAACTTCGGAGAATAGTTCGAGAATCTCCTCGTCGGAGCCGTAGCCGATGGCGCGCAGCAGCACGGTGACGGGCAGCTTGCGCTTGCGATCCACCTTAACCGAGATGATGTCACGCTTCGAGGTTTCGAATTCCAACCAGGCGCCGCGGTTAGGGATGAGCTTGGCATAGCACAGCCGCCGGTCGGTGACGCGATCTTCTTCCACCGTGAAATACACGCCGGGCGAGCGAATCAACTGGCTCACCACCACGCGCTCGGCCCCATTAATAATGAAGGTACCGTTCTCCGTCATCAAGGGGAAATCGCCCATGAAGACGCTCTGCTTGCTCAGCTCGCCCGTCTCACGGTTGACCAGCCGCACGCGCACCCACAGGGGCGCGGCAAACGTCATGTCCCGATCCCGGCATTCAGGCTCGGAATACTTGGGTTCACCGAACCAGAAACCATCAACCTCGGCCTCTTCTTCCTTGGTCTTGGGCGGCTCCTTGATCGGCGTCGAGCCAAAGTGGAGCTCCAGGTTCTTGTTGAAGCTGACGATGGGGGAGATCTCCTCGAAGAGCTCCTGCAAACCCTCAGATTGGAACCAGCGGAACGAGTCCAACTGCACCTCAATCAGACGCGGCAGTTCGTAGACGTCGCGAATGCGAGCGTACGACTTACGCGGGGCAGTGCTGCCACCATTCCAGAGATGCGTCATGAAGCGTTCACTCCTTTTAGAAAGCAAAAACGCCAAGTCACCGTGACTTGGTTCATTCTCGATCGCCGAGAGCGAAGGGGGTTATAGCGACTTTTTAGCAAGTTATCAGAGTGCTGGCCCGCAGACAGCAATCGCTAATACTATCACCGAACATCTCGCTTGTCAAGTAGCTGATTTTCGTATTTCGAAAACTCATCCATCGCCCCGCGCCAGGCCCTTCTCGCCTGATCCATGCTTTGCAAATCCCAACCTTAAAGTTGCGATAACTTGGGATAACTCGTCCCCCAAAAGCTTGCATATGCGCGCGACTTCCTTTACAATGCATACGTGGTAAATAGTGGATATTTTTGGAGATTACACCCAAATTCGTGTATTCATAACCCGTCAAACCCGTAGTTGGAGTCGCTGAGCATGTTTCGCGGTGAATACGAGCACACGATTGACGATAAAGGCCGCCTGATGATCCCGATCAAGTTCCGGGATGAACTCGGCACAGCTATCGTCATCGGCCGCGGCACGCTCGGCCAGATTAACATCTATCCAAAGGCTACCTTCGAAGCCATGGAACAGCAGGTCGAGGCGCAGGCCGGCAACGCCGCATATTTCGCCACCCTGCTCATGGCCGCGGCGAACGAAACGGAGCTGGACAGGCAGGGCCGCGTCATCGTTCCGCCCGTCCTCCGCCGCCATGCCAAACTGGGGGCCGAGGCCATCGTCATCGGCAACCGGGACCACATCGAAATCTGGAACCCGGATGAATGGCTCCAGACCTACGGGCGGCTGGTGGACGAGTACCGACAGCAGCACGACGACCTCGCCAGGCTGCGCGAGCTTGGCGTGCGCATGTAGCCCGCGGCGCCATGGACAGCCCTGCCGGCCATGTCCCCGTGCTCCTGGAAGAGACGCTGCGTGGCCTGGCGCTGGTGCCCGGCGCAGCGGCCATCGACTGCACGCTCGGCGGTGCAGGCCATGCCGCCGCCATCCTGGCCGCCACCGCACCCGATGGCCGGCTGCTCGGGCTGGATGCCGACCCAGCCGCCATTGCCCGAGGCCGTGAACGGCTGGCGCAGTATGGAGCGCGGGTGATCCTCCGCCAGACGAGCTTTCGCCATCTGGAGGAGGCAGCGCGAGAGGCCGGCTTCACAGGAGTGCAGGCGATCCTGCTCGACCTGGGCATCTCGTCCTACCAGTTAGACGAGGGGGAGCGCGGCTTCAGCTTCCTGGCCCTCGGTCCGCTGGATATGCGGATGGACCCGCAGGCAGAGCTGACTGCGGGCGAGATCGTTAACAACTGGCCGCAAGAGGAACTGGCCGATCTGATCTTCCAGTACGGCGAAGAGCCGCGGTCGCGCCGGATTGCCCGGGCCATCGTCGCGGCCCGCCCGCTGCACACCACGCAGGAACTGGCGGACGTGGTCAGCCGGGCGATCGGAGGCCAGCGGGGGCATCGTCTCCATCCGGCCACGCGCACCTTTCAGGCGCTGCGCATTGCGGTCAATGACGAGCTGGGCGCGCTCGCAGCCGTGCTGCCCCAGGCAGTCGAGCTGTTAGCGCCCGGCGGCCGGCTGGCCGTCATTGCGTTTCACTCGCTGGAAGACCGGATTGTCAAGCGCTTCATCCAGCGTGAGACGCGCGATTGTATCTGTGACCTCGATGAGGAAGGGTCGCGGCCGGCGCGGCTGACCCGTACGGTGTGCACCTGTGGACATCGCGCCACGCTGCACGCCGTCACCCGCAAGCCCGTTCAGCCAGACGAGAGGGAAGTAGTCGCTAACCCCCGCAGCCGTAGTGCGAAGTTACGTATAGCAGAGCGAGTTACGAATGGATGAGGAGAGCTTATGTTGCAGCGTATTACCACCACACCCCCCGCCGCCCCAGGACGGCTGGCCGACTGGCGACGCGGCCTGCTGACCGGCGCAAGCTCCGCTTTGTTGCGCTACATCTTAATCATCGCCGTCCTCTGTGCTGTCGGCTGTCTCTACTTTTTCCAGATGAGCCGCCTCTCTGAACTGCACCGCGATATCATCAAACTGGGCGTGCAGGCTGAGGTCCTCGAACAGAGCAATATCGAGTTGACGCGCCAGTGGGCGCGCTGGAACACCCCCAGCTACATTGAGGAACAGGCTGAGGCAGCCGGCTATGTCGTGCCCACCGTGGTCATCCGCGTGGCACCGCAAACCGCCTCCGGCGCGGCGCTGACAGCCAGCGCGCCGGCCCATTAGGAGTGCCCGCTCATGGCAAGGCGCCAGACCTGGCAACGGTTTGATGACGAGGAGGCTCCGCCCGTCAACGCGGGCCCTGCCCGCCAGAGTGCCGCGCGCCCGACCGCCGACGACAAGCGCATGCTCACAGTGCGGCTGCGCTTTCTCGTCCTGCTGTTCGCCCTGTTCGGCCTCGTCGTCATCACCCAACTGATTCTCTCCCAGGTCGTCGGCATGGCCATGGGCTCTGAGCGCAAAGAAGCGGAGACGCGCGACGATTCGCGCGGGCGCATCATCGACAGGAATGGCCTGCTCCTGGCAATGGATGACTTCGCCTGGGAGATCTACGCCAACCCGGATCTCTTCCGCAGCATGAAGACCGATCCGGCCAACCTGCCCCGTTACGCGGCCATCCTGGGCGTGCCCCCTGAGTCGGTCATCAACGCGGTGCAGGGCAAGGGCACCATCGCGGTCATCGCCAAGAACGTCAGCGCGGCGCAGTGCAACACGGCCGACTATGACAAAGGCCTGCCCGAGTGGATCTGGTGCGACGGCAAACGCCAGCGCGTCTACCTCCACGGCTCGTTGGCCGCGCACGTGCTGGGGTTCGTGGATCGCGACCAGGAAGGCCGCGCCGGTGTCGAAGCCTATTACAACGACTGGCTGCGCACGAGCAATGACTGGTCCACGGCACGCCTGCCAGGCGCGGCCCAGCCGCTCCCCGAGGCGTGGAGCACCTATCTGCCCTCGCCAGGCGGCCGCGACCTCGTCCTGCACGTGAACGCCGCGCTGCAGTATATGGTCGAGAAGCGGCTGACCGAGGCCCTGGTCAAGTATAAGGCGAAAGATGGCGTCATCATCGTCATGCAGCCGCACACCGGCGCGATCCTGGCGATGGCCAGCTGGCCGACCTACGACCCGAATCGCTACGCGGAATTCACCAACGGCGAATGGGCGAACTCGGCCATCAGCCAGGCTTATGAGCCCGGCTCGGTCTTCAAGCCGGTGACATTCGCCGCCGGCCTGGACGCGGATAAACTGTCGTCCGAGGAGCTGTTCGAGGACACCGGCACCCTGATACTCGACAACGAGAAGATCGAAAACGCCGAGAAGAAGTCCTACGGCATCGTCACTGCACGCCAGGCGTTGGCCAGCTCCATCAACGTCGTCACCGCCAACATCTGTCTGCGGATGGGCTCTGAGACCTTCTACCGCTATCTGCGCCAGTTTCGTTTCGGGCAATACACCGAGATTGACGCCGGGCCAGAGAATCCCGGCATCGTCAAATGGGCGGGCACCCAATACTGGAGCCGCTTCGACCAGGCCGCCAACTCGTTCGGCCAGGGCCTCAGCGCAACGCCGCTGCAGATGGCCAACGCCATCGCCGCAATTGCGAACGGCGGAACCGTCATGCAGCCGCAACTCGTCCAGAGTCTCGTGCACAACGGCAGAGTCTACAACGTCCCGCCGCGCACGCTTGGCCGGGCCATCAAGCCGGAAACCGCTCGCAAGCTCACTGAGATGATGGTCTTCACCGTCGAGAGCTATGCGGCCGGCCCAAACCTGGTGCCGGGCTTCCGGGTGGCCGGCAAGACCGGCACCGCCCAGATTCCCGAAGAGGGCGGCTACAACGATGAACTGACCATCACGAGCTTCGTGGGCTTCTTCCCCGCGGCAGACCCGCAGCTCGTGGTGCTCATCAAGCTCTCGGAGCCGAAGACCTCCCGCTGGGCCGAGCAGGTGGCCCTGCCAGTGTTCGGCCAGGTGGCACAGGATGCAATCAACGTCCTGAAGCTCCAGCCCGACGACCGGATGCCGTGACGGGCAAGGAAACACGATGATTTCACTGGACCAATTCTGGCGGGCCGTCACAAGCACCGAGCCCGCCGTCCCGGGACCGGAAGCAGCGCAGCCCTTCAGCAGCGTCGTGATTGACTCACGCGCAGCAGAGCCGGGCAGCCTGTTCATCGCGCTGCGGGGCGAACACACCGACGGCCACCTCTATCTAGGCGATGCCTTCACGCGCGGGGCGCGGGCCGCGCTGGCCGAGCCACACGCGCGCGAGCTGTATCCCCAGGCGCGCTTCGTCACGCCCGACGGCACGGTCAGTAGGGATGCGGGCCCGTGGATATTCATCGTGCCGGACAGCCTTGCGGGGCTCCAGGCCGCCGCGCACGCCTGGCGCGTGCAGATGCCCGCCGATGCGGTCGCCATCACCGGCAGCGTCGGCAAGACCACGACAAAGGAAATCATCGCCAACGTGCTCGCGCAGCGGTATGTGACGCTCCGCAGCCAGGGCAACCTTAACAATGAAATCGGCCTGCCGCTCACCCTGCTCCAGCTTGGGCCGGAGCACCAGCGCGTGGTCCTCGAGATGGGCATGTACACGCTGGGCGAAATCGCCCACCTGTGCACGCTGGCGCAGCCGCGCATCGGCGTAGTGACGAACGTCGGGCCGACGCACGCCGAGCGCCTGGGCAGCGTCGAACGCATTGCGGCGGCCAAGTCCGAGCTGCCGCAGGCCCTCCCCCCGGGCGATGAAGGCGGGGTCGCCATCCTGAACGCGGATGACCCGCTCGTGCTGGCGATGTCCGGCCTGACACGGGCGCGCGTCTTCACCTACGGGCTGAACCCGGAGAGCCACCTGTGGGCCGACGAAATCAGCAGCCAGGGCCTGGAGGGGCTGCGCTTCCGGTTCCACTACGGGGACGAGGTGCTGCACGTCAAACTGCCCATGCTGGGCCGCCACAGCGTCCACACCGCATTGCGGGCCGCAGCGGTCGGACTGGCCGATGGGCTGAGCTGGACCGAAATCGTCGAGGGCCTGCAGGATGTGCGCGGGCAGTTGCGGCTGGTCGTGGCGCGCGGGCTGCGCGACACCACGCTCGTCGATGATACATACAATGCCAGCCCGGACTCAATGCTGGCCGCACTGAACCTGCTCGAGGAGATCGCCAACACATCGCACCGGGCGATTGCCGTGTTGGGCGATATGTATGAGCTGGGCGCATACGAGGAGGCCGGTCACCGGCGGGTCGGCGGCCGTGCAGCCCAGGTCGTCAGCAAGCTCGTGACAGTCGGCCCGCGCGCCCGACTCATCGCAGAAGAGGCGCTGGCCATCGGGATGCGCCCAGCGGATGTGCATCCGGTCGAGAACAACCAGGACGCCATCGCCGTCCTCCAGGGTCTCATTCGGGAAGGTGATGTGATTCTGGTCAAGGGCTCACGCGCCGGCGGCATGGAGAAGATCGTCGACGCACTGGCGCGACCCCGCATCTCAGGAGCGGAATCCGCATGATCGAACAAGCACCGATGCCGTTCGCACTTGCCCTGGCTACCGTCTCGTTCCTGCTGTCGGTGATCTGGGGTCAGCCTTTGATTAACCTGCTGCGACGGAAGGGCGTGGGCAAGCGTATCCGCATCGAAGGGCCCAACAGCCACCAGACCAAGATGGGCACGCCCACGATGGGCGGGGTGCTGTTCCTGGTCCCCGTGTTCCTGATTACGGTCGTGCTGAACCTGGCAAACTTTCTAAGCGGCGTCGAGTGGGGCAAGGCCATCCTGCGCATCTTCAATTTTGCGGAGGGCAGCCCGCTCATCGGCAAGTCGATGCTCCTGCCGCTGCTGACCCTGCTGTCGTTCGCAGTGCTCGGTGCGCGCGACGACTGGAAGGGCATCACCGGTCGCCGCAACGACGCGCAGGGCTTTATTGCGCGGGTGAAGGCTTCTTATCAGACGATTCTGGCGCTGGTCGCCAGTCTGGGCATCTACTTCTTTCTGGACATTCACAGCGTTGCTCTCCCTGGCATTGCCCAGCGGTTCGACCTAGGACTGATCTACATCCCGATCGCAACGTTCGTCATCGTCGCCATGACGAACGCAGTTAACCTGACGGACGGCCTGGACGGGCTGGCCGGCTCGACGGTCGCGGTGGCCTTTGCCGCGTACGGCATCATCGCCAACCTCCAGGGACAGTACCCGCTCAGCTCGTTCTGCTTCACGATGGTCGGCGCGCTGTTCGCGTTTCTCTGGTACAACTCGCACCCGGCACAGCTTTTCATGGGCGACACGGGCGCGCTGGCGCTCGGCGCAACGTTGGCCGTCGTCGCACTGATGACGGGCCAATGGCTGCTCCTGCCCATCGTCGGGATCGTATTTGTCGCCACCGCCGCGTCGGATGTCCTGCAGGTCAGCTACTTCAAGTGGACCAAGAAGCGCACAGGCGTGGGCAAGCGCATCTTCAAGATGGCCCCGCTCCATCACCATTTCGAGCTGCTGGGCTGGTCGGAGACGCACATTGTCTGGCGTTTCTTCCTGATTTCGATTCTGGCAGGCATGACGGGCATTGCGCTCGCGCTGCTGTAGTCAGTAGCATAGGCCCTTGTGGGCGTTCTGGCGGGCACAAGGCCCGATGCTACAAGTCATTCTTGGCGACGAACGAGAACGAAGGGCGAAAGGAAAGGATCGTGTACGGAACACTGCCAGGGGAAAGGACCATCCAGTTTCGGGCCGTGCTGCCTCCCGGGCATCGTGCGCCTGCTGCGCCACGTGGGTCTGCCGGCGCGCTGACGCTGGCGGGCTTCATCCTGCGGACCATGCGGCCCTTGCAGTCTGACCTGGATGCGGCGCTTGAGCGCGATGACTATTCCACCGCAGCGCGACTGGTCTATCGGGCGCTCCTGCCGATTGCCAAAGCCTTCGCCGCCCTTATGGGCCGTCCATGGGGCAAGGGCCAGGCGCGCGTGCACGCGCTTCTGGTCGAACTGGAGCCGCTGCCCCTGGCCGTCGAGCCGGACGGCACGCTGATCGAGCAGGGTGCCGCCGTCACCGTACACTATCGTCACTGGCTGCTTCCGGCCGCAGACGCAGCCCGGTGGACCGAATCGATGAGCCGGGAATTTCAGGCCCGCTGGCCTGACACGCCGTTCATCGCCAGGTGAGGGTTCGTAGTAGGCGCTTCAGCGCCTGGAGTGGACGAGGGGCGCTGAAGCGCCTACTACCAACAGGGGGGAATCTCTTGAGCATCGGTCGTCGCAGCAATGGACAAGGCTACACCGGCCTGCGGGTCGTCATCCTCGGGATGGCGCGGCAGGGCACGGCGCTGGCCCGCTTCCTGCTGCGCCGCGGCGCGCACGTGACGTTGAGCGACCTGCGGACAGAGGCCCAGCTCGCGGAAACCTGCCGTGACCTGGAGCAGTTCGCCGCCACAACCACTGGCGGTCGCGTGCGCTTCGTCCTCGGCGACCACCCGGTCGACCTGCTCACGGGGACCGACCTGCTGTGCCTGAGCGGCGGCGTCTCACCGGCCATTCCGGTCGTGCAGGAGGCCGTGCGCCGCGGCATCGCCTTGAGCAACGACGGCGCGCTGACCTTACGCCACTGCCCCGCGCCGGTCATCGGCATCACCGGCTCCGCCGGCAAGACGACGACCACCACGCTGACCGGCCTGATGCTGCAGGCCGCAGGCCTGACGACGCACGTGGGCGGCAACATCGGCACGCCGCTGATTGACCGGCTGGACGAGGTCGGCTCGGGCGACAAAGTGGTGATGGAGCTGTCCAGCTTCCAGCTCGAGCTGTTCGATCGCAGCCCGGCCCTGGCCGCCCTGCTGAACATCACGCCCAATCACCTGGACCGCCACCCGTCCATGTCGCACTATGCCGCAGCCAAAGCCAACATCCTGCGCTTCCAGGAGCGCGGGGACACCTGCGTCCTGGGTGCGGATGACGCCTACACCGGCGCCTGGCTGCGCAGCGGACGCTGCGAGATTCCCGCGGGCGAAGGCCAGGGGGAGGTCTATTTCCCGCTCCAGGCCGCGCGCCTGGGCTTCAGCCTGACCGGTGAGCTGGAGGCGGGCGCATTCCTGGCGGGTACCGGCGCGGCCGAGCGTCTCATCTGGCGCAGGCCGGGGCTGGACGACGCGACGGTCTGCCGGGTCAGCGACGTGCGGCTGCGCGGGCGGCACAATCTGGCGAACATCCTCGCGGCCTGCTGCCTGGCCGGTGCCGCGGGTGCGGGCGTCGAAGCGATGGCCGCAGTCGCGACCACTTTCGGCGGCGTCGCGCACCGGCTGGAGATTGTCCGCCAGCGCGACGGCATCACCTGGGTGAACGACTCCATCGCCACCGCGCCGGAGCGCACCGTCGCCGCGCTGCACTCGTTCAGCGAGCCGCTTGTCCTCCTCCTGGGGGGCCGCGACAAACACTTGCCGTGGCAGACGGTCGCGGCGGAAATCCACGCGCGGGATGCTGCCGGCCAGCCGCGCGTGCGCGCGGTCGTGTTATTCGGTGAAGCCGCCGGGCTGATCGAGGCCGCGCTCGCTGACTATGTGCGGTCCAGCGGCGCATCGCCTGTGCCGGTCCTGGCCCAGGCTGACTTGCAGGCCGCGGTGGCCGCGGCGCAGCGCGTGGCCCGGCCCGGCGATGTGGTGCTGCTCGCGCCGGGCGGCACGAGCTTCGATGCTTATGTTGATTTCGCAGCGCGGGGCGAACACTTCCGCGCCCTGGTGGAGGCTCTGCCATGAGTGCTGAACTGACCGGCCGGACGGGCGAAACCACGCGGCGACGCCGCGGCAGCACGACGCAGGCCGCCACCTCGTCCGTCGACATTCAACTCATCGCCATCATTGCGACCTTCCTGCTGTTAGGTTTGGTCATGGTGCTCAGCGCCAGCTATATGTTCCGCGGCACATATTACTTCGTCCGCCAGGCGCTTTGGGTGGCGCTCGGTGTAGTCGTCTGCGCCATCATGACGTTCATCCCGTATCGTTTCTGGCAGCAGATGGCGCTGCCCTTCATGGCGCTCAACATTGCCCTGCTGATCGTCGTCCTGTTCGTCGGGGATGAAACCTTCGGCGCCGGTCGCACGCTCTTCGGCGGCCGGTTCCAGCCGAGCGAGCTGGCGAAACTGGCGGTCGTCATCTACATGGCAGCCTGGGTCGCAGCGCATAGCAAGCGGATGGACAGCCTGACCGACGGCATGTTGCCGTTCCTGATCATCATGGGGCTGGTTGCCGGCCTGATCGTTGCGGAAAAGAGCTTCAGCGTCACGATCATTGTGCTCGCCATCGGCCTGACCATCTTCTTCGTCGGCGGCGGCCATCCGGGCCAGCTCTTCCTGCTCCTGCTGGTGGGCACGCCCTTCATGCTGTTCGCCATGTACAAGGCGGGCTATGCCTGGGATCGTATCACGGGCTGGTACAACGTCTGGTTCAACCCCAGCGAAGCGCCGGACCAGTTGCTCCGGCTGACCTGGATGTTGCGCGAAGGCCGCGGCAGCGTGGCCGACCCAAGCATCTGGCAAGCCAAGGCATCCGTGCCCGGCCTGTGGAGCGACTACCTGTTCGCCAACATCGGCGCCGACCTGCCCATCATCGGGACGTTCCTGGTCGTCGCGCTCTACGCTGCGTTCGGCTACCGGGCGCTCGGCGTGGCGCTCAATGCACCGGACCGGTTCGGCAGCCTGACGGCGATCGGCGTGACTGCCTGGATCATCATCCAGGCCGCAATTCACATCGGCACATCGCTCACGCTGATTCCCGCGACCGGCCAGCCGCTGCCCTTTATGAGCTATGGCGGCTCATCTCTGTTGTCGTCTATGGCCGCGGCCGGCCTGTTGCTCAGCATCTCGCGCGCCGCGACCGAAAAGAAGGCCACTTATGCGCATTTTGCTATCGGGTGGGGGGACTGGCGGCCACGTCTACCCCGTCCTCGCCGTGGTGAGCGCGCTGCAAGCCGAACCAAAGCCCGCGGGGAGGGTTCCTCCCGCCGCAGCAGTCCCGGCCGCACGGTCACAGGACGCGGCAGAACCAGCGCCACGCGCCGCAACGCAGCCAGCACCTCCCGCGCCCGCACCGCGCGGCGCTAACACGACAAGCGGCCACGAGTTCCGCTATGTCGGCGAAGCCGGCGGCGTCGAGGAGGCGCTCGCCGGCCGCGCGGGCCTGCCGTTCAGTGCGATTGCGACGGGCCAGGTGCGCGGCCGGGCCGTGTGGACGGCCGCGGCCAACCTGGCGCGCATGGTGCGAGGCACGCAGCAGTGCCGCCGTATCATCCGTGAATTCCGGCCTGACGTGGTCTTCATGACCGGCGGCTATGTCGCGGCGCCGGTGGCCTGGGCCGCCGCAACCAGTCGCGTGCCGCTGCTCATCTACCTGCCCGACCTGACGCCGGGCCGCGCCATCGCACTGACCAGCCGGTTTGCGCGCAAGGTCGCCGTGTCGTTTCCGGAGGTCGCCCGTTACTTTCCGGGCAAGGCCGTGGTGACAGGCTATCCTGTCCGGCCCGAGCTGCTGGCTGCGGAGAAACCCGCAGCGCGGCAGGCCCTGGGCCTCCATCCTGACTTGCCGGTGCTGCTCGTGTTCGGCGGAAGCCGGGGCGCGCGCAGCATCAACCGGGCCGTGACAGCCGCGCTGCCGGCGCTGCTGCCACATTGCCAGATAGTGCATGTGAGCGGCCAGTTGGACTGGCCGGAGGTCGAACACGCGACGCAGGGCCTGGCGGGCACGCTGTTGCCCGGCCTGTTCGCCCGCTACCATCCCTATCCTTACCTGCACGAGGAAATGGTGCAGGCCCTGGCCGCTGCCGACCTCGTGGTCGCCCGCGCCGGAGCATCCGTGCTGGGAGAATTCCCGGCCCGCGGCCTGCCGAGCATCCTGGTGCCCTACCCGTACGCAGGGCAGCACCAGGACGCCAATGCCGCATATCTGGCCGATCACGGCGCGGCAATCGTGATCGTGGACTCCGACTTGTCAGCTCGCCTGGCGCCGACGATCCTCGAGTTGCTGGACGCTCCAGGCGAGCTGCAAGGCATGTCACAAGCCGCGGCCCGGCTTGCACAGCCGGAAGCCGCGTATAATATCGCGCACGTACTGGCGGAACTGGCAGGTAAATAGCCATGTCATCGCTCATCATCCTGGCGACCGTGATGGCGCTCTTCGGCGTGCTGGGCTATCAGCGCGGCACGAAGTCCATGCTGTTCACCGCGGGCTTCCTCCTGCTGGGCCTGCTGGCGCTCAGCCGGGCCGCCGGAATGATCGCGACGCTGGTCAACGGCATGAACTTCGCGGTGCGCTTCGTCTTCGCGGGTGGGCTGCAAGCCCTGGCCGCGGACGACCGCACCGCGGCGCTGGAAGCAGCGTTCGCGCGGGTCGGCAGCGTGACCCCGCTCATCCGCGTCAGCGACACCGGCCTCGCCAGCGGCCCCGGCATGATCCTGGCCCTGATCCTGCTGGTCGCGGCTGCGTTCCTGTTGGGAATGCTGAAAATCCTGCGCTCCCGGCAGTCGGTGCTCGGCCTGTTTCTGGGCCTGGGCATCGGCTACGTGCTGACCGCGTTCCTGATTCGCGTGCTGCTGCCGGACGCGCCGCTGCAACTGGCGCTGCCCGCGGCGCTGTTCGGCGCGGGCTTCGCGGCGCCCGCAACGGCCGTCTTGCCCACGGGACCGTCGTTCATCAACCTGCTCTGGACGCGCATCCTGAACGGCCTGAATGCGATGGCCGACCAGGGCACGCTGGCGCTGCTGTTCGCGGCCATCATCGCGCTGTTCGTGCTGCTGGCGACCCGGCTGGGCAACCGCAGCGAGAGACGAGGGTAAGGCGATGGGTTATCTCGAGATCGCCTTCATTGCAGTCTGGATCATGTTCGCCGTCATCGGCGTGATTCGCGGCTACCCGCGCGAGTTAGGCGTCACAGCCATGCTGCTCATCGCCCTGTTCGTCACCGAGTTCATCGAGGAGCGCTATCAGGCTCTCGTCAATCAGGTGCTTGCCTATTTCGCCGGGCCTGACGCCGCGGCCCAGTTGACCGCGCGCGTGCTGATTTACTGCGGCTTCCTGATCGTCATCGCGTATATTGCATACGAGGGCGACACGCTCGTGTATCGCGGCAAGCGCGGCAAGGTCGCCCTCGACCTCGGCAGCGGCATACTCAACGGTTACTTATTCGTCGGCAGCCTGTGGTATTATCTGCATTCAGCCAATTACCCGATCCTGGGCCGCAGCGGGGAGTTCTCGCTGCTGCACCAGACGATCATCCGGTTTCTGCCGCCCGCCGTGTTCACGTGGCAGTACCTGATTGTGCTGGTTATTCTGTTGATCCTGGCACGGTTCTGGAGATAAGCGCAACGATGTCCGACGCCAACCCGCCCGCCCACCCGCACGCCGGGCCCACCGACGCCCCGGCCTGGGTCGCGCGCCTGAACAGCACGGCTGAGACGCGGGCCGGCTTCCACATTCACCTGGTCGGCATCGGCGGGACGGGCCTGTCCGCGATCGCCGGATTCCTGTTGCAGCGCGGGTTCACGGTGTCCGGCTCGGACCAGCGGCCCAACGAGGCGACCGATGAACTGGCCGGCCGGGGCGTCGCCGTGTACCGCGGCCACCGGGCCGAGCATGTCGCAGGCGCAGACCTGGTGCTCGTCTCGTCTGCTGTGCCGGAAGACAACCCCGAGATTATCGCCGCGCGTGAGGCGGGCATCCCGATTGTCAAGCGGTCGGACTTCCTCGGCCCGCTCATCGAGGGTCATCACGGCATCGGCGTCGCGGGCAGCCACGGCAAAACCACGACGACCAGCATGGTTGCGATTGTGCTGCTGCGCGCGGGCATGGACCCCAGCTTCATCGTCGGCGGGCGGATTGCCGTCGGACCGGCGGAGGGCGCGCTGATGTCCGCAACCGTCGCGGCCCGCGCCGGTGAGGGCCCCTTCGTCATCGAGGCGGACGAGTATGACGGCATGTTCCTGGGGCTGCGGCTGGAAATCGGCATCGTCACCAACGTGGACTGGGATCACGTCGATTGCTATCCCACCCCGGCGAGTTTTGCCGCTGCATTCCGCCAGTACGCGGCCCAGCTCCCGGCACACGGCCTGCTCATCGTGTGCGCAGACGATGCGGGCGCGCTGGCGTTGCGCGACGCCGTCCAGCCGGGCGTCGCCGTCGAGACCTACGGCTTGTCGGACGGCGCTGACTGGCAGGCGCGCGACCTCGCGCCGAACGAGCGCGGCGGGTTCGACGCCGAAGTGTGGCACGCAGGCGCGCCGGTGGCCCATCTGAGCCTGTCTGTGCCGGGCCGCCATAACGTGCGCAATGCGCTCGCGGCGCTGGCCGCGGCACACTGGCACCGCATCCCGCCGGCCCGCGCGGCCATCATGCTGCGCGACTTCCGGGGCGCAGGCCGGCGCTTCGAGCTGGTGGGCGAGGCGGACGGCGTAACAGTCATCGACGACTACGCCCATCACCCGACCGAAGTCGCCGCAACCCTGTCCGCTGCGCGGCTGCGCTATGCGACCCGGCGCATCTGGGCCGTGTTCCAGCCGCACACCTACAGCCGGACGAAGGCCCTGCTGCGCGACTATGCACACAGCTTCGACGATGCGGACCGGGTGCTGTTTCTCGACATCTACCCGGCACGCGAGAAAATCGACCTGGGAATGCACAGCCGCCTCCTGCTGGAGACCGTCGAGCACGCGGGCGCGGCTTATGCCGGCGGCATCGACGCCGCGGTCGACGCCCTGCTGGCCGAGGTGGAGCCGGACGACATCGTCATCACCATGAGCGCGGGCGACGGCAACCTGGTCGGTCAGATGCTGCTCGACCGGCTGCGCGAGCGGGAGGGACAGGGGTGAGCGCGCTGGCCGCCGCGGCGGAACGGCTGGGCGTCGAGCTGCGGCGCAACGAGCCGCTGGCCCGCCACACGACCTTCCGCATCGGCGGCCCGGCAGACTGGTACGCCGTCGCGACGACGACCGCACAACTGGCTGCGCTGGCCGACGCGGGCCTGACAGACGGCCTGCCCGTGACCGTTCTTGGCGGCGGCAGCAACATCCTGGTGGCGGATGCCGGGATTCGCGAGCTGGTGATCGTCAACCAGACGCGCAACTATGGCGTGCAGGAAGACAATCCGCACTGTCTGGTTGCCGATTCGGGCGTGCTGCTGGCCGGGCTGGCGCGCTGGGCCATCCGCAACGGCCTGAGCGGCCTGGAATGGGCCGTCAGTGTGCCGGGCACGGTCGGCGGCGCAGTCATCGGGAACGCGGGCGCGCACGGCAGCGACATCGCGGCAAACCTGGCGTGGGCGGAGGTGCACTATCCCGGTCAGGGGACGGAGCAGTTGACCTGTGAGGCGCTGGCGTACACCTATCGCAGCAGCCTGCTCAAGCGGCAACTGGCCGAGGGCGACGCCGCTCATGCAGCGGCGCCGGTGGTGCTGTCCGCCGCGTTCAACCTGGCGGCGGGCGACACCGCGGAGATGACCGCCCGTGCGGATGGCTATCTGGCTCGGCGGCGTGCCAGCCAGCCGGTTGAGCCGAGCGCCGGCAGCATCTTCCGCAACCCGCCCGGCGATTACGCGGGGCGGCTGGTCGAGTCCGTGGGGCTGAAAGGCCAGGTCATCGGCGGCGCGCAGATTTCGCCACGCCATGCGAACTTTGTCATCAACACCGGCAGCGCGACCGCAGCAGATGTCGTGGCCCTGATGAACCTGATGCGCCGCCGGGTCTATGAGGCCAGCGGACACGAGCTCGTGCCCGAAATCCTGTTCCTCGGCGCCTGGGCAAGCCAGCCGCCGCTGGAACCTTTATGCAAATTGTAATGCAATAGGGGTAGAAAGAATTATCCCAAGAAAATGACGCTATGAAATCTAAGCTTCGCGTAGGGCTGATTTTCGGGGGACGCTCCGGGGAGCATGAGGTGTCCCTCGCTTCAGCGCGCTCGGTTATGGCTGTGCTGGACCCGGAAAAGTACGAGGTGGTGCAGATCGGCATCACCCACGACGGCCGGTGGCTGACCCAGGGCAACCCGCTGGCACAACTGACCGCCAGCCGGGCCGCTCTGCTGGGTGAGGGAGCACCTACCGCCCCCGCCTCGACTGATGCTCATGCCAGCGCGGGCCGCGAGCTGGTCCCCGGCGCGACGGGTGCCGCGTTCCCGCCGCTGGATGTCATCTTCCCGATCCTGCACGGGCCTTACGGCGAAGACGGGACGGTGCAGGGCCTGCTGGAGCTGGCAGGAGTCGCCTATGTCGGCTGCGGCGTGCTCGCCAGCAGCGTCGGCATGGACAAGATCGTGAGCAAGCAGCTCTTCCAGGCGCACGGCATCCCGGTCGTGCCCTACTGCGCCATCAAGCGCCGGGACTGGGAGACGCGGCCCGATGCCGTGATTGCGGACGTCGAGGCGCAGCTGCCCTACCCGTTGTTCGTCAAGCCGGCCAACCTGGGGTCGAGCATCGGCATCAGCCGGGCCGCGGACCGCGAAGGGCTGCGCCGCAGCCTGGCCGAGGCCGCGCGCTATGACCGCAAGCTGCTCGTCGAGGCCGCGGTCGCCAACCCGCGGGAGATCGAGTGCAGCGTGCTGGGCAACGATGAACCGCTCGCGTCCGTGCCTGGCGAGATTGTGCCCAGCAATGAATTCTATGACTACGCAGCCAAGTATCTCGACGGCCAGTCCGGGCTGCTGATTCCCGCGCCCCTGCCTGCGGAGACCGCCGCGCAGGTGCGCAGCCTGGCCGTGCAGGCTTTCCTGGCCCTGGATGCCGCGGGCATGGCCCGCGTCGACTTCCTGCTGGAGCGCGACACCGGCAGGCTGTATCTGAACGAGGTGAACACGATTCCCGGCTTCACGAGCATCAGCATGTATCCGAAGCTCTGGGAGGCCAGCGGTATCTCGTATGCGGAGCTGGTGGATCGGCTGATCGAGCTGGCCCTGGAGCGCCACGCCGACAAGGCGCGCTCGCTCACCCGGTACGAAGACGCGATGTAGACGGCCAAAGTGGCAGCCAAGATGGCAAAGAAGAAGAGCAAGGCGACCTCGAGCGCCGCATCCAGCGCCCAGACGGCTCGGCCAGCGCAACCAAGCTGGCGGAAGCCGCCGCCGCGCTCGCGACGCGAGATGCACAACCAGAAGGCGAGCAGCCGCCGGCTCACTGCCCAGGTGACGCGGCCCACGGGGCCGCGCCCGCTCCTGCGCATCGCCGCCCGGCCAGACGCCCCGCGGCAGGATGGCGCGGAGGCCGCGGCCCCGCGCGACTGGCGCAGGCTCTTGCGCACCATCCTGCGCCAGGGCCTGGCGCTCGTCCTGCTCGGCGCCGCGATTTATGGCCTGGTGGAGTTCTTTCAGCTTCCGGCGCTGGCGGTCACGTCCAGTGCTGCACAGATCGGCGGCGCGCACCGGCTGACCCCGCGGGCCATCTACGATGCCAGCGGCGTCGAAGGGCGGAACATCTTCCTGATCCGGCAGGCCGAGGTCGAGGCCAGTTTGCGCGAGCTGCCGGGCATCGCCAGCGCGGACGTCCATCTGCGGCTGCCCAACCAGATACTGATCGACGTGAAGGAACTGCGGCCGCTAGTCGCCTGGCAGGTCGGCGCCGAAACGGTCTGGCTTGCGGCGGATGGGGCCGTCGTGCCCCAGGCCGGCGCCGCGCCGCCGTTGACCCTGGTGGATGCGACGAATACCTCGCTCACAGGGAGCGATGCGTGGCGTCACAAGGTGCTGGCGCACCTGGCCGAGCTGCAGGTCAGCCACCCCGAGCTCACGACGTTCGGCTACGGCG